>JAZQOW010000067.1:0-19532 GCA_045628065.1 Faecousia sp.
AGGGCACGGTTTGCGTCGTCGTTTTCCAAAAACGGAATCATGGCCGTGGCGATGGAGACCATCATGCGGGGAGAGATGTCGATGAGGTCGATGTCTTCCCGGTCCACTTCGATGATCTCGTCACGGTGACGGCAGGTAATACGCTGATTGGTCAGGTAACCGTTATCATCGGTAGGCTCAGCAGCCTGACCGACCACATACTGATCTTCCACATCAGCGGTCATGTAGACCACCTCGTCGGTCACGCAGCCGTCCACTACCTTGCGGAAGGGTGCCTCGATAAAGCCGTACTCATTGATACGGGCATAGGTGGCCAGATAGGAGATCAGGCCGATGTTGGGACCTTCGGGAGTCTCAATGGGGCACATGCGGCCATAGTGGGAGTAGTGCACGTCTCGGACTTCCATGTTGGCGCGCTCGCGGCTCAGGCCGCCGGGGCCCAGAGCAGACAGACGGCGTTTGTGGGCCAGCTCAGCCAAGGGGTTGGTCTGATCCATGAACTGGCTCAGGGGGCTGGAGCCGAAGAACTCCTTGATGGCAGCTGTGACGGGACGGATATTGATGAGGCTCTGTGGGCTGACATCGGAAAGCTCCTGCACCGTCATGCGCTCGCGGATGACGCGCTCGAGACGGGTGAAGCCCACGCGGAACTGGTTCTGCAGCAGCTCGCCGACACAGCGCAGGCGGCGGTTGCCGAGATGGTCGATGTCGTCGGTGGTGCCGGCGCCGTAGACCATGCAGTTGAGGTAGTTAATGGAGGCAAGGATATCCTCGGGGGTGATGTGCTTGGGAATCAGCTCATCACGGCGCTGCTCAATGGCCTCTTCCCAATCCTCGGGCTGGGCTTCGAGCATTTCGCGCAGGACCTTGAAGCTGACTTTTTCCTTGATGCCGTATTCCTTGGGATCGAAGTCCACGAACTTGGACATATCGACCATGCCGTTGGAGAAGACCTTGACGCGGGTGCCATTGACATCAATGATTGCTTCATTGACGCCATGGTCGCTGATCATATGTGCGGCCTTTCTGTCGAGCATTTCACCGGCTTCTGCCAGCACCTCGCCGGTCATGGGGTCAGCAATGGGCTCTGCCAGAACCTGATTGGCAAGGCGGGACCAGATGTCCATCTTCTTGTTGAACTTATAGCGGCCGACCTTGGAAACGTCATAGCGGCGGGGGTCGAAGAACAGGGAGTTCAGATAGCTCTCTGCATTTTCGACTGTGGGGGGTTCGCCGGGACGCAGGCGGCGGTAGATTTCGAGCAGGGATTCTTCTCTGGTGCGGCAGGTATCGCGCTCAAGCGTGGATACGATGCGCACATCCTCGCCGAACAGCTCCTTGATCTCGCTGTCGCTGACAATGCCGAGGGCACGGATCAGGCAGGTGATGGGGAGCTTGCGGTTCTTATCGATGCGGACAAAGAAGGTATCCTGGGTATCGGTCTCATATTCGAGCCATGCACCGCGATACGGGATGACGGTTGCGCTATAGGTATGCTGATCGGCCTTATCCACTTCATGGCCATAGTACATACCGGGGCTGCGGACGATCTGGGAGACAATAACGCGCTCCGCGCCGTTGATGACAAAGGTGCCGCCGTTGGTCATCAGGGGGAAATCGCCCATGAAGATGCTCTGCTCCTTGATTTCGCCGGTGTTCTTCTTGAGCAGCTGCACACGGACCTTGATGGGCTTGGCATAGGTGGCGTCGCGTTCCTTGCATTCCTCCACGGTGTACTTGGGGTTTTCGTCCATGGTGAAATCCTTGAACGAGAGCTCAAGGTTGCCGGTGTAGTCGGTGATGCTTCCCACGTCGCGGAAGACCTCTTTCAGCCCGTCGGTCAGGAACCATTGGTAGGAATCCTTCTGGATCTTGAGCAGATTGGGCATCTTGAGAACTTCCTCGTACTTGGCAAAGCTGTGGCGCAGGGTCTTACCAAAGAGAACTTCTTTCGTTTGTGCCATAAGATTCTTCACAGCCTTTCTTGTAA
Organism: Faecousia sp.; assembly: GCA_045628065.1. GTDB lineage: Bacteria > Bacillota > Clostridia > Oscillospirales > Oscillospiraceae > SVMC01. Next base: position 1,991 of record JAZQOW010000067.1, read on the forward strand.
TTCTGCGGTATATTTGATACACCAGGGTAAGTTGTTAACAAAATCAAATTTTCCTCTTGACCTCTTTGGTGATATGTGATAAGATGAAGCCAAGATGGGGGGAAATGCGATTGCCACACTTTCGCAGTATGGGCTAACATTGTACCATATTTCTCCTTCCCTGTCAATGCTTTCTTTTCATTCTTTCCTTTTTCGTTGTGCCGCCGGATTTGCTTCTGGCCGGCTCTTTTTTTTGGAGGGTACGCTATGTTTTCTTACATCTGGCCCATTGCTCTGGTGGTCATTTCCAATATTCTCTACCACATCTGTGCAAAATCCCAGCCCGATTCCATCCACCCGCTGGCCTCCCTCACCGTGACCTATGCGGTGGCCGCCGTCTTCTCTGCCGTGCTCTATTTTATTCTCCGTAAGGAAGGCAATCTCTGGCAGGAATTCCGCCATCTCAACTGGACGCCCTTCGTTCTGGGTCTTGTGATTGTGGGACTGGAAACAGGCTGGCTCTACGCCTACAAGGCCGGCTGGCCGGTCAGCACGGCAGCCATCGTACAGAGCGCCTTTTTAGCCATCGCCCTTGTCGTTGTCGGCGTTCTTCTCTACAAGGAAGGTCTTTCATGGAATAAAATCGTCGGCGTTGCCATCTGCCTTGTGGGGCTGGTGTTCATCAATCTCTGATTCTTCCAAAAAAGCGGGCAAGCCATGCTCACCCGCTTGCATATGAAATGTATCACAGGCGGTCACCCATGCATCCGGTGACCGCCTGTTTGTTATTCAGGATTCAAGATAGCGCATGATGAAGCCTGCAATTTGCACGCGGGCGGCATTGGCGCGCGGGGCAAGGCGTTTGGCGATTTCTTCGGTTGTGCCGGGGAGGAAGCCGTTCTGGGTTGCCCAGAGCATGGGAAGCTTGCTGTAGCTCTGAACGGCAGCTGCATCGGGGTAGGCACTCAGGTCACCGGAAACGGCGGGGCTGCCGCTGTAGCGGTAGAGGATGGTGGCAAGCTGCTCTCTGGTGACAGGCGTGTTGGGACGGAAGGTGCCATCCTCAAAGCCGTTGACAATGCCATTCTTTGCTGCCCAGATGATCGGCAGGGTGTAGTATTCGTTGGAGCGCACATCGGGGAAGACCTTCTCATAGGAAACCTCAGGTTTTCCGGCAACGCGGTAGAGCACCGTGACCAGCTGACCGCGGGTAAGGTTGCCGTTGGGCGAGAACTCCGTGGTGGACATACCGTTCATGATGCCGTGCTCTACGCAATAGGCAATAGCATCATACTGCCAGGTTCCGACCTTGGGCAAATCCTTGAAGGCAGCCAGAAGATTTTCGCCTTCGCAGGCTGCGCAGATGCCGCCCTTATAGGGGTGGCCATCCTTCTCGCAATTCCATTCCGTAATGGCCTTGAAGCCGCACATTATTGGATTTTCCGCTGCATGGGTCTGTGCGGTGGAGCCTGCGTATCCGTAAAAGGTGATGTAGGGTGTGCCGATGTTCACATCAGATGCCATGGGAACCGGGAATTCGTGGAAGCCGTATTCATCAATGCCAAGGGACTTGTTCAATACGGCAACACGCGCCAGCTTTGTGCAATAGCCAAATGCTTCATAGCCGATAGATTGGATCGTCTCCGGCAGAATGACCGATTCCAGCTGGGTGGACTGGAACGCATAGTTCGGCACTTCCCGGATACCTGTGCCAAATTGCACGGATTTTATCGCAGTATACGCAAAAGCACCTGCGCCGATACGCTTTACGCTGTCCGGGATCGTGACATGCGCGATATCCAAGCCAGAAAAAGCATAGCTGCCGATGCCGGTCAGACCGTCAGGCAGGGAAACCTCGCAGACCGGCAGTGCCGCCCAAGGTGCATTGCTTGCATAGTCATCCATGTCTCCGCTGCCGCTGATGCTCAGCTTGCCGGTGGCTTCATCAAAGCTCCAGCTCAGCTTTTCACCACATTTTCCGGAAGGCTCTGCTGCAAATACGGTAGGTATCATGCTGATGAAAATTGCAAAAACAACAAAAACAGCCAGTATTTTTTCAAAGTATTTCATATAAATCTCCTTCAAATAAACAATATCTTTTTTGATGTTTTACCCTTCAAAAGCAATCAAAAGCATCATTCCCTTCATCTTCAAATTCAAATCATTTCGATTGAATTTACTATCAGGCAGATATATGCAACTAAACATCATTGTGCATCTGTCTTTTGGAAATTAACTACCAACTCAAGAATACCATAGAAAAATATAATTGTCAATATAATATATATAAATTATATATATTGACAATTGTAATTATGTGATATAATCTATTATAAAGAGGATTCTGCTATGGCTCAAATGATTTACGACAAGAGTATTATAGAGTTGCTGTCTCTTTTTCTGCTGCGCTCCGGGGATTTATATGCCTACGAGATAATGAAAAAGATCAACAGCATGAGCAGGGGCGTTCTGGAGGTTCAGGGCGGCTCACTATATCCTATTCTCTATAAGCTAACTGACAAGGGGCTGATCTCCGACCGAGTAGAGACCTTTGGCAAGCGCGGACGAATGACACATGTGTATTACCATCTGACCCCCTCCGGTGAAAGCTACCTTCAGGAGCTGATTGCCCGCAATGAGCTGGTGCAGAGCGGTATTCGCAATGTATTAACATACACGGAGGAAGAGACATGAGCCGGGAAATTGAGCAGTACCTGAAGCAGATCGAAGGCAATCTGTACACCTGTCCCAGAAAGAAGCGTACTGCCTTTTTGCGTGACCTTCGCGGGAACATTGCCGCCTATATGGAGGAACACCCCAATGCTACCCTGCCAGAGCTAAAAAACATTTTCGGTTCCCCTGAGGCCATTGCTGAGAGCTTTCTGCAATCGGATGAATTCGCCACAACAAAGAAAGTTTTATCCAGTAAAAAGAAAAACGCCAATATTTTCTTGATTGCCATCTGCATTCTGGTCACCGCTATACTGATTTATGGTGCCATATATATCGCTGACTTCCACGATTTTACACAAGGTCACTGGGAAGAGGAACCTGCACAGGAAGGAACGCATTTGCCTGATTTTAGTACAATTGCAGAATATTAACATAGAATGGAGAAGTCACCATGAAGACAGTAATTCGCAGAGTAACAATTCTTATCTTACTTATCACAATGTTCTCTATTTCAGCATTTGCAAGTTGCATACCGCATAATGAACAATTCTCTTCCATTGAATATTTGCAAAATGGAGATTATATTATAACGGAATATGCTGTAGAGTCTTCTACCAGCCTTGCAAAGGGCGTTTTGGCTTCCACAAAAAACGGAACAAAAACAGCATCCTACTATACCGCCTCGGGTTCTATTGTATGGAGCGTAATTGTTGATGGAACTTTTTCGTATACATATGGTGTTTCTGTAACAGCAACGGCTTCATCTGCAACTGTTAGAATTTACAATGCAGGAGCTTCCTATGTGACAAAAAGTGCATATACATCTGGAAATGTTGCAACAGCTAGTGGAACTGTTAAATATAGCGGAATTAATACTACAAAAAGTGTCAGCGTATCCTGCGACAAATACGGCAACCTTTCTTGATTTCCAAACAATAAGCGAACCTTTCATCAGGACTTCTCTTGACGAAAGGTTCGCTGTTCTTCTATGCAATTCTTTTGATCCTGTATCGCTGATGCTTCAGTTGGAATCCAAAAGATTATTTATGATACAGTCGTGAGCTTTGATAGACCGGCTCGCAGGTCAGGTTGGCGCCGAGGCGCATGATGACTTCCTCGTCAACAGAGGACAGGAGGACAGAGGAATGAATCTGGCAGCCGCGCAGCTTATCCAGCTGTTCGAGCGCCTGTGCCACCACGGGGTTGGTCACGGCGCAGATGGACAGCGCCAGAAGCACCTCATCCGAATGCAGGCGCGGGTTGCGGCTGCCCAGATGCTGCACCTTCAGGGTCTGGATGGGCGTCAGGACGGTGGGAGAAAGGAGCTTAATGCCGTGGTCAATTCCTGCCAGACGCTTTAAGGCATTCAGGAGCGCCGCAGATACAGCACCCAGCAGATCGGAGGTGTGGCCGGTCACAATGGTGCCGTCGGGCAGCTCAATGGCTGCCGCAGGGCCGCCGGTGACCTCTGCCTTGGTCAGGGCAGCGGGAACGGTACGGCGCATGGAGGTATCAATTCCGGCAGAGCGCAGGAGCATCTCCAGCTTCTGCACCTGCGCAGGCTCCGCATCCGCTTTCTTCACCGCACAGGCCGTGGCATAATAGCGGCGAATGATCTCCTGCCAGGAGGCTTCGCGGCATACCTCATCATCAACAATGGCAAAGCCCGCCATATTCACGCCCATATCCGTGGGGCTCTTGTAGGGGCAGTCCCCTCTCATCTGATAGAACATGGCCTTCAAAACGGGGAAAATCTCAATGTCGCGGTTATAGTTGACTGTGGTCTCCCCATAGGCCTCCAGATGGAAGGGGTCAATCATGTTGACATCAGAAAGATCGACCGTTGCCGCCTCATAGGCAAGGTTGACCGGGTGCTTTAAGGGCAGATTCCAGATGGGGAAGGTCTCATATTTTGCATAGCCCGCCGCAACGCCCCGCTTATCCTCATGATAGAGCTGGCTCAGGCAGGTGGCCATCTTCCCGCTTCCGGGGCCGGGCGCTGTGACTACCACGACCGGGCGGGAGGTCTCAATATAATCGTTCCTGCCGAAGCCCTCATCCGAAACCACGAGGGAAACATTGGAAGGATAATCCGGAATGCTGTAATGGCGATAGGTACGAATGCCCAGGCTCTGCAGGCGACGCTCAAAGGCCATAGCCGAAGGCTGGCTGGCATAGCGCGTCAGCACCACGCTGCCCACATACAGGCCGTATTCACGGAATGCATCAATCTGGCGCATCAGATCCAGATCATAGGTGATGCCCAGATCGCCGCGGCGCTTATTCTTCTGAATGTCGTTGGCGTTGATGGCAATGATGATCTCCGCCTGATCCTTCAGCTGGAGCAGCATCCGCATCTTGCTGTCCGGCAGGAAGCCCGGAAGGACGCGGGAAGCATGATAATCATCAAAAAGCTTGCCGCCGAATTCCAGATACAGCTTGCCGCCAAAATAGTCCACACGCTCCAGAATCCGTTTGGTCTGGAGTTCTAAATACTTTTCATTATCAAATCCGATCTTTTGCATGGCTACCTCCTCCACGCGGAAAATAAAAAAGTTTTAACTAGTATATCATACCAGATTTCGACCCAAAGGTAAAGCAGCGATAACAAAAAAATAAAAACAATTCTTATTCAAAAGTATAAACAGGGGAAAAATGTTATTCTATCATCCCTTCTTGCATCTTTTCCGGACGTATGATACAATACTAAGTAATCATTATTGCGGCATCATATGCCATAGGAGACACTATGCACTCTCATATTTCCATTCGCGGCGCTCGATCGCACAATTTAAAAAACGTAGATGTTACGATTCCCCGCGATCAGCTGGTGGTGCTCACCGGGCTGTCCGGCTCCGGAAAGTCGTCACTTGCCTTTGATACCATCTACGCCGAGGGACAGCGGCGCTATGTCGAATCCCTCTCCTCCTATGCCCGGCAGTTCTTAGGGCAGATGGACAAGCCGGATGTGGACGCCATCGACGGTCTTTCCCCGGCCATCTCCATCGACCAGAAGACCACCTCCAAGAATCCCCGCTCCACTGTCGGTACCGTCACGGAAATCTACGATTATCTCCGCCTCCTCTGGGCAAGAGCCGGTGTGCCCCATTGCCCGAAATGCGGCAAAGAAATTCGCCGCCAGACCATCGACCAGATCGTAGACCGCATCTGCACCCTGCCCGAGGGCACGAAATTCCAAATCCTTGCGCCGGTCATCCGAGGCAAAAAGGGCGAACACACCAAGGTTTTGCAGGATGCCAGAAAATCCGGCTTTGTTCGCGCCCGCATTGACGGCAACCTTTATGACCTGTCTGAGACTATTACGCTGGACAAAAATAAAAAGCATCTGATCGAGCTGGTGGTTGACCGCCTCATCATGCGCGACGGCATCACCCGCAGACTGACTGACTCCGTAGAGACCGCACTGGCTCACGCCGACGGACTGGCTGTGCTCCACGAAATCGAAACGGATGAGCGCTCCATTTTCTCCCAGAACTATGCCTGTGAGGAATGCGGCGTCTCTCTGCCGGAGCTGTCGCCCCGAATGTTCTCCTTCAACAATCCCTACGGCGCCTGCCCGGAATGCACCGGTCTGGGCTTCCGGCGGAAGGTCGATCCCGCCATGATCATTCCGAACCCGGATCGCTCCATCTTTGACGGCGGCATCGAATGCTCCGGCTGGGGCAACATCAAAAACGACTCCATCGCCCGGATGTATTACGAGGCGCTGTCTAAAAAATACCGCTTCTCCCTTTATGAACCGATCAAGAACCTCTCCCCTGCTGCCATGGATGTTTTGCTCAACGGCACGCGGGGCGAAAAGCTGGAGCTGCACTATGACCGGGGCAACGGTCACGGCGTTCTTATGCAGGCCTTCGAGGGTCTGATCCCCAATATCGAGCGGCGCTATACCGAGACCCAGTCCGATTCCATCCGCAAGGATTTGGAGGACTGCATGACCATGCAGCCGTGCCCTGCCTGCGGCGGCGCAAGACTGAGCCCCATTTCCAGAGCCGTCACCGTAGGCGGCCTGAGCATTTCAGAATTTTGTAATCTGAGCGTCACGCAAGCGCTGGAATTTCTGGACGGTCTGGAGCTGACCGGCTCGCAGGCTGTCATTGCGCAGCCCATTCTCCGGGAAATTCGCTCCAGACTGCATTTCCTCCGGGATGTGGGTCTGCAATATCTGACCCTGAGCCGCGGGGCGGGAACCCTGTCCGGCGGTGAAAGTCAGCGCATCCGACTTGCCACGCAGATCGGCTCCAGCCTGATGGGTGTGCTCTATATTCTCGATGAGCCCAGCATCGGCCTGCACCAGCGGGACAATGCACGGCTCCTGTCAACGCTTCAGGATCTGCGCGATATCGGCAACACCCTACTTGTGGTGGAGCACGACGAAGATACCATACGCGCTGCCGATTTCATTGTGGATGTCGGCCCGGGCGCCGGCGTGCATGGCGGCGAGATCGTTGCCGCCGGTTCTCTTGAGGATATCATGGCTGAACCGCGCTCCCTTACCGGGCAATACCTTTCCGGCAAGCGCTCCATCCCTGTGCCGCAAACACGCAGGAAAGGAAACGGCCATGAGCTGAAGGTCTTCGGCTGCCGGGAGAATAATTTGCAAAATATTGATATTTCCCTGCCTTTGGGCTGCTTTATCTGCGTGACCGGTGTCTCCGGCAGCGGTAAATCCAGTCTGGTCAATGAAATTCTCTATAAAAAGCTGGCAACTTCTCTGAATCATGCCCGTCTGCGTCCCGGAAAGCATGATCGGTTTGAAGGCCTTGAGAACCTGAACAAGGTCATCTGCATTGACCAAAGCCCCATCGGGCGCTCTCCCCGCTCCAATCCTGCAACCTATACTGAGCTCTTCACCGAAATCCGCAATCTCTTCGCCTCCACCGCTGAGGCCAGAATGCGGGGCTACGGGCCGGGCCGCTTCTCCTTCAATGTCAAGGGCGGCCGCTGCGAGGCCTGCAACGGTGACGGCCTCATTAAAATCGAAATGCACTTCCTTCCGGATGTCTATGTCCCCTGCGAGGTCTGTCAGGGGCGGCGTTATAACCGCGAGACGCTGGAGGTCACCTACAAAGGAAAAAATATCGCCCAGGTGCTGGATATGACCGCTGATGAGGCGCTGGAATTCTTCGATTCCGTCCCCTCCATCCGCAAAAAGGTCGAAACACTGGTGCAGGTCGGCCTTGGCTATGTGAAGCTGGGGCAGCCCTCCACTACCCTGTCCGGCGGCGAGGCACAGCGCGTGAAGCTCTCCGCAGAGCTGTCCCGGTGCGCCACCGGCAAAACCATCTATATTCTCGACGAGCCGACCACCGGCCTTCATATGTACGATGTGCAAAAGCTCATCGGCGTCCTGCAAACGCTGGTAGAGGCAGGCAACACCGTGCTGGTCATCGAGCATAATCTGGATGTCATCAAAACCGCAGACTATATTATTGATCTCGGTCCCGAGGGAGGAAGCGGCGGCGGTCAGATCGTTGCCTGCGGAACCCCGGAGGATATTGCGGCCTGCCCGGATTCTGCCACGGGGCAGTATTTAAAGCCTCTGCTTCCCGGAAAGTCATAAGGAAGCAGCGGATTGGAGGACAACTATGGATGCAAAACCCGCAAAGAAGCCCCATGAAGGTCACCGCAGTCGTCTGCGCGAAAGCTATCTGCGCGGCGGTTTTGAAGCCCTCAACGAGGTCACCCGGCTGGAGCTGCTGCTGTTTTATGCCATTCCCAGAAAAGATACCAACCTGCTTGCCCACGCGCTGCTGAAGGACTTCGGCAGCTTCAGCGCCGTGATGGATGCCGATCTGCACCGGCTTCTGGAGGTAGAGGGCATGACCCAGAATGCCGCCATTCTCATCCGGCTGGTCGGGCAGCTCTCCGCCGCCGCTCAGCAGGAGCGCATTCAGGCGCGCTCCCGGGGTATTTTGGATACCACCGCCAAATGTGCCGAGTATCTGCTCCCCTATTTCTTTGATGTCAACCGGGAGATGGTTTATATTCTCTGCCTTGACGGCAAGTGCAAGGTCATTGCCTGCCGCAAGCTGGGAGAAGGCAGCGTGAATGCGGCGGATGTCTCCGTGCGCAGCATTGTGGAAACGGCACTGCACTACAATGCCAGCACCGTGATCATCGCCCACAACCATCCCTGCGGCATTGCCCTTCCCTCTGCTGAGGATGAATCCACCACCCGCCGCATCTGGCGGGCGCTGAATGCCGTGTCCATTCCGCTGGCCGATCATATTATCATTGCGGAAAATGAATACTATTCGATGGCAAATGCCGGTCTTTTCCGTTCCTTTGGCGCCTAGGAGGTAGCATGTTCTCCATAACACTCATCACCGTCGGAAAACTGAAAGAAAAATTCTATCTCGCCGCCGCCGAGGAATACGGCAAGCGATTGAAGGGCTACTGCAAATTCTCGCTTCTGGAGCTTCCTGAGTACCGCCTCCCGGAAGAACCTTCTCCTGCGCAGATCAGCGACGGTCTGCAACGGGAGGGAGCGGAAATTCTCAGCAAGGTTCCCAAGGGCGCATGGCTTTGCATCCTCACGCCGGAGGGGAAGCTGCTGTCCTCCGAGGCGCTGGCAGACACGCTCTCCAAGGTCAAAGCCAACGGAAAGAGCAGCGCCTGCTTCGTAATCGGCTCCTCCTTCGGTCTCGCGCCGGAGGTCAAGGCCAAAGCGGATCTGAAGCTCTCCATGTCCCCCATGACCTTCCCCCACCATCTGGCACGGGTCATGGTTCTCGAGCAGCTCTACCGCGCCGAAGCGATTCAGGCCGGAAGCAAATATCATAAATAAGGAAATGGCAGAGGAAGCATATTACTTTCCTCTGCCATAGTTTTTATTCGATTGGGATCAGCTTTTTCAGCACATTCTGAAAATCCTCCGGCAACGGGCAGGAGACCTCCACACTCTCCCCCGTGCGCGGGTGACGGAAGCGCAGGCGGCAGGCGTGGAGACATTGCGTATCCATGCCCATTTCCGGGTTCTTGCGGCCATAGACCGTATCGCCCAGAATCGGGTGACCCTTTGATGCCAGATGAACACGAATCTGATGGGTGCGCCCGGTTTCCAGATGGCAGCGGAGATGGGTGTAGCCGCGGTATCTCCTGATCACTTCGAAATGGGTCACTGCCGGTTTTCCATCGGGGGTGATCGCCATTTTCTTGCGGTCATGGCTGGATCTGCCGATGGGTGCGCTGATGGTGCCGCTGTCCTCGTGTACACCGCCGCAGACAATGCATTCATAAACCCGGCTGAGGGTATGATCCTGCAATTGCGCGGAGAGCGCCTGATGGGCAAAATCATTCTTTGCGACAATCAGAAGGCCGGAGGTATCCTTATCGATGCGGTGGATGATGCCCGGACGCAGTTCGCCGTTGATGCCGGAAAGCTCTCCGGCGCAGCGGTACATGAGCGCATTGACAAGCGTCCCATCCCAATGTCCGGCGGCAGGATGCACCACCAGACCCTTTGGCTTATTGATGACCAGACAGTCATCATCCTCCCAGACCACATCCAGCGGGATCTCCTGCGGGGTGATCTCGACCTCCTGCACCGGGGGCAGGATCAGCTCATAGCTCTGCCCCGCCACGGTCTTGTCCTTTTTGTTCACAGGGCGGCCCATGCAGGTCACCGCGCCGTTCTCAATGAGCTTTTGGGCGGCATTGCGGCTCAGACCCTCAACCGCAGAGGCCAGATAGACATCCAGACGGATGCCTCCCTCCTCAGACAGCAGAATCATGGGGCTTCTCCTTTTCTCTGTCGAAAAACAGAACATAGACGAACATCACGACCGCGCCGCAGGTAATGAAAATATCCGCCACATTGAATACGGCAAAGTTCATAAACTCCACCTCGAACATATCGACGACATAGCCCATCCGCACCCGGTCAATCAGGTTGCCAATGCCGCCGCCGAAAATGGCAGCCAGACACCAGAGCTCAGCCGGGGCAGTAAGAATTTTCTTCTTCACAAGGATCATGGTCACTGCCAGACCGACCACACAGATGAGCGCAAAAAGCCAGCGACCGCCGGGCAGAATCGAGAAGGCCGCGCCGGTATTGTGCAGATTGGTAAAATGAAACAGGCCGGGAATCGCAGGGATCACTTCCCCCAGCGCAATATTGGCACTGACGATCGCCTTGACCACCTGATCCAAGACCGCGACCAGCGCCATAAACAACAGCAAAAGGCAATATAACATTGTCCGCCTCCGAATTTCAACTAGTTTTGTTTATTATAGCACAGCCCAATTCAAACAGCAATGAAAAAAGTGCTGCTTTGATTGCGCGGAATCATAAAACATGGTATAATAATCGCCAAGGCAATGATTATAAAAAATAAGTGCCATTTTCTCGCCCCTTACGGGACAATCGAAAATGATGCACAATTATACCATTCGCTTTCGCGTCATGGTATAATGCTAAAACACCGGAAAAAATTCTCAAAATAAACGGAACTTTCTCCGATTTACTTCGTCAAATATCTGCAAATACCTATGACAGGAGGGTTCTAATATGGAGCAAAAAGATTGGACCCGGCTGGCACTGGAAGGTGACCGCACCGCCAGAGCCCAGCTGTTTGAGCAGAACATTGAACCGATTTATTATCTCTGCTGGAAGCTGACCGGAAGCGCTGCGCAGGCCGGTGAGCTGACGCGGCGCACCTTTGCCCGCGCCTTCAGCAACCTGAGTGAGCTGCGTCCCGATGCCGGATTTGACCGCTGGGTGACAGCAATCGCCGTGAATCTCTGCCGTCAGACCCTGCGCAAAGCCCAGCCGTGGCTCTTTACCACCAGCGAAAAGGAAATGGCCCAGCTGCGGGACACCTATGTGGCTGGCGAAGACTGCCTGCCTCCCGGCTGCGCTGAAAACCCGGAGCTGCGGAGTATTGCACTGCGCACCATCGGTCAGCTGCCACCTGAGCAGCGGGTTTGTATGGTGCTGCATTATGTGGCACTCTTAAAGCCCCACCAGATCGCCCGCACCATGGAGGTGGACGAAATCACCGTCCTTGGCCGCCTGAATTCCGGCCGCAGAGCCCTGATGAATGCGCTACCCTCTGATACGCCGCAGGCGCTGGTAAGCGCCCTGTTCGCCCAGGAGGCCGCTGCACTGCCTGTGCCCGAGCTGCTTCGCGGAAGCTGTATGCAGACGGTGCTCAATGCACAGAACGAGCCTGCAAAAGCGGAAGCACCGCAGGAGTATGAGGACGAGGAAGAAAAAGCGGAAGAGAGCGAAAATCAGGGATTCCTTGGGAATATGACAAAGAAGCAGAAGTATCTTCTCTTCAGCGGCATCGGCGTTGCCGCAGTGCTGATTCTTCTGCTGATGATCCTTTGCTTTAAGGGATGCAGCAAAACGCCCGAACCCAAACCGGAGCCGATAGAGCCCGCACCCATGGAGGAAATCGACGAGGATCTGGAATCTGCCGCCCTGCTGAAGGAATATGGCGTTGAAATGCTTCTGACCTGCACCCGCCAGGATGCAGAAGCGCTGATCGAAGCCTGGCAGACCCCTCTGAACGACTATATCACCGGCGGCACCGTGGACGATCTGGGTCTGGAAATCAAATCCACCAACGATCAGGTCACCCGGGTACTGCTCTCCCTCAAGAATACCGATTTGGATATTACCCGGCTGCGTGACCTGGGTCTCGGCTCGGAGCCTGAGCTTTCCATGGCAGCAAGCGCCATTTCCTCTAAATATAACCTGAAATGCTATCAGAATAAGCCCCTGTTCGATCCCGAGCCTCGTGCAAACAGCTCCATGGCGGCCTACTCCGAAAACTACCGTTATGAGCTTCTCGATGAAAACGAAGACGGCAGAGCCGAAGCCCTCTCCATCACCCGCACCGGGGCAGGCTTTGACCCCAAGGCAGGCATCTTCCATCCCTACGGCGAAAGCCTCACTGACCTGCTCGGCCTCAATAAGGCCGAAGCACAGGAGCTTTTAGGAGAAGGAAATTATCCCGAGGGTGGAAAGATCGACCGCTTCATCATGCATCAGGACGGTGCAGCGCTCGATGACAGCAAAATCTCTCTGGATGCCATGCTGGAGGCACGCACCGATATGGATGCTGCACACCAGAACCTCAGCGCCATTACGCTCCGGGTCGATGGCTGCTTTGCTGAGCTCCTGCCGGAGCTCAAGCTGCCCGACTCCGCTCTGACCCTTGACCAGCTGAACCGAAAGCTGCAGGCCCTCTCCGGCCACACGGGTCTTCTGGACGGAGATGTATTTGATCCGCTGACGCTGCAAAACGGACAAAGCTCGCTCGTATACTATTCCGGCGTCACCCGCTACCTGTTTATCGCAGACAGCACCAGCGCAAAAATCTCTCAGGTGGAGATTCTGGATCTTGCCGACTGCAAGCTTTATAACGCATCCAAGCCCGCTTTCAGCACCGAGGGTTTCGATCTGGAAAAGCTTTTGGATATGGAAGTCTATGACGCCTATGCCCAATACGGCATTCGGCACTATGCCTCCCCCGATCTTTCCAAAACCGTTCTCGGCCTCTGGGAGGCTGACGGTGCCATCCGCACCGTTTATAATGCCGGCGACCCGCGTCCTCTCTGGGGCATCGCGCTTGGCGACACCCGGGAAAACATTGAAAAAATGGTCGAGCAGGCCAACGGATACTGCACGCAGGAGGAAGAAAACAGCGTTCGCTATGTACTCCCCGGCGACCGGGAGCTGGCTGTCGGCTATTCCGGAGAGAAGGCCATCACCCTGCAGCTGGAGGATCACAGCTATCAGGACAATTACACCGCCCCCTCCCCGCTCCGTAAGCGTCCCGAAGTGCTGTTCTCCGCCTTCCTTGACTCGATGCCCAATGCAAAAACCACCTGGTTTGGCGACCTCACCCATGACGGCGAGGGCGACCTGCTGGTATGCAGCCCCAGCGGGAGCGGATGCCTTTTACAGCTTTATGTGGTTAAGGACAACGCGGTCAATCCTACGCCCATCTACACCCAGTCCCTTGGCGCGTCTGATGCCACGAACGCATACGTCATTGACCACGACACCGGCAAATGCCTCTTCCTCTATACCCTATCCGAAAATCTCGTTGGCAAGAAATGCAGCTGGAAGCTTCTGAGCATCAACGGTGCAGGCGGCGAAGTGATCATCGGGCAAAATGATGCTGCCATCAATATGATGGATATCATGCTGGGCGATCAGGAGGAATATGACAACGCCAAGCAGCAGGCTGACGGCTATCTGGATAGTGCTCGCTTCCTGTGCGGCACCCAAAACGGCACAGCCGAATTTGCTGATTACAAAGCAGCGCTGGAATAAGCGGTTGCGTCACTGATGAAAACATGGTATGATATAAAAAACCGCAAGAAGGAGGCTCTCCCCATGCTTTGTGAGAAATGCGGCACTTCCATCCCCGAAGGCAGCGAAACCTGCCCCAACTGCGGCGCTCCCGCCGACACTATGCAGCTTCAGGCACCCGAGGAGCTGCCCATGAACTGGTACAACTTTCTAATCCGCTTCGGTCTTTGGATCGCCGGTATTCTGGTTTTATTAATCGGACTCATGCAGCTTCTGGGCCTGCCCTATATCATGCGCGATTTGGATTACATGCTGATTTACGCCCAGTACCCTCTTCTGATGTTTCTCGACTTGATCTACGGCGTGAGCTGTCTGGGTCTTGGTGCCATGTTTATCGTCACCCGGTTCCGCATGGCCGGCTTTAAGGCAAAGTCCCCGAAGCTGCTGTATTACAGCTACGCTCTTTGCATTCTTACGCCGCTCCTGTATTCCTTTATTGCAGGCCGGATCATGGGAATTCCCGCAAAAGAACTGTTCGGTCTTTTCGAAGTCTTCCAGCTTCTTGGCACCGCCGCCGGAGTTGCGTTAAATGTGATCTACTTCAACAAGCGAGAGCATTTGTTCTACAGATAAGCTGCAAAAATTAAGCTGCCTCACAGAGCCAACTGTGAGGCAGCTATTTTTTCTTCAAAAGAAAGCCAGGCAGTTCATTTGTACACAAGAACAAATGAACTGCCCCTCTTTTTTATTCCAGATTCAGCTTTCTTGTCATGAAGAAGTATGTAATCAGGTAGAACGCGACACATGCCAGAAGCTCCGGCACAAGGAGTAAGAGCATTGCCATAGGAATCTTAGAGAACGAATCTGTCAGATCAGGAAGAACCTGAGTAGCTGTCATTCCAACGGTATAAATCATAGAAACAAACTGCAATCCGAAATAGAAGATAAAAGCGAAGAGGATTGCCCAAGATTTCTTGCCCTTATTGAAGCTGTAACCGATTGCGATAGAGGCATAAATCAACAGCGTACCGAGAACCTGCGACAGAATCATGCCCAGGAAGATTTCCAAAGCAATACCGATGACGGTCCAAAGCTGTCCGGCCTCCAGCTTCTGTAGCGCAAGCTGAATGGCGGGGAAAAGATCGCTGAACCCGGTGAAGAGCTGATTCCAGCCTTGCATATCGAGGAAAACCACCATAAGGGAGAGAACAATCGCAATGGCTGCAAAAACATCCCAGATAAAAACAACGATCACTCTGGAAGCAATGTGCGTATGTGCCGTAGTCGGCAGGGTCATATTCAGGTAACCTTCATCAGAAAAGAAGCTCTGATAAAAGCGCTTACAAGCAATGACAAGCGTACCAATGGCCACAGCCATAATACCAACAAAGAAAATGATAAAAAACAAAACAGCAGCTGTTTTCAGAAGCCAGTGAGCAGTACCGAGCTCCAAAATAACAGGAGCAAAATGGGTCACAATGGATATCGCAAGCAATGCCAGAATCATGGGCAGCATAATTCTGGATGTAGCACGGAACTCGTGCTTGATAGATTTACTCAGCATCTGAATACCTCCCGGAACAGCGCATCTACAGATGTGCCTTTTTCATTACGAATATTGTCAACAGAATCATGAAGCACCACATGACCGTTTTGCAGGAAAATCACTTCATCAAGGATCTTCTCAACATCTGCGATCAGATGCGTGGAAATGATGATAGTCGCATCTTCATTGTAGTTGCTGATGATGGTGCGCAGAATGTAATCTCTGGTAGCCGGATCAACACCGCCGATCGGCTCATCGAGCAAATACAGCTTAGCTTTGCGGCTCATGGTGAGGATCAGCTGGAGCTTTTCTTTGGTGCCCTTGCTCATAGCCTTGATCCGCTGGTTCATGGTTAGGCCAAGATTCTGAATCATTGCCTCAGCGGTCTCTCTCTGGAAATCAGCAAAGAAATCCTGATAATAATCCAGCGCCTGCTTGGTCGTCATCCATTGCGGAAGCGCAATGCGCTCCGGAAGATAAGCAACAATAGCCTTGGTCTCAGGAGAAGGCGTATTGCCTGCAATGGTAACCGAGCCGGTGGACGGCGTAAGAAGTCCGTTAAGAAGCTTGATCAGCGTGGTTTTACCGCTTCCGTTCGGGCCAAGAAGGCCAACAATATGACCCGGCTCGACGGTAAGATTCAAATCGTCAAGTGCCTGTACGCCGACAAAACGCTTACTCAGGCCCTTACACTCTATAAGATTCATTCTGTTTCCTCCTTTATACTGTCAAGAAGCATCTGAACTTCTTCCTGACTGACGCATAATTTCTGCATAGCTTTCCAAAACTGTCTCACTTGATCTGTCGCCATATTCAGCCTCGTTTGCCGGATCAAATCCTCATCCAAAGTCACGAAACGGCCTGTCGTCCTCGCAGAAAAAACGAGACCATCCCGCTCCAGCTCGGCAAGCGCACGCTGAACCGTGTTAGGATTCACCTCAGCATCAAGCGCAATATCCCTTACAGAAGGCAGCCGCTGCCCCGGTGCATACACCGCAGTAACGATAGCCTCACTAATGAATTGCTTTAGCTGCAAATAAATCGGCTGATCAGATCGAAAATCTAACTTCATATCTGTCCTCCTTGTGTTATTGTATTATTGTCTTATCTACGTAATACAGTAATACATTTTGAGTAATTTGTCAAGCACTTTTTTCAAAAATACATTTCGAAATAAACGTATGTACTGATCAATCTCAAAATAAAAAAGGCAGCAAAATTCATAGTATGAATTCTGCCGCCGGAATAACAATAAATCAATTTCAAAACTGATCACAATCAACTTTAATTCGCAGGATTATCGAATAATCACCAAGACCTAAGGAATTAGAGCTTCCAATATATCATGAGATCAAATGAATCCATAAAAAACAGGAGAGACAGTAGATGGAATAAGTAATGAAAAGTAGCAAACCAATTTGACTTCTCGCAATAACAAAGTAAAAAAACATTTACAGAGATGCCTTTAAGCATTTATATCAACCAAGCGTCATATGCAACAAGCAACAACTAATATCAGAAAAGGATCTGATAATATACAGAATAGAAGTACAAATATGGAAACAGAAAAAAATCTAAGAATCCATTAAAAAACCGACCGACCCATCAAATCGGGTCGGTCGGAGAGAAGATGAAAAATGAATTAATCATCGGATTCTCCACCCTCATCATTCTGAACGCTGGGAGTAATAGAATCAGTAGCATTAAAAGATACGAAATTAATTTTGGGTAAAAACTGTAATTCCTTAATGAAATCCTCCAAAATTCTCACCTCACTTCATAATATAATAGAAAAACAAAATCATATACAAAAAAATAATTACAAGCTATTCAGTATACAAAATAATGTCATTTCCTCTTTTATATAATATAAAAAAAATCGAAATTTGTCAAGATAAGAAAAATAAAATAAAACCCCATACCTTTCGGTATGGGGTCAATGTTGGCGTTACCTATCTTCCCAGTAAGTCACCCTACAAGTATTGTCGGCGAAAGTGTGCTTAACTTCTGTGTTCGGGATGGGAACAGGTGGACCCACACTCCAATCAACA
>JAZQOW010000068.1:0-22477 GCA_045628065.1 Faecousia sp.
CCGCGCCGAATTTCAGACTCTGGTCGGGCTACGCCCTCCCTCCGTCTGAAATTCGTATTGCCCTCGTCCTTGCAAACGTGTAAACCATGTTATTGCACAATGTGTAAACCATGTTACTCTTGACACAATGCTCGCCCCTACGAGATTACAGGAAATCTTTTCAACACTTAAGTTGATGACATTAGGAACATCCGCTTTTTCCCTGTACAGCATAACCAAAAGGCAGCAGCTTCCGCTTGGGAATCTGCTGCCTTCTTGCTTGTTAATATCCGTCAGGCGGAGGGATGTGGCATCAGCGAACAGGCTGTTGCTCTTGTGCGTCCTCCGGTGCCTTCTCCGCTGTCATTGCCATGAAGCGGGCAATGATGGTGGCGAACTGGGCGCGGGTGGCGTTGTTCTTCGGGCGGAGGTAGGTTGCTCCGTTGGTTTTTACGCCGGTCACGAGGCCTTCGCCGACTGCCCAGCTCAGGGCTTCGCGGGCATAGTTGGCTGTGTCGCCTTCATCCGGGAAGGCGGTAAGCTCAGCGCCTTCGTTCATTTCCACATCGAGGGTGTTGGTGTAGCGGTAGAGGATGGTTGCCAGCTGTTCGCGGGTGATTTCGCGGGTCGGCAGGAAGGTGCCGTCGGCGTAGCCGGTGACGATGCCGTTCTTCGCTGCCCAGAGGACGGCCTTTTCGTAGTAAGAGCCTTCACGAATGTCGCTAAAGGGCATTTCGCCTTCCACTTCGGGACTGCCTGCGACGCGGTAAAGGACAGCTGCCACCATACCGCGGGTCATAGACTTACCAGGCGCGAAGCTGCTGCTGTTTACGCCATTCATAATGCCGTTGTTGTATACATATTCCACATGGGGTGCATACCATGCTGTGGCGACGGTATCCGTGAAAATTGCGGGAATGATGTTGCGTGCATTCTTCACGCCGCAGGTTTTGCAGTCGCCCTCCTGATAGCCAGGCTGGGTCGCTGTGGGAGCAAGCTCGGCTGTGATCCCGGCAAGGTCGTGTCCCAAGGCCGGTATGGTCTTTTTGTTCTCAACACCGCACACATAGCAGATTCTGATCTCACTGCCGGACTCTGTGCAGGTCGGCGCAGTATAGGTGGGATTATGTTCCCAGCGGTGGGTGACGTGACCCTTATAGCTGGTGAAGCCCAAATCCTTTACCGAATAGCCGCCTGTTTCCAAAATGGCCTCTGCGAAGGTCAGAATATCATTGACACCCAGTATGGCATCGGCAAGATTTGCAGCCTTGTCCTCCCGAGCACCTGTATAGCCGACATTGAAGGTCAAACCCGAGGTGCCTGTAAAGCCCTCCGGACCGAAAGAGTAATCGCCGATGCACGATTTGTAATTTTCGCCTATGTCACCTTCATGCAAATAATATCCCGTCACGCCCTCGGATGTACGCCAATAACCATTACTGAAACAAAGTGAAGATAATTTGTGAAAGGTGTCATGTTCAGCGGTCTCCTCCAGGCAGAAGTCGATCCCATCGTTCAGCGTATCATAGTACAGCTGAAGCACGACTTCGGAAGTAAGAGGAAATTCAAGCTTATAGTCATAGGTACGCTTCTCTCCGGTTGTAGCCAGGGCGGCCAAATAGGAGAGCGCATTGTAATATTGCGCATCTGATGTGGCAAATACGCTCGGAGCCAGTGCGACCAAAAGCGCGAAAACCAGAAGTACGGAAATGATTTTCTTCATTATTTTTCAAGTCCTTTCAGAAGACAGAGGGGAGCAGAGGGACAGGAGCATCATCCCCGTCCCTGCGTTTGACTTAAACGGGTTCAGGCAGCGGCTCCCATTCGGTTGCCATGTAGCGGGAGATGATGGTTGCGAACTGGGCGCGGGTGGCGGTGTTCTTCGGACGGAGGTAGGTAACGCCGTCGGTTTTTACGCCGGTCACGAGGCCTTCGCCGACTGCCCAGCTCAGGGCTTCGCGGGCATAGTTGGCTGTGCTGCCTTCATCCGGGAAAGCGTTCAGCTCAGCGCCTTCGCTCATTACTACACCGAGGGAGTTGGTATAGCGGTAGAGGATGGTTGCCAGCTGTTCGCGGGTGATTTCGCGGGTCGGCAGGAAGGTGCCGTCGGCGTAGCCGGTGACGATGCCGTTCTGCACTGCCCAGAGGACAGCCTTTTCATAGTAGGAGCCTTCACGAATGTCGCTGAAGGGCATTTCGCCTTCCACTTCGGGGCTGCCTGCGGCGCGGTAGAGGACAGTTGCCACCATGGCGCGGTTCATGGACTGATTGGTGCCGAAGGTGCTTTTGTTTACGCCGTTCATAATGGCGTTCTCATATACAAAGTCTACATGGGGCGCATACCATGCCGTAGCGACAGTATCCGTGAAAATTGCGGGAATGATGTTGCGTGCATTCTTCGCGCCGCAGTTTTTGCATTCGCCTTCCTGATAGCCGGGCTGGGTTGCCGTGGGGGCGACCTCAGTCGATACCTCGGAGAATTCATGTGCGACTGTATAGACAATGCTTTGGGTGGTGTCACCGACTTTGACGGTGATCGTGGTGGTGCCCGGTGCAACTGCGGTGATCACACCGTTGTCTACCGTAGCGACCTTGGGATTACTGCTGCTCCAAACCGGCACGAAAAATTCCGGGCGGATGCTCTCGGAATTCCGCCAATATGCCACCTGCACCTGATCGGTCTGCCCGGGGCACAGCGGGGCTTTCCCGGGAGTCATCACAATGCGCAGGCCGTTCATGACGCAATTGACCTGGTAGGTTTTCTTTATCGAGCCAGCCTCAACGGTAAAACTGAAGGAGCCTACCTTCTTGCCTCTGATCTGCGTGAAGCCGTGGAATCCGGTCTGCGTGAATTCCAGGCAGGAAGGATCATAGTTGGTAATTTTATAGGATTTATCGCTGGTATTGACGATAGGCAGCAGGATCGCGCCCATCGTATAGGTCTGCTGAAAGTTAATTTGACTGGGGAATTCGGAGATATATTCGTAATCATTATTATAATCCACCAGTGCCAGCTCCATGTCCGTAGCGGGGGCAGCTTTATCGAGCACGTGCAGCTCCGAGATATTGATGTACTGCTCATAGAACGTGCCGGTGTCACTCACTAAATAGCAAATCATGGAATAGGTACCGGCGCGATAGCGACTGTCCGCCTTCCATGACATGGTAAGCTCACGGCTGGAGGAGAATTTGTCACAGGAATATTCGCGTGTTTCCACAAGGACAGGATCTTCGTCTTCAAAGAATGACTCCATATCCCCTTTGTAGATTTCAACGACCATCAGGTTGTGTGACAGGGAACCGGAAAAAGAATTGGTCAGGAAGAAGGTGAGATATCCAACGTCTCCTTTGACGACGGATGTATATGTGGTGGGGAGTGTCGGTAAAACATAGAAGGGGGGATCGGAAGCGGCCTGTGCACCCGTGGGCACCAGAAGACCGACGGTGAGCACCAGTGCCAGAAGGATGGAAATAAACTTTTTCATAATGATTGCTCCTTTTTCTTTTGTGGTTTTTTCCGGGGAATTGTACATGGGATTATTTGCGGATGGTTTTCAAAGCGGTTTTGCGTTCAACGGAATCAGCCCTTTCCAACACAGTTTCGTTCGGATCACGGGGATGTTATCTATTTGACGATATTTTACCTGAATTGTTCAGGAAAATCCAGAATTTTTAGTAGAAAATGATTTACAAAAAACGAATCTGCGTTTTATAAAATCTGCCAAGGCTCTAGCCTATGCTTCTGGTATGGAATCGAGTAGCGCAAGCAGAGTCTCTTTGTCCGGGGCTTGAACGAACATGTCATAGATTTCTCCCTGCCAGACAGCGACCCAGTTTCCGGCATTTGTGAAGATAGAACACTGCATGTCGCCTACCTGATAGGGTTCGGGATCTCCTTCATCTTTTTCGTACCAGGCGGTGCCCCGCTCGTCTGGTGGTACAAGGAAGTGTGAAACAAAAAGTATAATGGTATTCTCCCGGTTCGAATATTCTCCCCAAACGGATAATTCTATCTCATTGGAGGAGGTGTCGGCTGATACCTCTGTGTACCCTTCCGGGAGCCAGGTCGGTGACAGATACATCGGGATTTCGTTTTCTACAAGTGTTGCCTGGAAGTGGCGGAGTTCTTCGCTTACCACAGCAGATTCGTAGTACCCATCGGTTTTCTCACCAAAGTGAAATTCATCATCTGACCAGAAGCCGATCATGCTGAGAATGTTATAACCTGCGGCCTGTGCGGTCACCAGTAAGGCGAAAATGGTCGCAAAGACGGTAGCTGCAATCAGGCAGCAGCGCAGCAGCACAGTGGGGCGGCGTTTTTTCTTTGCTGGTGGCTGGTAGTTGCGGATAAAATCCAGTGTCTTCACAGTGATTTCCTCGGGCATATCCGGAACATCGCCTGCTGCGCATGCTTTTTCATACGCCTCAAGATAGGCGTTGGCTAAGTCGGTCTGATAGTCATCGAGAAGAAGCTCAAATTCGGCTTCATCGATACGGTCCAACAGTTCCTGCCTGCGGTCGGTCATAACCGTTCCTCCTTTTTTCTCTGGGATTCTATAATCTGCCTTGCTTTTTTTCTTGCCCGGGAAGCCTGCATACGAAGGCTTGCGTCGCTGCAATTCATGATCGCTGCCATTTCCTCCCGGGGCCTTCCGTCAAGGTACAGACCCTTTAATAATTGCCACTCACTGTCCGACAGCTTCCCTGCCAGCAGATCGATGGTCAGGAAGGTATCGCCATTTGTGCTCTCTTCCGGGGCAATTTCATCCTCATCAAACGGCGAAGCCGCCAGCTTATTATGCGCGTGTGCAAAATCAATGCAGAGATTTTTGATAACAGAGACGATGTATTTTTTCTGCTGCCCTGCATCAAGCGTCATGAAGGTGTCGATATGCTCCATGATGCGCAGCATGCTATCCTGAATGATATCGGCCTCATTTTCCGCATCAGCAGAAAAGCGGCAATATATGTAATGGAAATATCGTGAATTCTCATTGAAGAATAAATTCAGAAACTGCCTTTGCGCATCGGTCAATGGAACAGCGGTACGATTTCGGTATTTTTTCATAAAGGGGAATGTCCTTTCTATCTCTCTATATAAGAAGACGATTTCAGAGCAAAATTGCAACAACTTTTTTATAAAAAATGAAAAAAACACAGGAGGGAAAACACAGGAGATGGTTCTCTGCCTTGTGTTTGCAATAATTGCTTTATATATATCATTTCTTTATATAATTGTCAATGCTATCTATTGTAGAAAAATATAGATGTGATATTATATAAGTAATTTCAATGAAACGTGGCGATATAGATGGAAACCGGTCATTCTTTTATTGCATATTTCAAGCGTGCAACTAGTCCGCTAGTGGTGCTGGCATTGCTACAGGAAAAAAATATGTATGGTTATGAGATTGCAGCAAAGATGAAAGCCCGCAGCGGAGGGAAGTTTACCGTTTCTGTCCTTTATCCTGTCCTTTACCGCCTTCAGGAGCAGGGGTATCTGGATATTGCAGAGACTTCTGTTATCGATGGCCGCGCACGCAGCTATTACCATATTACCGAAGCAGGGCGGGATTACCTCGAGCGGACACTTCGGGAATATGAGGAGATATCGCAGGTGTTTGCAAAACTAATTCAAGGAGAATGAGAGATGGAGCAAGTTGTTACAAGGTTTTGCCGAAAAGTCGCAAGGCAGCTATGCGGCGATTGTCGAGCAATATGGCAATCCGGCAAATATTGCAAGGCAACTTCAGGAAACTGTTTCATCTGAGGAAACGCATGCCGTAAAGGTGGGTGCTCGCATCCGGTTGATTGCTGTACTGGCTGCTGCTGCGTTATTGCTTGGCGGCCTGTTTGCATGGTATGTTCATATGCGCGATGAAACAGACCCTGTATACTATGACAGCACCATTATCGATTCTGAGGAACTACCCCCGGATTTTGAGCAGATCATCCGGGAGCAAACGAATTGACGAAAGAAATGTGGGGGACGGTTTCGTGTGTTGCACAACACACAGACCCGTCCCCCGTGTTGTTTGGCAACATTTTTATTATAATGAATACATTTCCGAGAAACAACCGGTTTGGAACGAAACGACATTTTTATCGCGTTTTTGGTCATTGCCGTGCGGGATTCCGTAGCAGCGGGCTTGAAATTTGTCTGAATAGGTAGTATAATATTTCATAGTTGATTCATCCATTTAAAACGTGATAGGAGCAGGATATGGGCAAGAAAGAATTCGTCAAAAGATATCTGTTATTGATCATCGGCCTTTTCTTCGTGGGGGTCGGCATCGCTTTTACAAAGCATGGTGAGCTGGGCGTTTCGCCCATTTCATCGGTTGCAAATGTGTTGAGCTTCAAATATCGTTTTTTCGAGATCGGCACCTGGCTGATCGTCTGGAACTGTGTCCTTATCATAGGCCAAATCCTTATTTTGGGAAAGGATTTTAAGCTGTATCAGCTTTTACAGATCCCCTTTTCTTTTTTGTTTGGCTACTTCACAAACTTTGGCATGTGGCTTGTTTCCTTTATACCGATCGGCAATTATTTCTCCAAGCTGCTGATGCTGATGATCGGGATCTTGATTGTGGCGTTTGGCGTCACCCTCTCGGTCATTGCGGATGTCGTTATGAATTCGGGAGAAGCGATCGTAAAGGCCATTTCCGATAAGACGGGCTTTGAATTCGGCAATGTCAAGGTGGCCTTTGATATCGGCTGCGTTACGCTTTCGGTGATCCTCTCTTTGATTTTCTTTGATATGAAAATCCTTTACACGCGGGAGGGCACCATTATTTCCGCTGTTTTGACCGGCTTTGTCGTGAAGTTTTTCATGCGTCTTATGAAGGGCAGACTTACGAAAATACTTACAAATTAAGAAGCACCAGCAAGGGGGGACAGGAAAGCTGTCCCCCCTTTTGTCGCGCGGCGACAAGATGATAAATCCGCAATTCGCTGCAAAAAAATTTCATAATAATAAAAATTCCTATTTACGAATACGCAATCCTGTGCTATAATAATTTTGCAAATAAGAATCATTCTCGATAGAGAGGTGGAAGGATGCCCATTGTAAGACATAGCAGGAAGCGGGATGCCCTTCTGCGTATCGTGCAGGCAACAGATTGCCATCCTACTGCGGAATGGGTGTTCCGGGAGCTTCGTAAGGAGTATCCGGGCATCAGCCTTGGCACCGTCTACCGCAACCTGAATCAGCTCTGTGAAAACGGTCTGATACAGCGGCTCGGGGTTGAAAAAGGGCAGGAGCGGTTTGATGGCTGCGTTACACCGCACGCCCACTTTATTTGCAATCACTGCGGAGAGGTGACGGACCTGCCCGACAAGGAACCGGGCAAGCGCTTCCTTCGCGATATGTCAGAGCAGCACAGGTTTTCCGTGAGCGGCTATGAGCTGACGCTGCGGGGAGCCTGCAAGCATTGCAGTCAAATAAATAATTTATGATAAATGGAGGAAATAAGCATGAAAAAGTGGATTTGCCCCGTCTGTGGTTATGTACATGAGGGTGATACGCCCCCCGAAGCCTGCCCCGTCTGCAAGGTTCCCGGCTCCAAATTTACGATGCAGGAAGGCGAAATGAAGCTGGCTGCGGAGCATGAGTTCGGCATCTACGGCAAGACCGTGAAGAACAACCCCGACATCAGCGATGAGGACAAGGCATACATTCTCGAGCAGCTGAAGGCGAATTTCGCCGGTGAGTGCTCCGAGGTCGGTATGTATCTGTGCATGGCTCGTATTGCCCATCGTGAGGGCTATCCCGAAGTGGGCCTGTACTGGGAGAAGGCCGCTTACGAAGAGGCCGAGCATGCTGCCAAGTTTGCCGAGCTGCTGGGTGAGGAGTGCGAGCCCAAGATGACCACCTCCACCAAGAAGAATCTGGCATGGCGTGTGGACTGCGAATTCGGTGCTACCCAGGGCAAGTTCGATCTGGCTCTGAAGGCAAAGCAGCTGAATCTGGATGCCATCCATGACACGGTGCACGAAATGGCTCGCGACGAGGCTCGCCACGGCAAGGCACTCAAGGGCCTGCTGGATCGCCTGTTCAAGTAATTTTAAATTTCATTAAGAACGCAAGAGAACGGTGCAGTGTGTGAAACAACACACTGCACCGTCTATTTGTGTATGATTGGTTTTCAAGCGGTAAAGATTTCGATGGCCTTTGCGGCGAATTCGGCGGTGCCTTTGCCGCCGGCCTGATCGATGTTGTCGGTCATTTCGCCGCCGGCGTTGTACATCCGGCCGAGGGAGGCGAGGATGGGGTTGGTGCAGGTGTAGTAGTTGGCGGTGATGAAGTCCTGCAATTCCGCGATCAGGGACTGGGCGGCGGGGGAGGCGGGGCTTTGGCCGCGGCAGGTGCCCAGCCGGGTGAAAATGTCCATCAGACCTGCGGCGGCGTTTTCGGTGTCCGCAGGGGTGTTGTTTGCGGTCTTTTGCTCAAATTCTGCCCATGCGGCGGTGTTGCCCCAGGTTTTTTTGGCCTCCTGGGTGTAGGCGTTCAGCTTGCTTTTATCAAATGCCTGAAAATCCATAAAATCTCCTCCTTGCGTCTGCAATTTCCGGGTGAACGCAATGAGCCGATCCAGATGCTCCCGCCGCTGCTCCAGAAGGCAAAGCTGCTGCGCAAGGGCGGTAGCGCGGTCAACATCCGGGCGGTCAAGCAGCGCCTTGATCTCCGAGAGCGGAAATTCCAGCTCCCGGTAGAGCAGAATGCTTTGCAGCCGCCGCAGATTCCCTTCATCATACAGCCGATACCCCGCCTCCGTCACCTCCGCAGGCCTCAGCAGCCCGATCCGATCATAATAATGCAGCGCGCGCACACTTACCCCGCTGCGCTGAGCTACTTCGTGAACCGTCATCATGGCTATCACCTCTGTAGAAGAGCATACACTATGACGCAGCGTCAGAGTCAAGTGTTTTTTTTGACAGGACAGGGGAAACACGATTTGAAATCTTTTCCGCTCCTCAATTAAAGAAAAGGGCAGCATTTCTGCCACCCTTTCACTAATTTTTCGCAGTTTATTCTGCAATGGGGATGGGTTTTCGGTCTCCATCCCGACCACTAGGACAGGTTTAATGTCTCTGGCCCGACATTAAAGTGCCGCTGCACAAAATATTGTTACTTACCCTAAGTATATGCTTTTCAGAAGAGAAAATCAACTGAAAACAGCATTTTTAAAATATTTTTTTTGTTATTCTTTCATACATGAAATGCGGAACAGCCGACAGGCGTTTTCGTAAGTAGCCTGTGCGGCTTCGTCTTCGGAGATGCCTCGGATGGCGGCGAGTTTTTTGGCTACGAAGCGCACTAAACGGGGGTCGTTGCGGCGGCCGCGGGAGGGTTCGGGGGACTTGTAGGGGCAGTCGGTTTCGATCAGGATGCGGTCTAGGGGGATGGCCTGCGCGGTTTCTACGGCTTTTCTGGCGTTTTTGAAGGTCAGAACGCCGGTGAAGCCGATATACCAGCCGCGGCGCACCAGCTCCAGTGCCATTTCCGGGGAGCCGGAATAGCAGTGGAACACGCCCTTGACCTCCGGGAATTCATCCACGATGGCCATGCCGTCCGCGTGGGCTTCGCGCTCGTGCACGATGACGGGCAAATCCAGCTCCTTTGCCAGCGCCATCTGCATCCGGAAGGCCTTTTGCTGCTGCGCTCTGGGCACATCCTCATAGTGGTAGTCCAGCCCGATTTCGCCGATGGCCTTCACCTTGGGATTATCCCTGACCATCGTGCGGTAAATCTCGATCCGCGCCTCATCCACATGGTCAGCATCATCCGGATGGGAGCCGACAGCGGAATAAATAAAATCATAGGCCGCATTCAGGCGGCAGCCCGCCTTGGAGGATTCCAGATCACAGGCGGCATTCATAATATAGCGAAGCCCCTGCTTCGGAAAATCCTCTAAAAGCGCCTCCCGATCCTCATCGAACCGGTCATCATCTATATGCGCGTGAGAGTCAAATAAAATCATAGCAGTTCTCCTCCATGGTAGTACAGGGGAAAGTCAAGCTCCGTCCAAAGGCTCCCCCTTGAGGCAATGTCATAAACTTAAGGTTATTCAATGGCGGTCAGCCACCGTAGGGGCGAGCATTGCTCGCCCGCCAAGCCGAGATAACCGACCTTTTATATGGATGCAAGACGGCACGGGCGAGCAATGCTCGCCCCTACGAGATTACAAACCGTTACGTGTCTTGCTGCTGCAAATAAACGAGCAGGACGGCGATATCGCTTGGGGAGACGCCGGAGATGCGGCCGGCCTGGCCGATGGAGGCGGGGCGGATGGCGCTGAGTTTTTCCTGCGCCTCTAAGCGCAGGCCGCCGATGGCGTTATAGTCGATGTCGGCGGGAAGAAGCTTGGCCTCCTCCTTGCGGAATAGTTCTACCTGCCGCTCCTGTCTTGCAAGATAGCCGCAGTATTTGATTTGGATCTCCACCTGCTCCTGCACCTCGGGGGACAGCGCGGGTCTTTCCGGGTCAAAGGGGGCGATGACGGCATAGCTCAGCTCGGGGCGGCTGACCAGATCGCACAGTCTTGCCGAGACCTTCACCGGGGAGGAGCCGTACTGCGCCAGAAGGGCATTGAGCGCCTCGGAGGCGGCAACGCCTGTTGCCTGCAAGCGGGCAATTTCTCTGTCCACCTGACGGTATTTTTCTTCCACTCGTGCAAGTGTCTCATCGGAGATCAGACCGATGCGGTGGCCGATGGGGGTCAGGCGCTGGTCGGCATTGTCCTGCCGGTGGAGCAGGCGGTATTCTGAGCGGGAGGTCATGATGCGGTAAGGCTCCTCGGTGCCCTTGGTCACAAGGTCATCGACCAGCGTGCCGATGTAGCCGTCACAGCGCCGCAGGATCATGGGCTCCTCGCCCTTGAGCTTCAGCGCGGCATTCACGCCGGCGACAAAGCCCTGCACCGCCGCTTCCTCATAGCCGGAGGAACCGTTGAACTGCCCCGCGCCGTAGAGACCGGGGATTTTTTTGCTCTCCAGCGTGGGATAAAGCTCGGTGGGGTCAACGCAGTCATATTCGATCGCATACGCAGGGCGCATCATTTCCGCGTGCTCCAGACCCTTGACCGTGCGGAGCATTTGCAGCTGCACATCCTCCGGCATGGAGGAGGAGAAGCCCTGAATGTACATTTCGTCCGTTTTTGCGCCGCACGGCTCTACAAAGAGCTGATGCCGCGGCTTTTCGGAGAAGCGCACCACCTTGGTTTCGATGGAGGGGCAGTATCTGGGGCCGACGCCCTGAATGGAGCCGTCATAGATCGGGCTGCGATCCAGATTGGCGCGGATGATCTCATGGGTCTGGGCGGTGGTATAGGTCAGGTGGCACACGGCGGTATTCTTAGGAGGCTCGGTGGTGCGGAAGGAGAAGCCGATGGTCTGCTCATCGCCGGGCTGCAGCTCCATGGCGGAAAAATCAATGGAGCGCTTATTGATTCTCGGGGGCGTGCCGGTTTTGAAGCGGCGCATGGAAAGGCCGAGCGCCCGCAGGCGTGCGGTCAGACCCACGGCGGCGTGCATGCCGTCGGGGCCGGAGGAGATGATGTTTTCGCCGATGATGACGGTGGATTCAAGATATGTGCCGGTGGCAAGCACCACCGCCTTGCAGCCGTATTCAGCCCCCAGCTGGGTGACAACGCCGGAGACGGCGCCGTTTTCGGTGCGGATGTCCACGATCATGGCCTGCTTGAGGTCGAGATTTTCCTGCGTTTCCAGCGTGTGCTTCATAAATTCCTGATAAGCGCGGCGGTCAGCCTGTGCGCGCAGGGAATGGACGGCGGGGCCTTTTCCGCGGTTGAGCATACGGTACTGAATGCAGCAATGATCCGCTGCCCAGCCCATCTCGCCGCCGAGGGCATCCAGCTCGCGCACGAGATGCCCCTTGCCGGTACCGCCGATGGCGGGATTGCAGGGCATATTGCCGACAGCGTCCAGATTGATGGTGAAAATCACCGTCTTCAGCCCCAGCCGCGCTGCCGCCAGAGCCGCTTCGATCCCCGCATGACCTGCGCCGACCACAGCCACATCATAGTTATCCACAAAATAATTCATACTTCCGCCTCCCGGAAATCAGGCTCATAATAGATAATTCTATCATCTTTTTCTTACTTTTTCAATCCCCCGTCCCCAGTGTCATGAACTTAAGGCAAGGCTTTGCCGTCAGGCGGCAGGCACTCCCGTAGGGGCGAACTGTGTTCGCCCGTGCTGTCTTGCAGCTTCATTGGCAGCCGGTTTAATCGGATAGCGGGCGAACACAGTTCGCCCCTACGGGGGGTGGGCGCTATGAATGCATCGCCGTAGGGGAGGGGCTTGCTCCTCCCCGATGGTGGGATCAGCACCGATTGGAAAGCGTGCAGAAAACCAAAGCCAGATTCGGGAGGGGCAAGCCCCTCTCCTACGGTATCGCATAACACAGACATTGGCTTTTTTGAAATGACTGCCTTAAGTTAATGCCCTTGCGAACTGTCCCCTCCTTGCTGCGCTCTGTGCGGCAGGGAAAAGGAGTACTATATATAATAGTAGGCAGGGGCTTCGATGGCCATGCGCTCAGCGGGGCTATGGCCGTAGGGCGAAGCGCTTCCGCTTTGCTGAAAATTGTCGGGATAGCGCCGGGAGGGGCGAATAGGGCTTGACAAATACGGTTTCCGGCTGTATATTATATGAAGAAATGTTCATATGAACATATAAACATTATAGGAGCGTGATGGGTATGGATGAAGAACGGCTGTTTGCGATGGCAGAGCTGTTTCGTATGTTTGGCGATTCCACGAGGATCAAGATATTGTATGCCCTTTTCGACCGCGAGCGGAGCGTGACGGAGATCTGTGAGGCCGCTGGCGCCAGCCAGTCGGCAATCTCCCATCAGCTGCGGCTTCTCAAGCAGGCAGATCTGGTTGCCGGGCGCAGAGAAGGAAAAATGATTGTCTATTCACTTTCGGATGACCATGTTAAAACGATTCTCAACATGGCCATTGAACATCTGGAGGAGGTATAATAATGAAAAAGACCTACGCACTCAAGGATTTGGACTGCGCCAATTGCGCACTGAAAATGGAGCAGCAGATTGCAGCGCTGCCCGAGATCACATCTGCCAGCGTCAGCTTCCTTTCGCAGAAAATGCGGCTGGAATTTGCAGAGGGCGCTGAGCCGGAGGCTGTGATGAAGAAAATTGTGAAGCTCATACATAAGATCGAGCCGGATTGCGAGGTGCTCCTTCCGTGAGCAGAAAGCAGAAAAAGAGTCTGGTCTGCATTCTGACAGCCGGTGCGCTGTTCCTTGCCGGGCTGTTTTTCGAGGGCTATGTTCGGCTTGCCCTGATGCTTGCGGCCTGGGCGCTGACCGGGTGGAGTGTCGTCCAGCGTGCGGTGCGGACGGTCATCCGGGGCGGCGTATTTGATGAGCATTTTTTGATGACGGTAGCTACCGTCGGCGCATTCGCTCTGGGCGATTATGCCGAGGGCGCGGCGGTGATGATCTTCTTCCGTATCGGCGAGCTGTTTGAAAGCCTTGCGGTGGAGCGATCCCGGAAATCCATCGGCGAGCTGATGGCGCTGCGGGCAGATACCGCCTATGTCCTTCGCGGCGATACCGTGGAGGAGGCAGAGCCGGAGGATATTGTCCCCGGGGATATTCTCCTTGTGCGCCCCGGCGAGCGCATCCCGGTGGATGGCGTGATCGTGGAGGGCAATGCCAGCCTTGATACCGCGCAGATCACGGGCGAAAGCGTCCCTGTTGCGGCGCAGGCCGGAGATCGGGTGCTGTCCGGGTGTATTGACCTGTCAGGCGTGCTGAAGATTCGGGCAGAGAGCGCCTACGAGCATTCCACCGTTGCCAAAATTCTGGAGCTGGTGGAAAATGCCGCCGAGACCAAGGCACCGACCGAGCGGATGATCGGAAAATTTGCGCGAATTTATACCCCCATCGTGGTGCTGAGCGCTGTGGCGATTGCTGTTCTGCCGCCGCTCCTCTGGGGCAATTGGGGGCAGTGGATCTACAGGGCGCTGTCGTTTCTCGTCATTTCCTGCCCCTGTGCGCTGGTGATTTCTGTGCCGCTGAGCTTTTTCGGCGGTATGGGCGCGGCAGCCAGACAGGGCATTATCATCAAGGGCGGCGTCGTGATGGAGCAGCTTGCCAAAGCGCGCATTGCGGCCTTTGATAAGACCGGCACCCTGACCAAGGGCAGCTTCCGCATTGCAAGGATCGAGGCCGTCTCCCTGCCGGAGGACAAGCTGCTCTCTTATGCGGCAGCGGCAGAATCCATGTCTTCCCACCCGCTGGGCAGGGCACTTGCTGAGGCAAAGCCGGGCTTAGAGGCGCAGGTTGAATGGGAGGAGCCGGGCTTCGGCGTCTGCGCGCTGGTCGATGGGAAGCGGGTGCTTGCCGGAAGCGCGAGACTCATGGAGCGCGAGGGCATTTCCCTGCCCCATGGGGACGAAGCGGCCTGCATTCATGTGGCGGTGGACGGCGTTTACGGCGGCGCGATTTATCTTACCGATGCGCCGAAGGACAATGCCGGCTCAGCAATGTCCGAGCTGAAGACATTGGGCATCAAAAAAACCGTCCTTCTGACCGGCGACCACAACAGCGCTGCGCAAGCCCTTGCCGGGCAGCTGGGTCTCGATGAGGTGCATGCCCGCCTGCTGCCGCAGGATAAGGCGGAGCATATGAAGGCGCTTCTGAATGAAGGGACTGTCCTCTATACCGGCGATGGCGTGAACGATGCGCCGGTGCTCACGCTGGCAGATGTCGGCATTGCCATGGGCGGTGTCGGCGCGGATGCAGCGGTAGAGGCGGCAGATGTGGTCATCCTCCATGATGACCTTGAAAAAATACCCGCAGCGGTGCGGATTTCCGCAAAAACCCTGAAAATTGCCAGACAGAATATTATCTTTGCATTGGCTGTGAAAGCAGCGGTCCTGCTCCTTGCGGCATTCGGCATTGCCTCCATGTGGCTGGCGGTGTTTGCGGATGTGGGCGTATCGGTGCTGGCCATTTGCAATGCCATCGGCGCGATGCGCCAGAAATAAGAAACGGAGAGATCGCAATGCAGGAACTTGAGAAGCAATTTCATATTCAGTGCGTGCCGGGGGATGTCGGGCGCTATGTGCTCCTCCCCGGCGACCCGGGCAGATGCGAAGCGATTGCGGCGTATTTTGACGATGCGCATCAGGTCGCATGCAACCGGGAATTTAATGTATATACCGGCATCCTTCTGGGCGAGAAGGTCAGCGTCTGCTCCACCGGCATCGGCGGCCCCTCTGCCTCCATTGCCATGGAGGAGCTGCACAACATCGGCGCGGATACCTTCCTGCGCGTAGGTACCTGCGGCGGCATCAAGCTTGATGTCCGCGCCGGAGATGTGGTCATTGCCACCGGCGCCATTCGCTATGAGCATACCTCTGTGGAGTATGCCCCGATTGAGTACCCCGCCGTCCCGGATTTCGGCCTGACCTATGCCATGAAGGAAGCAGCACAGGCGCTGGGCTGCCGCGCCCATCTGGGCGTTGTGCAGTGCAAGGATGCCTTCTATGGGCAGCACAGCCCCGAAAAGTCGCCGGTTTCCTATGAGCTTCTGCAAAAGTGGGAGAGCTGGAAGCGTCTGGGCGTGCTGGCCTCGGAGATGGAGTCTGCCGCCCTGTTTGTGGTGGCTGCCGCGCTGGGCTGCCGGTGCGCGAGCTGCTTCCATGTCATCTGGAATCAGGAGCGCGAGAAGGCCGGACTCGATCAGCAGATGAGCACGGACACCTCCCTTGCCGTCCGCGTGGGCATTGAGGCGCTCAAGCGCGTCATTGCCGCAGATTCTTGACAAAGGAAAATCCTGTGGTATACTAAAGGCATGCAGTATGAGACAATGTCATCAACTTATGACAAGGGGTTTGAGATCGTCCTAATCTCATAATAAGTTACATGACCCGCCGCAGGGGCGAACACAGTTCGCCCCTGCGGGGATACCTGCCACCGAACAGCAAAGCCTTGCCTTAAGTTGATGACATTGCAGTATGAGCAGGGGGAGAACGGCATAGTTCTCCCCCTGCTGCGAATGAAAAGAAATGGAAAGAGGAAAACTATGGATATTTTTGAAAAGTGCGCTAATTATACTCTGGTGAATACCTATAAAGAAATGGGCCTTTATCCCTACTTCCATGCACTCGAATCCCGGCAGGATGTAGAGGTGGTGATGGAGGGCAAGCGGCGCATTATGCTTGGCTCCAACAACTATCTCGGACTCACGGTCGAGCCGTCGATCATTGAAGCCGGAATCCATGCATTGGAGCGCTACGGCACCGGCTGCTCCGGCTCCCGTTTTCTCAACGGCACGCTGGAAATGCATCTGGAGCTGGAAGCGGAGCTGGCGGAATTTGTACATAAGGAAAGCGTGGTAACCTTCTCTACCGGCTTCCAGTCCAATCTGGGCGTGATCTCTGCCATCGTCGGACGCGGGGACTATGTGATCTGCGACCGCGAAAACCATGCCAGCATTTATGACGGCTGCAAGCTGAGCTACGGCAAAATGCTCCGCTACCGCCACAACGACATGCAAAATCTGGAATCCATCCTTCAGAAGGTCAGCGAAGAGGATGCCGGCATTCTGATCGTTACCGACGGCGTCTTCTCCATGGGCGGCGATATCGCAAAGCTGCCTGAAATCGTTGCACTGGCCAAGCGCTACGGCGCCAGAGTGATGGTGGACGATGCCCACGCGCTCGGCGTCATCGGCGAGGGCGGCAGAGGCACCGCCAGCTATTTCGGGCTGGAGGATTCCGTGGATATCATCATGGGCACCTTCTCCAAGTCCCTTGCAAGTCTGGGCGGCTTTATGGCTGCCTCAGAGCAGGTGTGCGATTATGTAAGGCACAATTCGCGTCCCTTTATTTTCTCTGCCTCCATGCCGCCTTCTGCCTGCGCGGTGGCGCTGGCAGCCCTGCGGCATCTGAAGCAGCATCCGGAGCTTCCCGAGCGGCTGCTGTCTCTGGCTGCCTATGCCAGAGCAGGCCTGAGAGCAAAAAATGTTCCCATCATCGAAGCCAATACCCCGATCGTTCCCATTTACACCTACGAGACCGATAATACCCTGCGCAAGGCCAAGGAGCTTTATGAAGAGGGAGTTTATGTAAACCCCGTGCTCCCGCCCGCTACCGCACCCAATGCGTGCCTGCTGCGCACCAGCTATATGGCATCCCTCACCGAGCCGATCATTGATGAGGCTGTTGAAATCATCGGCCGCATCATCGGCGGCGAGAGCCATGCGTAAGGTCGCCCTTGTCACCGGCGGCAGCAGCGGCATTGGAAAATGCACCGCAAAGGCGCTCGCGGATCGGGGCTGCATTGTCTATGAGCTGTCCCGCCGGAATATGCCGCCGGAGGGTGTTGCCCATTTGCAGGCCGATGTGACAAATGAGGCCGAGGTGCGGCAGGCTGTGGCGCTTCTTGCCCAAAAAGAGGGGCGGATCGACATTCTGGTGAACAATGCCGGGTTTGGCATTTCCGGCGCGGCAGAGGAGACCCCAACGGAGGCCTCCCATCGGCAGATGGAGGTCAACCTCTTCGGCATGGACAATGTGACAAGAGCGGTGATGCCCATCATGCGCAGGCAGGGCGGCGGCAGAATTCTCTGCCTCAGCTCCATCGCAGGCATCCTGCCCATTCCCTTCCAGCTCTGGTACTCCGTGAGCAAATCGGCAATCATTTCCTATTGCCTTGCGCTTGCCAATGAAGTGCGCCCCTATGGGATCACCGTCTGCGCCATCCTCCCCGGCGACATTGCCACCGGCTTTACCGATGCCCGGGAGAAATCCGAGGGCGGCGCTTATGCAAAGCGTGTCGAGCGCAGTGTCTCCGGCATGGAGCACGATGAGCGCAACGGCATGAAGCCCGAAACGGCAGGCGCTTTCATTGCAAAATTCGCCATGAAACGCCATAGCCGCCCGATCGCTTCCATCGGCTTTTCCTACCAGTGCGTGGCTGTGCTTGCCAAGCTCCTTCCCCGCCGCCTGTCCAACTGGCTGGTCGGCATACTTTACGCAAGATAAAGGAAGCCTTTGGCGCTGCAATCCAATTTAAGCTTTGTACAATACGGGGACAGGAGATCGCTTCTCCTGTCCCCCTTTTCTTGACAGGATGTTCGAAATATGCTACGATAAACAAGAATAAAACGGTTCTCCTGTTTCAAGAATAGAGGTTAATCTACATGAAAAAACGACTGACAGCCCTGCTTTTGGCGGTGGCGCTGTGCATCGGATGCTATATCCCTGCGCGGGCGGATATGGTTACGGATGATAATATCATCGAGGCCATTCTGGTGGTCTTCCGCTGCAAGGAAGGTACATATGATTCGGTCAACCGCAATGACAACGGTGCGCTTTCCATCGGCAAGCTCCAGTGGCATGCAGGCAGAGCGCTGGATCTGATGAAAAATATTGTGTCCATGGACTCTGCGACCGCCTTTAATCTTCTGGGCGAGAGCCTTTACTATGAGATCGTCGGCGCGTCCCGCAATGCGTGGAATTCCCGCGTGCTGAATCCGGCTGAGGGCGCCAGCGTCAGTGCCCTTTTGGGTACGGATATGGCTAAGGCTGTGCAGGATGCCACCGGGCGGCAGGATATTCTCTCCTATATGAACCGCGGCAGAGATCTGGGCATCACGACCCCGGAGGCGCTGGTGTATTACTGCGATCTGGAAAATCAGTACGGCTCCGGCGGTGCCGCCAGTCTGGTGCGGCAGGTCAAGTCCATGCTGGGAAAGTCCACCATCGATTCTCTGGAGGAATTCCATACCTGCCTCCTTCAGGCAACCGCCAACTACCATAGCCGCCGCATCTGGACTTATGAATACTGCTCCAGTCTGGATTGGAGCCGCATCGGCAGCACCTCTACCTTCATCCTGCCGATCAATCTCGATTTGCAGCCCCCCGAAATTAAGGAATCCTCTGTCCGCTGCCTGAATAACGGCGCCTTTGCCGTGGAGCTGAAGGCCACCGACGATCGGGGCATTGCCGATGTCCGCGTGGCGGTCAACTCCGATGTGGAGACGGACAAGGAGTGGGCAGGCTATGCCCTGCGCGAGGAGGACAAGTGGCTCCTGCGCGTGCCCATCACCTATTTTGATTCCGATGCCACGCACTACTATATTACTGCCACCGTATCCGATGAATCCGGCAACGGCACCAGCACCAATCTCCAGGTCTCGGCGGAGGAGCTTCTCGAAGCCCGGCGCAACCCGTGCAGCGCGGCAGAGGGGCATCTGTTTGTCACGATCAGTGAGCGTGAGGCCACCTGCACCGAGGATGGCAGCCGCATGGAGCAGTGCTGCGAATGCTACGAGATCCGTCAGGTTGCCACGGCTCCGGCAAGGGGTCATGACTATGCGACCGAGGATGGAAAGCCGGTCTGCACGCTCGAGGGTCAGGGTATCTGCGTGTGCAAGGTCTGCGGGAGCATCGTGCATGTCAGCACGGTTCCCGAGGCAGATCATAAATGGCTGGTTTCCGGCGGCCACTGCGCGTGCGTCCTGTGCGGAAAGACGCTGGATGAGAAATTTGCTGCCAAGCTCTACAGCAGGAACGGCAAGGTCCGCGAGGAGGGCAGCCGATTCCGCCGTCAGGGCAGCGCAGCCTAAGACATTCACCGACAATGCGGAGCAGGGAAATCATATCAGCGGCTTCGGATTCTATGAATTTTTTGTAAAAAAACGTTAGGATTTGCTTGCAGGCGCATTGTGAATGTTGTATAATATCCACGGATATGATATCCGCTACCATGCGCCGTCCCCGGATCGCGCTATTATGTAAAAGGAGCCTACCACTATGAAGAAAATTATTGCCCTCCTGCTTGCTGCCCTCATGATCGTCTCGATGGCTGCATGCAGCACGAAACCCAATGAAACCACCGCAGCTCCGGATGCTGACCAGAGTGCAGCTCCTGCTGATAATGCTGATGCTGCCCCCGAGCAGAGCTCCGGTGGCCTGATCACCATTGATGAAGACCCCGTAGAGCAGACTACTCCCGATGCAGCTGAAGCTGATGAAGAAGCTATGCCCGAGGATGAAAATCATACCACCTGCAGCTCTGTTGAGGAAATCAACCAGCGCACCGGCGGCAGAATTGCCCGCCCCACCAATGTGGAGCTTCCCTTCGAGCAGTTTGAGGTCGTGATCGACGGCGAGAACACGATCGGCCAGTATGTTTTTGAGGCCGGCGGCGTGCCCTGCGGCATTCGCTTCTGTGACGATTTCAATGCCTGCATCAGCGAAATGCAAAATGAGGACGGCACCATGCTGTTCGACGGCAGCCATGAGGATGAAGTCGTTGCTGAAAATGGCTGCATTGCTGCCCATTGGGAAACGGTTGACGGTCAGTACATTCTGGTCGCTGCCAGCGAAGATGAGGATTTCTTCAACAGCCTGTATGAAGAGTTCAAAGCAGCTTCTATCCCCGGTGATGTCTGATCGTCCGGGACTTTGAAACGTCTGTTGCCGACCCGGAACTGTTCTTCCGGGTCGGTTTTTTACTAAGGAAAAAATTGGAGGCAGAATTATGAGAATTGTCATCAAGGTGGGCACGTCCACCCTGGCCTATCCGACCGGGCATGTGAACCTGCGGCGCATCTCCCGGCTTTGCCGGGTCATCAGCGATTTTAAGAACGCAGGGCATGAGATGATTCTGGTCAGCTCCGGCGCCATCGGCATGGGCGTGGGCAAGCTGAGCCTTGGCAAGCGGCCGGAGGACATTCAGGGCAAGCAGGCTGCCGCTGCCGTCGGGCAGTGCGAGCTGATGTATACCTATGATAAAGAATTCTCCGAGTATCACCACACCGTCGCCCAGATTCTGCTGACCGGCAGCGATGTGGAGCAGCCGGAGCATTTCCGCAACTTTACCAACACCATGGAGCGCCTCCTCAGCTGGCAGGTGCTTCCCATTGTCAACGAAAATGACACCATCGCCACCCATGAAATCTCCATCGGCGATAATGATACGCTGGCCGCCATTGTGGCATCCACCATGCGGGCGGACCTTTTGATTCTCCTGTCGGATATCGACGGCCTGTTCACCGCTAATCCCCATGTGGACCCCAATGCCACCCTCATCCCCGAGGTGCGGGAGCTGACCCCCGAGATTCTGGCGCTTGCCGGAGACAAGGGCAGCGCCCTCGGCACCGGCGGCATGATCACCAAGCTGTCCGCCGCGAAAATCTGCACCGAGGCAGGCTGTGATATGATCATTGCCAACGGCGCCAATCCGTCCATTCTCTACGGCATTCTGGATGGGGAACAATTTGGCACAAGATTCTATGCAAAGAAGGAGAAAGCCGAATGAGCACACAGGATATTTTGACTGCCGCCCGCGCGGCCTGCGCAGATGCTGCCAGCCTGCGGGAGAAGGAGATCAACGCCGCCCTCTTTGCCATGGCAGAGCATCTGGAGTCCGGCACTGAGACCGTTCTGGCAGAAAACCGCAAGGATATGGAAGCGGCAAGGGGCAAGCTCTCCGAGGTCATGCTCGACCGGCTCCTGCTGACCGAGGCGCGCATTCGCGCCATGGCAGATGGCATTCGCGCGGTTGCCGCGCTGCCCTCCCCCTGCGGGAGGGTGCTCTCGAAGCATCAGCTGCCCAATGGCCTGAAGGTGCGCAAGGTGGCGGTGCCGCTGGGCGTGGTGGCGATCATTTATGAGAGCCGCCCGAATGTGACCTCCGATGCAGCCGCGCTTTGCCTGAAAAGCAGCAACGTGTGCATCCTGCGCAGCGGCAAGGACGCGTTCCTCTCGGCAAATGCCGTGACCAATGCCCTCAGGGAGGGACTTCGCGCCTCCGGCCTCAATCCCGACCTCATTCAGCTCGTGCAGGATACCAGCCGCAAAAGTGCCAATGCGCTGATGACGGCTGTGGGCTATGTCGATCTGCTCATCCCCCGCGGCGGCGGCGGACTCATCCGCGCCTGCACGGAAAATGCCAAGGTGCCGTGCATCCAGACCGGCATGGGCATCTGCCATATCTATGTAGATAAGAGCGCCAGGCAGGATATGGCTTTAAACATCATCCGCAACGCCAAAACCAGCCGCCCCTCCGTGTGCAATGCCGCCGAGGTTCTGCTGGTGCACCGCGACATCGCCGGAGAATTCCTGCCGAAGGTCAAGGCCTGCCTCTGCGAGGGTGAACACCCGGTAGAGCTTCGCTTGGACGAAACCGCCGCAGGCATCATCCAAGGTACACCCGCTTCGGAAACCGATTTTGATACCGAATTTTTGGATTATATCATGGCCGTCCGCGTGGTGGACAGCGTAGATGCCGCCATTGCCCACATCAACGCCCACTCCACCCACCACAGCGAAGCCATCCTGACCCAAAGCTCCGTCAATGCCGCCCGCTTCACCCGTCAGGTGGACAGCGCCGCCGTCTACGTCAACGCTTCCACCCGCTTCACCGACGGCGGCGAATTCGGCCTCGGCTGCGAAATGAAGTCGGAGGCCAAGCGGTCTTAGGAAGACAA
>JAZQOW010000069.1:0-7150 GCA_045628065.1 Faecousia sp.
CTTTTCATTTCGTGCGGTGATCTGTGCTTCCCACTCCTCGTGATGTTCGTTATAATCGGCTTCCTTCTGCCTGAAATCGGCAAGTGCCGCGGTGTATCTGTCATATGCCTCGTAGGGTGCCTTGTTGCCAAACAGGCGCCCGAACCAGGAGCGGATACCGAATCGGGTAAGGGTGCGGGGGTTAGGCGGCTCTCTCATATCGAAGCGCGGCTTTTTCGGGAAAGACTCAAGAGGCTCCGGCACACCGTACTTATCGTACAGATTCTGTTTTTCTTCAAGTGTTTTTCCCTCAAGCATACGCGTAAGCGCTTTGCTGTATGCGTCGAGAATCTCCGTGCGTTCAGGTGACACACGGCCGTTGGCATCAACGCTGATGGACTTTGAGATATTTGTATACTGGATCTTATCCACGTCATGCAAATCTTGTGTAACAGCCGCCGTTCCGTCAGCTTTGACCACCACCTGACGAATATGACCGGGTTCGGTATTCAGCTCCTCTACGAAGAGAGATCCGTTCTTTGCTCGGTTATAGAGTTCCTCAATCTGCTCATAATTCTGCTCCGGATCAAAAACACGAGAGTTGGTGAGCATCCATTGATCGTGATCAGCGAAGATCTCATTCAACTTTTCACGGCGCACAACATCAGCCTTCTGCGAAGCAATATCTGCCTGATCAAATGCCTCCTCCAGCTGTTTGATCTCTTCAAGCGGTCTGTTCTGCTTTCTCGCATCCGTCAACGCCCTGTACGCTCTTCCCCGTTCGCGGATCTTTTCCGACCACTCTCTTTCAACCTCAGGATAAATCACCGTTTGGACATCTCTTGAAATTTCGGGGCGCTTGGTTACATATTCGGGCGCTTCCAAATCGTCTCCCAGTTTCTTCGGCATAAACGCGTAACCGAAAGACACTGATTTTTCGTAATCGACACCATTATATCTTTCGTCTTTCTTCAGATACATCGTGCGGATACGCATAAGATCTGCGGGATTCTTCAGATCGATCCCGGTCTCTGCCAGCGCAGCTTTTGCGGATTCATACCACCGCAGCACTTCTTCTTTTTTTGTCGGCATTTTATCTATCTCCCTTTCCTTATTCTCCTACCTGCTCCCAAAGGCAAGCGATAGATTTTGTCTTAATTTAACCACAAATTCAAGAAAAGCAAGATAATTTGTTTTATCTCGCTTATTGATAACACCCAAATCCCGCGCAAAAAGTTACGCAGGTGATGAATAATTACGCTCCTTTGCGAAAAACAACTTGCGATGTTTTTTCATGTGCTTATTTCCTTCCCTCAGCTTGCACCTGTGCCATTACTTTCAACTGCTCTGCATAGCGCGACCCATCACGACATTTGCTATTATTAAGCAAATATACTAGTAGCGCCTGATCTTGTCCTGGTAGATATCGCAGATCATTTTCGAAAGAGCTTTGGGATCGTCCTGCATGCCGCTTATGACCCATTCTGACATGACGCCGAAAATTGTGTTGGCGTATGCGACGAAAAGATACCGTGACTGCCGGTCATTCTCGCTCGTAAGAGAAAGCCCAAGCTCGCTGCGGATCATCGCATCGCGGATATAGCAGCCGAGATTGTTTGTCAGGAGGCAGTCAGCTAGATCCTTATAACGGCGGAAATACTCAAACCCCAGGAGAACATTCTCGTATCTGATGAACGAGGCGTGTTTTGCGTTGGCATATACTTCCTTGTGGTAGTTGTCAAAGATGCTGCTGATATACTTTTCAAGTATATCCTCCTTTGAACTGAAATTGCGGTAATAGGTCATACGGGAGACCCCCGCCTTCTGCGTGATCTCGGAAACCGAGATAGACGAGAACGGTTTTTCATTCAAAAGCTCTATCAGCGCCTTCGCTATACATTCGGTAAAGAAAGTGTTTGAATTGCTCATATTCATGCACCACCATCCTTCAAACAGTTTGTAACATTATACTTGCCTATGTGTATCACATAAGACGGAATATGCAACAATTGCAGTGTTCTGTGTCACTATCTCCATGAGGCAACTTGTAAGTGAATGAGCAATGCGATACAATTTGTAACATACAATATATACAATTTTTCGCAATTTGGCAAGATTTTTTTCGACAGTTATACTAAGGAGGAAAAGAAATGGCTAAACAATCACTGGATGTAAGACTCAGACGGGCGTGCAGCACACGCATTGCGGAAGAAGGCAAAATCAATATCTATGAGGAATTTGAAAACGTTGTCAATGAGATTGGACTCACTTCCGAGGATGCGGGCGGAAAAATCACCTTTGAGGGCGCAGACCCTATTGTAAAGAGTACCATTGCGCTCGGCACGGGCTCCTCCATCTGCCTTATGGCAAAGTCTCTTGCTGCCACTAAAATATGGCGTATGCGCGGCGGCGAGGGTCAGGATATGTCGATCGATATATCCAAGGGTATCAGCAGACTCAGTGCCCTGTACAAGATGCAGGAGATGCTCAATGGCTACAATCCCGATGTACCTGATGTCAACCTCGGCGGCCTGATGCTGCTGATGCGTACAGCCGACGGCAGCTTTGTATGCCCTGACAACAATATGCCCAAGCTGCGTGACAGAATGCAGGACATGATCGGCTGCAACAACAATATCCCCAGCGTTGTAAAGTCGCTCCTTTTCAAAAACGGCACAAAGCTTGAGGAAAAATGTGCAAAAGAGGGTATCATCATGGGCCGCCTGCGCACGCTGCAGGAGTTTATGAAAGAGCCCGTTTACACTGAGTATCTGAGAAAGCTGCCTCTGGTAGAGATCGAAAAGATCGGCGACAGCGAGCCCGAACCGCTGTCAATGAACCCGAAAACACCGCTTGAGGGTGTGCGTGCTCTCGGCATGGGTCATATCATCGCAGGCGCGGGTCTCGGCCGCGCACTTGCCTGCCACGGCGCCGATGTTCTGAACATCTGGAAGCCTGACGAATTTGAATATGACTCCACCTACATCTCCGCAGATGTCGGTATGCGCTCTTGCAGAATTCAGTATAAAGAGGAAAAGGGGCAGAAGCAGGTCAAGGAACTGTTGAAGGACGCGGATATTTTCTTTGCAAACAGACGTCCAAAGCTGATGGAGAGCGTTGGCCTGACGGCAAAGGAATGTGCCGAGATAAGACCCGGCATCATCTACTGCAACACCTCGTTTGCCGGCGATGCAGGTCCCTGGAGAGACCGCGTGGGCTATGACCAGGTTGCAGGCTGCGTTACCGGTATGGCCATGTTTGAGGGTACTCCGGAGGAGCCGCGCCTGCCGGTAATCAATGTCGTCAACGACTTCCTGGTGAGCTGGCTTGCTGCCGCGGGCGTTATGGAAGCGCTCGCCCGCAGAGCAAAAGAGGGCGGCAGCTACCGCGTTCAGGTTTCGCTGTGCCGCGTTTCTCTCTGGCTGATGAGCCTCGGTATTTTCGATAAGGACTTTGTAAATGCCAACTACGGCAAGGGTATCCACGAGGAGAAGGATCCCGACCTGTTCTATGCCAAGACTCCTCTCGGCTACTATCAGGGCTATACCGATCAGGTGCACATGTCTGTGCTGAAGGAGGAATACAACCCCGTGCTTGTTCCGCGCGGCTCCAGCGTACCCCTGTGGCTTGTTGATGGAAAAGAGCCCGAATGGATTCCCGAGGACCCCATGTCCAACATAAAGATTACACCGGTAGAGGCCTATCAGAATCAGATATATGATACCTACCGCAAGATGCCGAAGGCACTGTTCAAGGCGCTGAAGATCATTCGCTGAAAGCATAAGGTGCGTAACACATATATGCATCTCTTTTACGTACCTTTTACCAAATCACTTGTTTCACCTAACTCAAAGGTCGCGGACTCAAATCCCCCTTGCGACCTTATATCTGACCATAAATGATGTCAGAAAGGAAACCCCCGAAACCTTTGCGGTTTCGGGGGTTTTGCGTTCAATTTCGCAATGAAAAATATCATTTTCAGATCGGCAAGAAGCTTTTGGAGGCAATTCATCACAAAATATTCGGTGGTACCGTTGGAAAATTGGAGATAGAGCCAACTTTGTTAGCAGCCTAATCAGACATTAACACATTGATCCCGCCTTTTATTGATAAATATCCGGAATGACGCAGCGACACAAGCGCCCGTCTCGTAAGTCTTATCAAATCAGCTTAGGGCGACCCAGCATCATACGCACAAGATTACCTATCGTGCCCTTCATGGGTTGGTACGCCTTACCCTTATAATAGGTCTGTGTTGGCCGGAAGCTGACGACCTCCTCTGGATTCAATGCGAAGAAGTCGGTGT
This sequence comes from Faecousia sp., assembly GCA_045628065.1. Lineage (GTDB taxonomy): Bacteria > Bacillota > Clostridia > Oscillospirales > Oscillospiraceae > SVMC01. The sequence continues at coordinate 4,286 of JAZQOW010000069.1, forward strand.
CCGCAGTAAAGAAGTCAGCCACCTTGCCCGTCTCCAGCGTACCGCGCTCATCGCCCTCCAGCAACGCCTTGGCCGCATTGACGGTATATGTCCGCAGCGCCTCGTAGGGCGTCAGCGACTCCTGCTCATTATAAAACTGTACCATGCCCAGCATCTGGAGGTACGGATCCATATCCTGTACCGGACTGTCGGACGAGCCGCAGATCAGCACACCGGCGTCATAGTAGGACTTAAACTTCATGCGGTCGCGGATCTCCTGTGACAGCACCTGCTCATAGGTGTGGAGATAGCGCTTATCAATCCAGGAATAGCCGGGCTGCGCCAGAATGGCATAGTTGCCCTCACAAATACGTCGGAAGGTCTCGTCGTCGGCAAACTCCGCGTGCTCAATGCGATGCAACTTCGAGTTGCCCATCTTCTCGTAAGCGTCTACCAAACGTTTAATTGCCAGATCGCCGATGGCATGGGATGCGATCTGATAGCCCTGCGCCTCTGCCTCAGCGCAAAGACGGTCTACCGTCTCCTGATCGTAGTAGCAGGGCGAGGTCTTGCCTGTGTCGGTATAGGCCTCGGCAAAGGCCGCCGAGTGTGAGCCGGACGCACCGTCCATCTCCCAGTCACCGCAGCCACCCAAACGCTTATGCTTCATCAGTCTGGCATAGGGCGCGACACGCTCAAGGTCAGTATATTGCAGGTAAAGTCTGACCCCCACGCCGAAATGTCTGGCAAGGCGGATAATCAGCTTGGTGGTCGTGTCCTTTTCGCTGTCGCCGTTACCCTCCAGCGCACCCACCACACTGATGCCGTATTCGGCGCAGTAGTTGTGGAAATTGGCGATGCCGCGCGCCAGTGTGGGCAGAGAGATTGCACCGCCTACCACATCAATGATACGGCCCTGCGCGCGCTCGTTGTCCTCACCGGTCAACACGCCGCTGTGCCCCATAGGATCAATGCCGATTTTTTTCAGCATGGCAGAGGACAGGGAGGTGGAATGTCCGTCGATGTTGTAGATTACCATGGCGCGGCCGCCGCCCCAGTCGTCCAGTTCATCACGGGTGGGCATGCGGCGCTCGTCGATGGCGGTACAGATATAATTGTTGATGGCAATCACAGCGTCCTTTTTCTGCTTTGCGGCATAGTCACGCACGCGTGCCTCCACGCCTGCAATGGTATGGGGCTCCACGCCGGTTTTCGTAATCTCGCAGGCATTGAAGCCCATGGCCATCACGGCGATAGTCAAAAGCATGTGGGTGTGCCCGTCAATCAGACACGGATACACATGCTGCCCCTTAAGGTCAACTTTATTCTTGAAGTTGGACAACTGTAATTTCTTCGCTTCATCTTCCTGATACATGCGGGTAATATATCCATCAGATACTGTAAACGCGGAAAACACATCATCCTGTGCCTTCATGGAATGGCATATACCGTTGTAGAAAAGTGTTGTTTTCATTGTGCGTTCTCCTTACACAGGAACAATAGATCCCACGCCCATCAGTATGTAGGCCAGGATCATCAAGCCGCAGACAACGGGGCCGTTGTGGCTGAGGATAGACTCTCCGCCGGATTTCTTGGAATTGATAAAGGCAGGTACCACCATCACGGCGATGATAATGGAGATCAGGCCCCCAGCCGTACGCATAATACCCATAAATCCGCCTAGATTCACAAGGGCGAGAATGAGAGAGGGCAGGGTAGCGATCAGCCATGACAGCTTTTCGTTCAGCTTCACTGTCTCACGCACGATGTCAGACAGTGCCAGCGACAACGACCAGTAGGTAGTCAGCATGGCAAGCAGGGTGAAGATGCCGCCAACGATCTGTGCCCACAGGCCAATACCTGCCGACCAGCCGGTCATGGCCACCTCTGTCACCTCCTTGGAGGAAAGCAGTGCACAGAAATTGATGACCACGATCAGGATAAAATTATTCAGGAAGCCGAGGAACACGGCCTTTTTGATCTTCTTTTTGTCGCCCTGGAGGCCCTCTACCGCCTGCGGCACAGAGAAAAATGCGGACAAACTGAACATAGCCATACCGAAATAGGCCAGCACGCCGTTCATATCAAAGGTGAACAGCGGTACCTCATGGGCGGGACGGAAGAAGGAGGCGATGGCCAATACACCGATCAGCGCAAAGATCACAGCGATAGAGATCTTTTCCGACACACCAACAGCCTTCAAGCCGAAAATGACCACGGCAGCCGCCAGCACGTAGAACAGTATCTTGGCAACAAAGGGAGAGATCGGCAGCAGACTCACGAGGATCTCTTCGGCGCCGGTGATGTAGCCGGTGAGATTCGTAAAGAGAATGGCCAGCATCAGGCCGAAAAAGCTGAAAGTCAGCACCTTTTTCAGTTTTCCCTTGAAAAGAAACTGGTTGAGGCATGCGATGATCTGGCCGCCGTCCTCTGTTTTCAGGCTCAGGTCCGCAATCATCAGATGCAGCACATAGCTTGCCGCGAAGGCAATCACCAGAACGATGCAGGCATTGATAAAGCCGATGCGTGCTGCCAGATACGGCATGGACATGACGCCGCCGCCAATGCCGTAGCCGGTAATAATGCAGGCAGCTTCCCATACGCTCAACTGTTTGTTCTTAGACATTACGTTTCCTCCCGTATCATTGGTTCTTTGTTGATTCTCATATTTATCATATCACAATTGCTTCCTTTGTTCCACCATCTTTTTGTAGCCGGATTGCGGGGTGAAATCAGGAGCTATTGATTCTCCTCTGCAAAGTTGGTACAATAAGGGAAACGCATCATCTATCCATGCAAAGGGATAGCATCATCCACACTCGCGGAGGAAAGGGCATGAAGCAATCCATCATTTTATACATACACGGGCAGGGCGGCAATTCAGCG
>JAZQOW010000070.1:0-20180 GCA_045628065.1 Faecousia sp.
CGGAGATATTGCCGATGGAGTAGGCCATTGCAACGATGACACCGCCAAAGGCCAGAGCGGTCAGGATGTAGGCAGCATTTGCTTCTGCACTGCAGCCGGTCACGGCTGCAACACCGCAGGCAAACAGAACAAGAACGAAGGTGCCGATAAATTCTGCGGCATACTTTTTAAATGAACACATAGTTATTCTCCTTTTCCGAATTAAAATTTTACAACCACGCAGGTATTGTTGCACAGAATCAAGCTTTACGGACGAAATGCTTGCCTCCTTCCGTTCGTTACTATCTTCGTGCAGGCAAACCTCCAAGGGTTGTTTCGTGAAATAAGTATAGCACATTTTTTCCGGTATAGAAAGAGTATCCAAAAATAATTTTCAGGCCGCTGTCAGGGAAAGACAGCGGCCTGTGTAGAATGCTATGTTATTTCTGTCCGTAATAGGCGTTTTTGCCATGCTTGCGCAGATAATGCTTATCCAGAAGCGCCTGCTGCATGTTGCCAAGCTCCGGATTGATGGTCATGGCGTGCCAGTCCATAAAGGCGACCTCTTCCATGACAACGGCATTATGCACCGCATTGAGTGCATCGGTGCCCCATGCGAACGGGCCGTGGCTGTAAACCACAACACCGGGCACATCGTCAGGATTGATTCCTTCAAAGGCCTCAATGATCACCTTGCCGGTTTCCTTCTCATAGGCGCCTGCGATCTCTTCCTCGGTCATTTTACGGGTGCAGGGGATGGGGCCGTAGAAGTAGTCGGCATGGGTGGTGCCCATGGGAGGAATGGCCATACCGGCCTGTGCAAAGGTGGTTGCCCAGCGCGAATGCGTGTGAACAACGCCGCCGATGTTCGGGAAGGCCTTGTAGAGTGCCACATGGGTGGGCGTATCGCTGGAGGGCTTCCATTTGCCCTCAACGACGTTTCCTTCAAGGTCAACAACGACCATATCCTCTACCGTCATGCCGTCATAGGACACGCCGGAGGGCTTGATGACCACAAGACCGCTCTCGCGGTCGATGCCGGAGACGTTGCCCCAGGTGAAAGTGATCAGACCGTATTTCGGAAGCAGAAGGTTGGCTTCCAGTACCTGTTTTTTCAGTTCTTCCAGCATTTTACAGCACCTCGATTGCGGCCTTCTCCATGGGAAGTGCCTTTTTGTAGAGCGTGAGGAAGGAATTGAAGCCTTCGATATCGGCTTTCTCAGCCATCAGAGTAGAGGACTTGGCAGAAGCGAAGACCTTTGCATCCAGATAGTCTTCCAGCGTTTCGCCTTCAGCACGCCAGATCATATAGGCGCACAGCAGAGCCATGCCGTAGGGGCCGCCCTCTCCGGCGGTTTCCATGACGGATACAGGAGCGCCGACAGCGGCAGAGAGCATCTTCTGGCCGACACCGGGGGTCTTAAAGAAGCCGCCGTGACCGTAGAGCTTATCCACAGCAATATTCTCTTCCTTGGTCAGGATATCCAGACCGATTTTCAGGGTAGAGAGTGCAGAGAGAAGATGAGTGCGCATGAAGTTGGCAAGGGTGAAGCTGCAATTCTGGGTGCGGGCAAAGAAAGGACGGCCCTCATCCAGATCGGTGACACCTTCGCCGGAGAAGTAGTTATAGCTGAGAAGACCGCCGCAGTCGGCATCGCCTTCCATAGCCTTCTTGAACAGCAGGGTAAACAGGGCGCCCTTGTCCTGCGGTGCGCCAATGGCCTCGGCAAACTGGGAAAGCAGCTCGACCCAGGCATTGATATCGGAGGTGCAGTTGTTGCAGTGCACCATGGCGACGGGCAGACCGGCAGGTGTCGTGACCATGTCGATTTCACGGTGTACGCCCAGTGCATGGTCGGTGACGATCATGGCAAAGTCGCTGGTACCGGCGGAGACATTGCCGGTGCGGACGCGGACGGAATTGGTGGCAGCCATGCCGGTGCCTGCGTCACCTTCACAGGGTGCAACGGGAATACCGGCCTGCAGCATACCGGTGGGATCGAGGAAGCGTGCACCTTCTTCGGTGAGGGTGCCTGCAAACTCGCCGGCCTTGAGCACCTTGGGCAGAATGTCTCTGAGCTTCCAGCTCTGGCCGGAAAGCGCATCGAACTTTTCGACCATAGCCTGGTCATAGTCCATCTTTTCGCTGTCAATGGGGAACATACCGGAGGCTTCACCGATGCCCATCACATGAAGGCCGGTGAACAGATAGTGAATGTATCCGGCAAGCGTGGTCAGACGTGCAATTTCGGGAACATGCTCTTCACCGTTCAGGATTGCCTGATACAGGTGGGCAATGCTCCAGCGCTGGGGAATATTAAAGCCCAGCTCAGCAGTGAGCTTTTCGGCGGCGGGGCCGGTAATGGTGTTGCGCCAGGTGCGGAATTCAGCCAGCTGCTTGCCATTGGCATCGAAGGGAAGATAGCCGTGCATCATGGCAGAAACGCCGACTGCACCCAGCGTGGTCAGATCTTCGCCGAATTTTTCCTTGACATCGCGCTTGAGATCTGCATAGCAGCTCTGAATGCCGGTATGGACAGCTTCCATGGAGTAGGTCCAGATGCCGTTTACCAGCTGGTTTTCCCATTCGTAGCTGCCGCTGGCAATGGGAAGATGGTTTTCATCAATCAGCACAGCCTTGATTCTGGTAGAGCCAAGCTCAATGCCGAGAACAGTTTTCTTCAGATTCATATTGATTTCTCACTTTCTTATAGGGTGTTCATGATGATATGGAGCAGACAGCGTGCTGAAGGAAATACAACACGCTATCTGTCAACGATGATTTAATTGTCTGCCTTCTGGTTTTTACGCATCAGAACAATACTCTGGATGACGAGGAAGATACAGATCATGGCAGCAACGGTGATGTTGATCCACCATGCCTCGTCAAGACCGAGCGAGGTAACGATGTTCTTGATGGTGCTCAGGGAGAGCACACCGAAGAAGGTGCCGATGATGTTGCCGACGCCGCCAGTCAGCAGTGTACCGCCGATGATGGACGAGGCAATGGCATTCATTTCCGCGCCTGCTGCATGGCTGGGAGAACCGGAGCCGACGTGCATGAAGTACACGAAGCCGCCGATGCCTGCCAGCAGACTGCAAAGCAGATGGGCAAGGAACTTGGTGCGCTTTACGTTGATGCCGAGGGTGTTGGCACTCTGCTGGTTGCCGCCCACAGCATAGAAGCTGCGGCCGAGCTTGCTCCAGCGAAGCAGAATGAACAGCACGATGACAATGATGAGCGCAACGACCACGCCAATCTCTACATAAGCGGGAACATAGTTGCCGACCTTGTTGTAAGAGCCCATGCCGGGAACGTACAGACGGGTGTCCTTGAGTGCCTTGAAGCCTTCGTGTGCTACGTTGAACTGCGTGGCATTGACGATGGTGGTCATGCCCTTGCCGAAGAACAGACCTGCCAGCGATACGATGAAGGGCTGGATGTCGAGATAGGCAACGAGGAAGCCCTGAACAAGACCGTAGGCAAGGCCGATGCCGAGGGCAATGAGGATGGCGGTGCCGATGCTGCCGCCGTTAAAGTCCAGATGGACGGCGCAGCTCATGCAGACCAGCATGGTGACGGAGCCGACAGAGATATCAATGCCGCCGGAGATCATGACGATGGACATGCCGCACGAGAGGATGATGAGCGCGGCGTTCTCGTTGAGGATGTTGAAGAAGGTCTGGGGCTTGAGGAAGCCGGAGCCGAGGAAAAGGACTGCACAGATGTACATTGCAAAGAAGACTGCAATGGTAATGGTAAGCAGAATGTTGGTATCGGACATGCCGCTCTTTTGCTTGAGTCGACCCTTGGAGTCAACGTTGGATCTCAGTTTCATGCTGCCGTCGCCTCCTCCATAGATTTTTTCGCGCCAAGCTTATTGCGAACCTTGCCGAACCATTCCTTCACGGTAGGAGCGCTGAGCGCGACAAGGATGATGACAACGATCGCCTTGTAAGCGGGCAGTGCAACAGACTCAACATGGAACTTATAAAGGGTGGTGGCAAGGAACTGGATCACGTAGGCACCGAGAATGGAGCCCCAGATATTGAACTTGCCGCCGCTGAGGGCATTGCCGCCAAGAGCAACCGCCAGAATGGCGTCCATTTCGATGTCCTTCGCCACAACGGAGTAGTTGATGCTGGAAATTCGGCTGACCTTGATGAAGCCAGCGACTGCAACACACAGACCGAGGATGACGTAGGTAATGAATTTGACCATCTGGGGATTCAGTCCGTTGAGGCGGGCGGAATAGGAATTGATGCCGACAGACTGAGAGTAAAGGCCAAGGGTCGTGAACCTTAAAACGAGGAAAATTGCAATAATACAGACAACTGTAATAAGGATCGGAGTCGGTACAGGAATGCCGGGGATGAAGTTGCCAAAGTAGCCGAATCTGGGCTCACTGATGATCGGCAGCTCGTTATTGTTGATCCATGCGGCAATGGAGCGGCCTGCGGTAAAGAGGATCAGTGTAGCGACCATGGGCTGAATCTTGAGGTAGGCAACCAATGCACCGTTAAAGGCGCCGAAGAGCATGGCCACAACGCAGCAAATGAGGAATGCCACGATGATGGGAGCCTGCAGGGTATCGGGGCGGGAGTTGGTGCCGCACAGCACACGCAGGGTAACGCTGCCTGCAATGGCCATGGCAGAGCCAACGGAAATATCCTGTCCGCCGGAGGAGGAGGTCACAAGGGTCATGCCGATGGCAAGAATGACCAGCTCAGAGGCGTTGTCAAGAATTGTAATAAGCGAACCGGACAGAACCGGGAAACCGGAGCTGCTCTTTCCGAGCTTGATGGCGAAGAAGCTGGGGTCAACGATGAGGTTGAACAGAACCAGAATCAGCAAAGCAGCCAGCGGGATGAAAATCTGGTGACGAACCAGCTTCATAAGCCCTGCACCGAGCTTTCCGAGGAAGGATTTCTTTTCATTTAAGGTGGGAGCACTCACTGTTTGTCACCTCCTGCAATGGTTGTCATGATCTTGCTCTGCGTCAGGTCGGCACCCTTGAGCTCGCCGACGACCTTGCGGTCGCGCATGACCACAAGGCGGGAGCAGGTGCGAAGCATCTCATCGGTCTCCGAAGAGATGAAGGTGACGCTCTTGCCTTCAGAGGCCAGCTTGAGCACCAGCTTCTGGATTTCGATCTTGGTGCCGATGTCGATGCCGCGTGTAGGCTCATCAAGAATGAGATACTGCGGGTTGGTCAGCAGCCAGCGGGCAAGAATGACCTTCTGCTGATTGCCGCCGGACAGGGATTTGATGGGGGTATCCATAGAAGCGGTCTTGATGTCGAGGAGCTTGATGTACTCTTCGGCAAAGGCTTCGGCCTGTGCACGGGTAAAGGGACGGAAGAAGCCCTTCATGACCTGCAAGGCAAGAATGATGTTTTCCTTTACGGACAGGTCGCCAACGATACCGTCCAGCTTCCGGTCCTCGGGAAGGTAGCCAATGCCGCTTTTCATGGCATCAATGGGCTTGGAAATCTTGACTTTTTTGCCGTTCATGAGAACGGTGCCGCCTAAGGTGCGGTCAGCACCGAAAATGGCACGCACACATTCGCTTCGACCGGAACCGAGAAGGCCGGTAAAGCCGTTGACCTCGCCCTTGAAGATATGGAAATCAAACGGCTTGACGCCGGTGGAGCTGGCAAGCTGCTGCACCTCAAGAACGGGAACGGAATCTTCGTTGACCTCTGCCAGATTGGCTTCCTTTTTGATGTCGGACAGGTCGTCAAGATCCTTGCCGAGCATTTTGGAGACCAGCATGACTCTGGGCATCTCTTCGATCACATATTCGCCGACCAGCTTGCCATCACGAAGGACAGTGATGCGGTCAGAGACCTCATAAACCTGATCGAGGAAGTGGGTAACAAAGATGATGCCTACGCCGCGATCTCTCAGATCACGCATAAGGCCGAAGAGCTTTTCAACCTCCTGTTCATCCAGAGAGGAGGTGGGCTCGTCCAGAATCAGGACCTTACAATCCATATCCACAGCACGGGCAATGGCGACCATTTGCTGCACAGCAATGGAGCAGCCGGAAAGCTGCTGTGTTGCTTTGGCGGGAATGGCAAGGGAGTCCAGAAGTGCCTGGGCAGCGGCATTCATTTTTCTCCAGTTGGTGAGTGCACCGTGCTCTCTTCCTATATACATATTCTCTGCAACCGTCAGGTTAGGGCAGAGAGAGATTTCCTGATAAACAGTGCTGATGCCATTTTTCTGGGCATCCTGCGGGGATTTGATTTGAATGGGGCCGTCGTGGCCGCTGAGATAGATATCGCCTCCGTCCTTAGGGTAAATGCCGGTAAGGACTTTGATCAGGGTCGATTTTCCTGCGCCGTTTTCTCCCATAAGAGCATGGATTTCCCCTGCACGAAGGGTGAAATCCACATTTTCCAAAGCTTTTACGCCGGGAAAGTATTTACAAATGGAGCGCATTTTGAGGATTGCGCTGTCAGACATTATGATTCTCCTCCCAAAACTGGTATGACCCCTCGGGTCGGTAAAAAGAAAGCACGCGGTGCGGTAAAGATACCGTACCGCGTGCCGATTGTTAAATGATCAAATGTTTATCGGGGGATTAGATGCCGTACTGGGCAACTTCTTCTTCGGTGATGGTGGAAGCGTCAAAGCCCTTTTCGTCCATGATGACGACCTTCTCAGCAGGAGCCTTGCCCTCTTCGAGACCCTTGATGATCTCGTCGATGTAGGAAGCCTGGAAGGGGTTGCACTGGCCGTCGTAGTTCCAGTTGCCGGCCTTCAGTTCTTCGAGAGCCCACTTGTTGCAGTCGAAGCCCATAACGATGACGTCCTTACCAACGCCGTGGGAGATGTTAGCCTTGTCGAGAGCAGCAACAGCGCCCTTGGCCATGTCGTCGTTTTCAGCATAGATGACGTTGAAGGGAGTGCCTGCGTCGATGACAGCCTGAACGATCTGCTGCGCATTGTCAGCGTTCCATTCAGCGGTCTGCTGGGTAACGATGTTCCAGTTGGCTTCAGCAGCAACCTTCTCATCGAGAGCGCCGGAGCGGCCGATCTGAGCGGAGGAGCCCATAACGCCCTGAATGTGGATAACATTGTATTCGTCCAGACCCTGGCCTGCCAGCCAGTCAACAGCGGTCTGGCCTTCCTTGGCCATGTCGGAGACGATGGAAGCCTCGTACAGGCTCTCGTCAGCGTCGATGGTGCGGTCGAACAGGATGACCTTGATGCCTGCATCCTGAGCGTCCTTCAGGACGGTGTCCCAACCGGCGGTACCGGCGGCAGAGATCAGGAGGTAGTCAACTTCGTCCTGAACGAACTTCTGAGCAGCAGCGATCTGCTCTTCGTTCTTCAGGGAGTAGAAGGTAGCAGCTTCGTAGCCGTTTTCAGCGCAGAAGTACTTTTCCATGTCCTTGACGTTAGCAGTACGATAGCCGGATTCGTTGGGGTCGTTGTTGATGATGCCGACTTTGATCAGGCCGCTGTCTTTCTTAGCGGCGCCGCAGGCACACAGTGCAAAGAGCATAGCAACTGCGAGCAGGAGAGCAATAACCTTTTTCATGTTGTTTCCTCACATTCTTAATAATATTGGCACAGCGTTTCAAAACTGTCCAAGTAATATGTAACCACGAAAAATGAAATATGTCAATGAGTTTTCTATAAAAAATAAAAAATTGTGAAAAGTGATAAATCGATTTGTTTATACAATGTACATAATATTAGCTCAAATGAAAAAGATGTTTTGATTTCCGTCATATTCTTCATGTTATTGGATAATGGCATAAAAGAATATTGTCAAATTCCCTTTGTCAAAAATGCCTTGAAGTCAGGAAAAACGGTCAGTATATATCTCAAAATGGCTCTCTATATACCTGCTTGAAAAAAGAAAAGGAAAATCGGAATACGAACTGCGATAATCAATAGGAAAAGAAAATGATCAAGGCCCCCTGACCTTGTTGAAGATCAGGGGGCGGGAGATCAATAATGATGCAAAAGGTTTATTGATCAGCTTTCCAGATAGCGCATAATGATGGTGGCAATCTGGGCGCGGGGGGCGCTGGCCTTGGGGCTGAGGAGGGTAACGCCGTTGGTCTTAACACCAGTGATAAGGCCCTTCTGCGTTGCCCAGATCAGGGCACTCTCTGCATAGCTGCCTGCCTTGGCTGCATCGGGGAAGTCCAGCTTACCGGTTACCTCGGGGCTTCCTTCGTAGCGGTAGAGGATGGCAGCGATCTGCTCGCGGGAAATCTCACGGTTGGGCAGGAAGGTGCCGTCAGAATAGCCGGTGACGATACTGTTCTCAGCTGCCCACAGGACGGCCTTGGTGTAGTATCTGCCTTCTGCCACATCGGAGAACTGCTTATCCGTAGTGAATTCAGGTTCTCCGGCAATACGGTAGAGGATGGTAACGAGCTGACCGCGGGTCACGGTGCCATTCGGGTTGAAGATACCGTCGGAAACGCCCTTCATCAGGCCGGTTTCCACGCAGTAGTCAATACCTGCATGTGCCCAGGTGCCCGCCTTGGGTGCATCTGTGAAGAGCTTGGAGGGGCAGGCTTCGCCGCCGTTGCATACATAGTCGGGATCCTTGTCGCCGCAGCGGCTGCACTTGCCATTAACATAGCTGTGACCCAGTGCGGGAATTTCCGTGACATCCTTATAGTCACAGCGAGAGCAGGTCTTCGTGATGGAGCCGGTCTCGGTGCACGTTGCGGCAACCGTGGTTTCCTGAATATCATGACCCAGAGCGGCAGTCTTGTCAGCAACATAGCTCTCGCCGCAGGTGCAGGTGTAGGTGGTGTAGCCTTCTTCGGTGCAGGTGGGGGCGGTAACGAGCTTGGTATACTGATGTGTATGGACTTCCGAGCCGATCGGGCGACCGAAGACCTGGACCTCAAGAATACGTGCCCAGCCATCGAAGGTATCTTCCTGTTCGATCTCAATCCGGATGTACTGCGCCTTCACAGGTTCAGCCTTTTCAAAGCGCTGCCATGCGAGATTGTTGCCGCTGTCGCCATTGGCGAATACATTCCAGCTGCTTCCGTCCTCAGAGTAGGAAACGGTGATGCCCTTGAGACCGAGGTTCGTGGTTTCACCCATTTCGGTGATGCCGCTCTCTACGGTGTCGGGTACCTGACTGATGACATCGACGATGGAGATATTTCTCGGCTCAGAGAGCGTGATGGTCAGAGTTGCGGGCAGATTATCAGATGCCCAGCGAATGCGGGTGGACTTGATGCGGGTGCCATCAATGACGTTGTTGACATTGCCTTCCACACCGGCGGAGGCTGCTGCGCTGCCGCCATTGCTGCGCAGTGCATAGTTGACCAGCTCATCAACATAGATTTCGCCGCAGCGGGTGCATTTGCCATCTATGAAGTCATGACCCAGTGCGGGAACCTCATTATCGGTGTAGCTCTTGCCGCAGACGGTGCAGGTGTAGGTGGTGTAGCCCTTCTTTACACAGGTGGGAGGCGTAAGAGCAGATTCATAAGTATGCTCATGGCTTGGTGCGCCGCCGGCATCCTCGAACTTGAGGGACTTGACATAGAACTGATAGCCCTCAGTCATACCGGTGTAGGCATCAATGGCGATTTTATCCGCTTCAATGCCGGTGTCTTCATAGGCGAACATCTCGGTATAGTCCTCGCCGTCAGAAGAGCGTAGGCAGGTATAGGTGGTGCCTTCCTTGACCAGCTTGAACCAGTAGGTGCCATTGGAGCCCAGACCGGGTGCGGAATTCAGATCGCTGGAGTCAGCGGTAATCGTTCCGCCGACACGCAGGAAGTTCTGAAGTGCATTGTTGCCGCCGCGGATACCCGCTGCATTGTTATAATCCTGCATGGCGTAGAAGCCGAAGAATTGGTAGTAACCGTTGGAGGCGCTGCCCTGGCTGAAAGTAAATTCCATGGTAGCTGCCCAGTCGCCCTCTACGGGGATAAGCACCAGATCCTTCGGCGTGGTTGCGGCAGTGCCGGAGAGCTGATCGTTGGCAGGCTCGAAGCCGTCCTTGGTGGTGATCAGGTACAGACCCTGACCGTTGCGAATTTCGGTCACATTCTGATTGACCACTTCAAAGCGATCGGCAGAGGCTGCATCGGTAAAGTCGATATCATCGGGCACAGTGGCGCCGATTCTGGGAATACGGATATCCTTTTCCGCACCGCAGCGCTTGCAGGTGCAGTGCTTGGAGCCGGCCATAGTTTCGGTGGCCTCTCTGATGACAATGCCTTCATCCCAGTCGTGGCCGAGGGCCTTCAGCGTAGTGGTAATGGTCGTGCCGCAGATGGTGCACTTGCCGGTTTCGGAGCCGGGCTGGGTGCAGGTGGGCTCTACGCGGCTGCTCTGATAGACGTGATCATGATCCACATAGGCATCGAACACCAGCGCCTGCTGTTCGGGGATGGCATCGCCCTTGCGGTAGCTCTGGGGTGCGCCCATGTAGGAGGACTTATAGGAGGAACCCTTGGAGATCACGATCTTTTGCAGCAGCAGGTTCTGATCCATGGCATAAATGCGCACGGTATTCAGCCCCTCTTTCAGGGTGATGTTGCCATAGGACATGGTGTGGCCGCAGTTGAGGATGTTATCATACCAACCGTTGCCGCCTGCAACATAGTTATTCGTCAGTGCATTCTTCGTCTGAATTGCACCGCCGTTGACCTGGAGTGCGAAGTTCAGCTCCTTGCCTTCAAAGAAGGATATGTCATTGCTCTGACCAAAGAAGATATTGAGGGAATAGCTGCCGCTCTGTCCTGCGGGGACATAGACGGAGTAATCCAGCCACGGGCCTTCGCCTGCGGCGCAGTCATCGGTATAGACGGGGAAGGGCTTGACGCTGCCTTCGGTCTTGCCGTAACCGGGGATGGAGACCCAGCCGACTTCCTTATTGTCACTGCCCTTGGAATGACCGGTACCCATAGCGGTATAGTGGTCAGCGATGAAGGAGAATTCGCCGTTGGAAATAAATGCAGTGCCATTGGGAACATCATCGGGAATGATGACATTCTTTGCATTGACCTGAATGGTGACAGTCTGACCGCCGGCGGTAGTGATCCTGAAGCTGCCGGAGGTATCAGCAGAAATCTTGCTCCAGTCTACACGCACACCGATCACAGCGGCAGTGGTGAAGTGCCCCTTGGTATCGCCGTCGAGAATCACCCATTCGGGAACATTGGTGATTTCGTATTCCACAGGGGACGAACCGGCATTGCTCATATTAATGTAATAAGCCTGCTTTACAGTGCTGTCGAAATCGGGAAGCGTCTGGGTGCCGGAGGTTGCATAGGTGCTGCTGCCGGTCACATTGACCAGCATGGATGCACCCTGAGAGAGCGTGACTGTGGTGGGACGGAAGGTCTGAGAGGAGTCGTTATTCCAGCTGGAGTAGTTCAGATGGGCACGGGCGGTGATGCCGCAGACCTGCTCATTGTTGAACGGGGAGGTGATCATCATGCGGTACCACTTGGGCTGACCGTTGAGATCGGGACCGAGCTTGTTATACTCTGCGGTATAAGCGCGGTCGGCTGCGAGTGCGGAATTGACCTTGTCTGCATAGATATTGGTCAGAGCACTCTTGGCATTGGCATACTGCTGGTTCAGGCCCTGATAAATCAGCATTTTATTCGTATTGGCCGACTGAATGGCGCAGTAGTAAACCAGTTCATAGTAGGCATCATACAGATCGGTGCCAGCAAACTTGTCGAGATATTTGTTGGCAATATCTTCAATATTCAGTGCATAAGCAAGGGTTCTCTGCGCCTCATTGTAATTGGTAAGATTGTAGGTGTTGTTCTTCTGCTGTTCGGGCTTGCGGTTGCCGTTGAGTTGGGTGTAGTCATGGAGCACTTCTGCCAGCTCAGCGTATTCTTCATCGGTGAGATCGGCGGCAGCAAACTGCTGTCTTGCCCAAATTTCATAGTATTCCTCTGCGGTGATGGTTTCCTCGGTATCGTTGGCTGCATTGGAGCCATAGGTTTCAAAGTCGTAAGCCAGCTCCATGAAGTAGCTCAGGGGCAGCTCCATGGGCTTGAGGTCGCCGACATTGACGATCCATGCATCATCCACGCCGTATTCATAGGCGGTGGTCAGGTTATCCCACGTTCTCTGGAGGGGCATGGTATTGGTCCACATGGAGGTGTGGGGAGAGCCGACATAGTCGAAGTGGTAATACAGGCCGTAGTTAAAGCGTTCCTTTTCGCCGTATTCACCCAGCGTGCGCAGGTAGCCGTTGTTGTCCTCGCAGAACATGACAATGCGGTTGGTGTCCGCGCCCAGCAGATCAGTGATTTCAGAATCGAAATACAGCGCGGCGCTCTTGTCCGCATTGGAAGGATTGTTGCGGTCACCGGCATACCAGCAGTTTTCGACTTCTTTGTAGAGGGCAATCAGCTGGGGGGTATCTTCCAGACCGTATTGGCGGAGAATGCGATCCTGCTCGCGGATAACGTCCTTGAGAAGCTCTGCGTTCTGCTTGGTGCTCAGAGTACGGCCGGAAGCATCGGTCAGAGCGGTATCGTTCTCACCGCGCATACCGATGGTCAGCAGGTTATCAAAGCTGCCGTTACGCTTGATACCGTCAGACCAGAAGTTGGAAAGGTTGGTGGGGTTGGTGAGGTAGTTCCAGGCTTTGATATCATTGCCGGAGGTGCTGCCGTTTACATTGGGCTGCTTGTAGGTGCCGGAGCCCTGCAGGTCGCCCCATTCCACACCGGCACGAGCCATCGGCTCATGGTGGGAAGCGCCGACCATGACGCCATAGCGGGTTGCCAGAACGGCATTGGCCAGAGTCATTGGATATTCGCCGTAGCCGATGGCCTTCAGGCTGCCATCGCCCAGCGCCTTGGATTCGGCAGAGGTATAATTGGTGGTGTTGGTGTTGGGTGCGTCGCATCTTGCGCCTTTGTTGCCGGGCTGGTCAACATACATGGCGCCGCCCAGAAGGTAATGGTAGTCTGCTTCCATCTTGGCAAACTTGTTGCCGGTGGCAAAGGAGCTATACGCCGTGCTGCCGCTGCCCAGACCCTCAACACCGTCGGAGCCAAAGCTGTTGGACCACATGGCGGGCCACAGGAAGTTGCCCTTCAGACGGAGCATAAGCTCGAAAACTTCATTGTAGAACATATAGTTCAAGCCGCCGAAGTGAGAATCAGCAAAACCGTCAAGGTTGGGGTTTTCGTCATTGAAGAAGAAACCGCGGTAGTTGACAGAGGGGCGCTTGGACACGGTTTCCAGCTCCGTCCTTGAAAAGGCGAGTGTATCCTTATGTGCGGGCTTGACATCTGCCCACCAGATCCAGGGGCTGACGCCGCAAAGATCCTGAGTAATATGGAACAGACCGTAGATCGTGCCGCGCTTGTCCGAACCGGCGATGACGATGCGGGTCTGACCGCCAACGGTAACGACCTGAATCTGATAGCGTTCAAAATCTTCGGATTTGAAGCTTTCGTTGCTGGCCTTGATATCCCATTTCAGGCCAAGACTCTGAATCAGGCTGTCATTTACCGTACCGGCGATGATAACGGTCGATTCGCTGCCGAGCTTGTTGACAACATGATCCTTGATTTCAGGCTCCAGAACCGGATTTCTGGCTTCGGAAGCGGTCGCAACAGCATAGACCTCGGATTTCTGACCGGAAACGGCCTCGAAGTCTTCGGCTGCTGCAATGGCAATCAGGGACAGACCGTCATAATCTGCGCTGTCACGGTCGATATAGATGGGCGCTGCACCGGACGGACTTGCCAGAATAATACCGCCCTCGGCAGCAGGCTCAGCGGCCATAACAGGGAAGCTGCTCAGCACCATCGTCAGTGCAAGCAGCAGAGACAACAGGGTTTTCATTTTCTTTCTCATTGGGAACCTCCTTATATTTTTTTGCAGACAAGAGGATATTTTTGTTGTATAATAGCTACAACATAATCATTTTACATGATATTGTAAAATCAATCTATGATGACTTCCTACAAAAAAATAACCTATTTTTTGGTAAAAAAACAAAATTCGAAATTTGAAAGGATTTATTATATGGACATTCTTGTTAATAAGCAGAGCAGTATCTGCATCAAAGGCTCCAGCACGCTTTGGTTTGATCCCTGGGATGTTCCCGAGGGAGAGAAGGCGGATATCATTTTTCTGACCCACGGCCATTTTGACCATTTTTCTCCGGAGGATGTGATTTCTCTGACGAAGGATGAGACCGCCTATGTGGTTCCGGTCAGGCTTTTTGCACAGGAGAACGGAAAGGCGGTATTGCACCCTTCCCGCAGTCTGCCGGTGATCCCTCTGCATCAGTATGCACTGGGAGAAGTTTTCTTTGATACCGTGCCTTCTTATAATATCAATAAACCATTCCACCCTCGAAAGGACAGCTGGTGCGGCTTTGTTGTCACGATGGATGGAAAGCGCATCTACGTCATGGGCGACAGCGATGCCACGCCGGAAGCAGAAAACGTGAAGTGCGATATCCTCCTGATCCCGGTTGGCGGCACCTATACCATGGATTGGGAAGAAGCAGCAGAGTTAGCTGCAAAAATCTCTCCCGAGATCGCCATTCCCACCCATTATGGCCCGGTGGCAGGTGACCCGCAGGATGGAGAGCGGTTTATGAAGCGCCTGAGGGAGCTTGCACCGGAAATCAGGGTAGAATTAAAACTGCCGCAGCGGTAATTCACTGCGGCTGAAAAGACCTTATTTTTTGAGAGATAACAGATCGTTTTTGACGGTTTTCTGATATTCCTGTGTCAGAAGCTCCAACCCGTCGAAGGATACATAAGGATGGTAACGCAGCTCCATTTCATCGTGGAGCTGCTTTGCTTTTTTCATCAGGGTCATCGCCTGCTCCAGATGGTCATTGACGGCTTCTCCCATGGCAGTGATTTCCGGCGTGCCGGTAAAGAACCGCTCGGGGAAGATGGTCACAGTGCTGTCGGCGGGCGGTTTTTCGCAGGTGAAATAGGTGGTTTGCAGCTCCGGTATCATGATGCCCTCCATGCGCTTCGGCGCGAGGGGAGACAGAGCGCAGATGCAGTCATATCCGGCGTGAAGATAATGCGATTGCAGTCGGGCGAATAGGGGAGCACACAGCCCCCAGGGATCTACCACAGCGATTCCCCTGTGCACAAGGCTGCATTCTCCCGATGGCGTATAGCTGCGGAAAAAGACCTCACGTCTGATGCCGCTGCCGTGTATCGACGGCTGAATATCTCCTCCCAGCGCCTCCATGAGACGGTGCAGTCCTGCTGAATTAGAGGCTTTCATCGTGGAGCGAATGCTCTGCCGCAGGGCTTCTGCTGCATTCAGGTGGGCATAAATGCCGGGAAACAGAGCCTGATAGCTCTTTTGCAGACCTTGCAGGGCATCCTTTTCTGCTGAGAGCCCCTTGGCATCATAAAAGCAGCCGAGATTCAGGTAGCCCTCTCCGCAGCCGCATAGCTCCGGCTCCATGACGTGGGGTGCGGTACCATCCACAAAGGCCAGCCCCAGCGGGAGGATCAAAATCCCATCCAGAGAATCGGGGTCAGAGGCACAGGGATAGCTTTCTGTATCTGCACCGAGCTGATGTGCAGTATGGAGAAGCTTTTTCATAAAGGTCGATTTACCGCAGCCGGGGCCGCCCTTTAGAATGATCAGCTTTCGGATGCGGGAATCGCTGTGAAGTTCGTCGAATTTAGAGATAAACCCCCGGGCGGTTTGTGCGCCGAGAAACCATTGCGTGTTCATCTTATCCCTCCTGATTTCATGTCGTCTTCATTCTATGCACCAAAGACCCAACGTGTACCATGGCACATCATGCAGGGAAAATGAATATGATGCTACAGAACTGCGTGACCGGAGGGTATCTGAATGGAACAAAGTTATCTGACTGCCGATAGGCTTTCTCCGGGAGAGGAGGCTTATGTTGTGGATATTTATGTCAAAGGGCCGCTTCGCCGTAGGTTATTTGATTTGGGTCTCGTTCCCGGCACAAAGCTTTGCAGGCGCTATACCGCACCTGCCGCATCTCCCATTGCCTATGAAGTGCAGGGCATGGTTCTGGCGCTCAGGCGGGGAGATGCAAAACAAATTACAGTCAGGAAGGTGGAAGCTTGAATATTGCTCTGGTGGGAAATCCCAATGTTGGAAAAAGCACCTTGTTCAATGCCCTTACCGGCCTAAGGCAGCATACCGGAAACTGGCCGGGTAAGACGGTCGATGCCGCTGTGGGAACCTATCGCTACCACGGGCGGGAATACTGCGTGACCGATCTTCCGGGGCTGTATTCGCTTCATCCAAATTCTGAGGAGGAACGGCTTGCGGCGGAATTTATTGGCAGGGAAGAAGTAGACTGTACCGTTGTGGTATGCGATGCGACCTGTCTTGCGAGGAGCCTGATTCTGGCGCTTCAGGTGATGCGTATTGCAAAGCGCATGGTGATCTGCCTGAATCTCAGTGATGAGGCCAAAAAACGGGGACTGCAAACACATGAGGATCGGCTGAGCCGCGCACTTTCACTGCCTGTTGTGGTGACATCAGCCGGAAAACGCGAGGGGATGGAAGAACTCAAAAGGACGGTGCAAAACGTCTGCGACGGTTTTCTGCATGCCGAGCCCTGTATCGCCTGCGTTGAAGCAGGGGAGAGGGGCGCGATTGATACGGCGCAGCTGGCGCTCAACCTTGCACAGAATGTGCAGGAAATAGAGAAAACGGATCGTACATGGCGGGAGAGGCTGGATCGGGTGCTGCTTCATCCTCTTGCAGGATATCCTGCGACCTTTGTTTTGCTGCTGTTGATTCTCTGGCTTACCATACGCGGTGCCAATTTGCCCGGTGTGTATTTGGAGCGGCTGTTTTCCGATTTTGGCATTTTGCTCTCTCGCTGGCTGTCGGTGCTTCCCGATGGCTTGAGGAGTTTTATAGTCGATGGAGTTTATGATACGGCGGCGCGTGTGGTGACGGTCATGCTTCCGCCAATGGCCATATTTTTTCCGCTCTTTACGCTGTTGGAGGATTTAGGTTTTCTTCCTAGGCTGGCATTTCTGCTGGATGCACCCTTCGCCCGCTGCGGCTCATGCGGAAAACAGGCGCTGACCTCCTGCATGAGCCTCGGGTGCAACGCGGTGGGTGTGACCGGCTGCCGGATCATTGACTCGCCGAGAGAGCGCCTGATCGCCATTCTGACCAGCAGTTTTCTTCCGTGCAACGGACGGTTTCCGACACTGCTTTTCCTCAGCTCCATGCTTTTCTCAGGCAGAATGTCTGCGTTTATCATCGCGCTGTGTCTGGTGGCTGCAATAGGCGCAGTGATGGCCTGCTCCCTGTTATTAAGTAAAACCCTTCTCAAAGGAAAAGCTTCCAGCTTTGTTCTGGAGCTGCCGCCTTTTCGAAAGCCGCGGGTAGGTGAGGTGATCGTCCGTTCAGTTTTAGACAGAACACTCAAGATCTTAGGCAGAGCTGTTCTGGTGGCAGCACCTGCCGGGGGTCTCATCTGGCTTTTATCGCATATTCAGTTGGGCGGCGGCACGATATTAAGTATCATTTCTGAATTTCTGGAGCCATTGGGTGCGCTCATGGGCCTGAGCGGGCCGATTCTGCTGGCTTTCATCCTTGGATTTCCGGCAAATGAGCTGGTGCTTCCGGTGCTTGTTATGCTGCTGACAGGAAGCGGAACGCTCGGCGGGACAGGGAACCTCCTGAGCGTACTGTCCGCTCATGTTCTTCCGATTCCCATGATGGTTTTCTGCCTGTTCCACTGGCCCTGTGCACCTACGGTGATGACCATCTATAAAGAGACCGGAAGCCTTCGCTGGACGCTTTGCGGTGTGCTGCTTCCAACGGTCTTTGGGATGGTTCTGTGCATTCTGCTGCGCCTTATCGCGGGATAAAAAATGTGGCTGCTCCCAAAAGGAGCAGCCACAAGTGACACGAAAGTGATTAGTCGATGAGCAGGCGGCGGGTCGTGTTTTCAGGCTTGGCGAGCTTCGGCAGTGTCAGGCGGAGAACACCGTCACGGTATGCGGCGGAAATATT
Organism: Faecousia sp.; assembly: GCA_045628065.1. Taxonomy (GTDB): domain Bacteria; phylum Bacillota; class Clostridia; order Oscillospirales; family Oscillospiraceae; genus SVMC01. Next base: position 17,974 of record JAZQOW010000070.1, read on the forward strand.
CTGGGTGTCGATGCCGGCAGTGTCAAAGCTGCGCGCATAGGAGCCGAAGCTGCGCTCGCAGTGGACATAATTGCCCTTCTGATCCTTCTGCTCAAAATCGGAATGGCGCTCTGCGCTGATGGTCAGGGAGCCGTCGTCGAGATCAACATGGATATCATCCTTGTTAAAGCCGGGAAGGTCGGCTTCGAGCAGGAAGTTTTCGCCCTCGTCCCGGATATCGGTACGGAAACCGGCAGGAGAGCGATCGTTGAAGAAGGCACGCTCCAGCTCATCAAAGGCGCGGAACGGATCATAGGGACGGAATTCACGGAATTTACGGGTATAAGGTACTAACATCATAATGACCTCCAATCAGATAGCGCCGCTTATTTTTGCGGCATGTACACTACCTTGCCGAAGCATTTCCGGCTCGGTTTCTTTCTTCGATTATGATGATATACCGTAAGTATGAACGATTTTCGTGAATTCTATGAACAATTCGTAAATAATTAGCGCTCTCACAACGAGAGTGCTAATTATTTATCTGTGCCTGAATTGAAGATAGCCTTCCAGAATCAGGCTTGCAGCTACAGCGTCAACGGTGTTTTTCCGTTTCTTACCGTGATAATTATGATCGGATAAGATCTGATGCGCTTCAATTGTGGTGCGGCGCTCATCCCAGAGGCGAACCTCCATGCCAATGGATTGGGAGAGCTTTTCTGCAAAATCCTTATACAGCTGCGCGCGGGGGCCTTCGGAGCCGTCCATGTTTCTGGGAAAGCCCATGACGATTTCGCCGACCTGATTCTCTTTTACAAGACGTCCAATGGCTTCCATGGTTTTATCAGGATTCCAGCTCTGGATGACCGTAGTGGAGCCCACGATGGAGCCGGTGAGATCGGAAATCGCAATCCCGGTGCGGGCATCTCCGTAGTCAATGGCCATGATTTTCATAAGTGCACCTCCATTCTTTTTCAATATTATAGCATTTTTCAGGAAAAATGCAACGCCGGGAAGGGCGGAAGCGCCCGAGTCATCGGTTAACATAAAAATTCATTGCTGAATCGGAGGAGAAGAGGATGGAATACCTCATCATCGTAGTGCTTTTTCCTTCCCAGAAGGAAAAATGATAAAAAAATATTTGAAAAAAGTCCATTTTTATGTTGACCAGAGAGGAAGAGTGTGGTAGAATAATCCTACCTGTGAAAAGAGGGTTCTTTTTTTGTGCGCTTTTTTCAGCTTCGGATGGCTGCCTTTGTAGTTTGGGCGGCTGCTAAATTTACGATAGCCGGAGTGATACAGGGAGGCAATTTTTTAAGGAGGTGCCGTTAATGCGCGTAAAAATCACATTAAGATGTTCTGAGTGCAAGCAGAGAAACTACAACACCATGAAGAACAAGAAGAACGATCCCGACCGTCTCGAAATGAAGAAGTACTGCAGATTCTGCAGAAAGCATACTCTTCATACCGAAACCAAGTAATCAGTTTTAAAGGAAAGGGTAAAACAAATGGCTGAAGCGAATAAGAACCAAAATTGGTTTGTCCGTACTTGGGGCAAGATTTGCAAGTTCTGGCGTGATACCAAGAGCGAGCTTAAAAAGGTCGTCTACCCCTCTTCCAAGCAGGTCATCAATAACACTCTTATTGTTCTCCTGTGCGTACTGATCGTTGGTATTTTCGTATGGGTCTTCGATGCCGCTGCTACGTTTGCGGTTCAGGGCCTGATCTCCCTGGTCAAGGGTGGTTAAGTGATCATGGCGGATGCTGCAAAATGGTATGTGGTTCATACCTATTCCGGCTATGAAAACAAAGTGAAAAACACGATCGAAACTACGGTCAAAACCCGACATCTTGAAGATGTCATTCACGTCGTCTCGATTCCCCTGGAAACCGTTACAGAGATTACCGATAACGGTGCAAAAACTCTGGAGCGCAAGGTATTCCCCGGATATGTTCTTGTAAAAATGATTGTAACCGATGAATCCTGGTATATTGTCCGTAATGTTCGTGGAGTAACAGGATTCGTGGGACCGGGGTCAAAACCCGTTCCGCTTACCGAAGCCGAAGTTGAATCTCTCGGTGTTGAGAAACATTCGATTGAAATTAACTACAAGGTCGGAGATAATGTCAAGGTTATTGACAGTCCCCTTGAAGGCTACACGGGAATCGTTGATGAAATCGACGTTGAGAAAAACAGCGTTAAAGTCACCATTTCCCTTTTCGGCAGA
>JAZQOW010000071.1:0-15828 GCA_045628065.1 Faecousia sp.
TATCAGTTCTTCGGCTTCTATGCAGCTGCCGGCGAAGGCTATGATAACATGGCCGGTATCCGCGGCGGCGACGGCGCAATGCAGAACTTCCTGCGCGTAGACGGCAACATTACCGCCGACAGCGCTGAGCTCAACTCCACGCCCGGCTTTGCTACCAGCGGCGCTGACTACTGGCTGCGCATTGAGAAGATCGGCGACACCTACACCTGCTTCCGCAGTGAAGACGGTGAGAGCTTCACCGAGATGTTTGCCTATGCCGATACCGGCATTGATGCCGATAAGATCGTCATTGACGCCTACACCGGCATGACCGCCAATTACAAGTTCACCCTTAAGAGCCTGACCTTCGAAGATGTCGGCGGCGATAATCCTCCCGTACATGAGCACAAGTACACCGCAAAGGTTACCGCTCCCACCTGCACCGAGAAGGGCTACACCACCTACACCTGCGCTTGCGGCGACAGCTATATTGCTGACGAAGTTGCAGCTCTCGGCCATGACGTCAAGGAGACCACCGTTGCCGCAACCTGCACCACTGCCGGTTCCGTTACCGCAAAGTGCAGCCGCTGCGATTACGAGAAGGTCACCGTCATCCCCGCTCTGGGTCACGACCTGAAGGAAACCACCGTTGCTGCTACCTGCACCGAGGCTGGTTCCGTCACCGTCACCTGCGCTCGCTGCGACTATGAGACCGTCACCGAGATCCCCGCACTTGGCCATGCCTATGTCAACGGCATCTGCCAGATCTGCGGCGATAAGGAAGTCATTGATGGCTTCTTTGAAGACGTCCTGCCCGGCACCTTCTGCTTCGATGCTGTCAAGTGGGCTGTTGATAACAAGGTTACCAACGGTGTCAGCGATGGTATCTTTGCTCCCAGCCACACGGTTACCCGCGGCCAGATCGTCACCTTCCTGTGGCGTGCCGCCGGCTGCCCCGAGCCCAAGAACACCGCTGTTGAATTCAGCGATGTCAAGGATACCGCATTCTATGCCAAGGCAGTTGCATGGGCAGTAGAAGAAGGCATCACCAAGGGCGTTGGCAAGAACAAGTTTGCTCCTGAATCCGTCTGCACTCGTGCGCAGATCGTCACCTTCCTGTGGAGATTCATGGGCGAGCCCGAAGCTACCAAGGATGTAGAGTTCACCGATGTTGTTCCCGGTGCATTCTACGCCAACGCAGTTGCATGGGCTGTTGAAGCAGGCGTTACCACCGGCATCACCGAAGAGCTCTTCAAGCCGGGCAATGACTGCACCCGTGCACAGGCTGTCACCTTCATCATGCGCGCTGTCGCAAAATAATTCCCCCAAAACCAGCCTGACGCATAAAACCTGAAAAACGGCGGGGTATGCACCCATAAAAAGGTGCATACCCTGCCAAACTTTCCCCTTCCCGGGGAGCCTCCGTAAAACAGCAGGCACCCCGTAGGGGGGTGAACTGTGTTCGCCCGCCAACCGATAAAACCGACAGCTGATTAAGCTGCAAACCGTAGGGGAGGGGCTTGCCCCTCCCGAATCCGGCCTTGGGTTTCTGCGCGTATTTCAATCGGTGCTGATCCCACCATAGGGGAGGAGCAAGCCCCTCCCCTACGGCGATGCATTCCGTGGCACCCAGCCCCGTAGGGGCGAGCATTGCTCGCCCGTTCCGGGTTGCAGCTTCATCAAATGTCGGTCAAATCGGTTGGCGGGGGATAGGGGAAAATGACGAAAGGGCAGGGAAAATCGAGATATGGGAGCGGAAACGCAGCTTCCTTACAAGATGATGGGGCAGGGAGGTCTTTGTGATGAAGAAAAGGGGAACACGGCAGTTCTGTGGAGGAAAAATTCCGGGGAAAATAGCGATAAATGCGCCCAAAATATACCCATCACAACAGGAATTGTATTTCTATAGGAAGATGGAGGACAAAAATTGTAACTTTTTATATAAGATTTCCTCTTGAAAATCTTCCAGAGTATGGTATTATATTGGAGAATGGAATTATTTTAGGCATGAGTCTCTATTTTTAAGAATGATTTGATAGGAGGAATCATTTATGCGCAAAAGCTCACTGACCAAAAGAATGCTTGCCATGCTTCTTAGCGTTGTGATGATCGTAGGTCTGCTTCCTACTGTTGTCTTCGCAGAGAGCAATGGTTGGCAAGAAATCGGGACAAAAACCTTCTACAAACTGGAAGAGGGCACAATTACAAACGGTACCTACCTGATTGTTGCTCCCAATGCCAGCTACGCAGCTTATATGTCCAGCAACACTGCTCTTGGCAGACAGAGTGTTACGATTACGAACAATATAATCGAAACACCACTTAATTCGAACTTGGCAAATTATGGCCTCTGGACGATCACCGTAGGTGCGAATAGCACCGTTAAAAACATCGGCCGCAATCGTTATATTGCACTGTCAGCGAACACTTCGCCTTTGAGCTTCACCACTGCTGCGTCAAATGTTCAAGTTGAAGGAAGTGGAAACCAGGCCTATATTCGTTCCACATCGGCTTCTGCTAATAATAGAGGATATTTGCGCTATAGTACAAACACGTTTAATGGTGTCAGATCGACTTCAACGCAGTATCTGCGCCTGTTCAAGCAGACAACAGAGACAACCTATGCCAAGATGTCCGGTGAGACCAGCTATGAGTGGCGTACGGCTGATCATATGACGGATGCAGAGATCAAGAATTACATCAAAGCGCAAATTGCTGTCGTTACCAATACCGCCGAAAGCGATACGGGCGCACAGACTACCTCCGACTATACGCTGACCGGCACGGTGAATCCTGCTGTTGGCGGTGATTATACTTACACGGTTGCCTATCAGGGCGTTACTCTTGGAACGATCAATGTAACGATCACTGACCGCACCGCTACGGGCATTGCCCTCAATGCTAACTCCGGTTGGGTCAAGCTGCGCGCCAATGCTGATGCACTGGTCAACGGCGTTTCGATGACGGTTACCTATGATAATGGCGAAGAGGAGACGCTTCCGGTGCGCCTCAGCTATCTGAGCGGCGCAAGCATTTCGACCGCTGAGGCCGGTGTCTACGAAAACCTGACTGTCAGCTACGAGGGCATGACGGTTGGCGGCTTCACGCTGGAGGTCACAGCGGGCGATGATTATCCCGCTTACCCCAATGAAGGCTCTGTTAAGATCACGAAGAGCGCCAATACCCGCGACAACGTTTATCAGAATACCGGTGTTGCCCGTGTCGATCTGACTGCTGTTGGCGTTCCCATGCATAAGCCGCTGGACGTTGTGGTCGTCATCGACACCTCCAGCTCCATGGGCAGATATGCCAATACGACGGATCATAAGAATTCCGGAACGGCATGGAACGATACAAGCACGACAAAGCCGAGTGCTTTTAGATCAGTTTATTCAAGAGATTATGCAGAAAGCAACCCCAATCAGGTCCGCTTCATTGATGAGCTTGCCTATCAGGTTGAGGATATGCTCTATGCCCTTGCACAGCCCTATGAGGATGGCACCCCTGCTGATGTCGATCTGGCTATGGTGCAGTTCAATGCTACCCGTAATACCACCGAAATGAGAACGATGATCGATTATACTAACGACCATCTTACGAACTCCAGTGCTGTTTGGGAGAAGGGCAACCATAACGGTGTCGTTCTGGGCGATGTTCGCAATGTTACAAATAGTACATCGACCCACCCGACTGCTAATGACTTCCTGGATATCAACGATATTGTCAATCCCAATTATCGCTTTGCTGATGGCAAAAATGCAATAGAGCAGCTTTATGATCTGGGTGCCTACGGCGGTACCAACTACGATACCGCACTGGAAATGGCCTATGAGCTGGTCAGCCAGAAGCAGGCTGCAAATGCAGCAAATGGCGAAGACCGCGAAACCATCGTCATCTTCATGACTGACGGCGTGCCTTATCAGTACAACTTCTTCACCAGCCAGAACAATGATACAAAATGGACTGACTGGCTGATGGGCACCTATGCCAGTGCAGCAGCAGTGCCTGCACCTACTGCAGCCCATAAATACTTCTATAACGGCCCCGGCAACCCCCACCGCGTGGCACAGGCCATCAAGGGTGACCCGGAGCAGCTGTACACAGTTGTATCCCATAACCAGAGCGACAGCGTAGGCGGCAATGCCTACATGAAGGAGGTTCCTGGTCTGGGCGCCACCGTCTATAGCGTTGCCTTCGCTATGGCATACTATAAGGACCCGGTGACCGGTACGATCCTGAACTCCGATGAACCGGCAGCTACCGAGGAATGCATTGACCATATCCTCACCAACATTGCCAGCGGCGATGATTATGTCCTGTACGCTCAGAACGGCGATGAGCTGGGTACTGCACTGGAAAACATTCGCGTCAACGCTCTTCAGGCAGCAACCGAAGCAGTCTTTGAGGATACCATCAGCGATCAGTTCACGCTTCAGTGCGCCAACACCCTGACCCGTGCATCCGATGGCGAAGTCATTGCCCTGCATACCGATAACCCCGCAGATAATGGCATGACCATCAAGGTCGGCTATTATGACTGCTATACCCGCGGCGAAGTGGACGGCATTACTGTCACTCAGGCAATGGTCGGCCAGCGCAAGTCCGATACACCTACCAACCTTGAAACCATCACCTTCAGCCCCGATGGAACCACCGCAACGAGCAATCTGCTTGGAAGCAGCAATATTATCAGCACCAACGGAGCAGGCGAAAAGGTTCTGGAAGGCCGATATGTAACCTATAACTTCGCTGAAAAGAAGTTCCACTGGAACATCGGCACGCTCACCGAGCGCGAAGTGGTTCTGAGCTTCTATGAATATCTGGAAGGCGCTATGGACGGCACGGCTCCTGTCGGCTCCTCTCCCACGAATGAGGGCGATGCAGTCCTGACCTATACCAACTACCTCGGCCATGACTGCCATAAGGAAGTTCCCACCCCCTATCTGCCTTGGAAGAATGGCGTTGTCAACTATGGCTTCTATCTGGTCGATGATCAGGGTAATCCCATCGTCAACGAAGAAACCGGCTTGACCGGCGGCTATGCAAGAAAGGTTGAGGTCATCGACAAGACCTTCTATAGCATACTCGGCCTGAACGGTTCTGGCGATGCAATTTCCGTCAGCGCACTCGATGCTGTTCCCGAAGGCTATGAGATTTACGATCCCAGCGCTGCTTACAGCATTTATGTCAACTCCGATGGCACCGGCCACTGGGAAATCACCAAGGGTGATGGTCTGGCTGCTACCACTTATGTTGAAGACTACGCCGGTACAACTCCTTTCACCAATGTACAGGACTCCGATAATGTGACCGGCACAAAGGACTATGCCGCAACGACGGTTTGGTTCGCCATCAAGCGTAATACCAGCGCTGTGCCCGATGTCATCGTTATTGACTATGGCATCCCCGTAAAGGCAAACCTGCTCGCCAATGACCTCGTTCTCAACACGCTGGGCACACTGACCGGCATTAAGAATAATGTAGAAGGCGAAAGCCTCCTTGGCCGCAGAGTAAACCGCATCAGCGGCTTCACCGCCAATGCCCTGAATAAGGACTACGGCACCTTCGCCATCGAAGACAATATGGTCAAGTACACCCCCAACGGCATGAAGATGCCGAAGGAAGAGGTCATTGACTACGAAGTCAGATACACCGGCAGCGAATCCGGCATGTCCGGCTACTATTACTCCACCTTCACGGTCATCCCCGCAGCCATCATCTATTATGAAGATGACTTTGTAACCTTCACCGATGACAACGGCGAAGCAAGCGCCCTTGCTCCCTATACCGATGACAGCCATGGCGTGTGGGGAACGGCAGGTCAGAGAGTTTCCGCAAATCAGGCGGAAGACCGCCCCGGTCAGGTATTCAGCAGCAAGATCGATGCCAACAATGTCTATGGCTACGATCAGGCTTACGCTAACTGCTCCACCTATTCTCTGGGCAGCGCAGTCAAGGTTCAGGTACAGGCTGGCGCAGAGAGCTGGCCGACTGCAAGCTTCGAATTTGCAGGTACTGGCTTTGACCTCATCTCTACCACGGATAACACCGCAGGTGTCGTTACGGTCAAGGTTTACGATGCAAATAATGCCGTTGAAAAGAGCATTGCTGTAAACAACTACTATTCTGCCGCTGATGATCTGTATCAGATTCCCGTCATCAAGATCGAAGATCTGAATTATGGCGTTCATAAGGTAGTCATTCAGCCTACCTATGCAAGTATGTTCAACTTCACCAAGGAAGATGAAAACGACAGCGACTACACCTTCACCCTCGATGCCATCCGCGTCTATGATCCCGCCGGTGTGAACAACACGGGCAGAGAAGGCAGCAGCAATGTTGTCCTCAAGGCTTATCAGGATGACGGCGAAGCATGGCCTGTCTACCGCAACTTCCGCGAAATCATTAAGGAAGCAGCCGCAGCTGATCCTCTTAAGGGCAATAAGATTGTCTATATTGATACACTTGGCAAAAAACTCTCTGACTATGAGAATTTCTTCACGCCTGAGGGCGAATTTAATCCCGAAGGCACCGAATCCATGTGTACCACCAGCGTGGAAGACTTCCTGAGAATTGGACCCAACAATGAGGTCTATATCAAGCCCGGTGTTACACTGGCTCTGAATCTCCAGCTTCCCAGCGACATTTCCAGAGTTGAGCTGGCTGCAAAGTCCATTGTGGCAGGTCAGAATGCGAAGCTGAATTTCAACGTCCAGTACGGCGGCGTTCCTGTTGCACAGGCAATTTCCACCGCTACGGACCGCTACTACGATCTTACCGGCGCATTCGATATGAGCAAGGCCGGCCAGGCTGTGAATGTCACCATCTCCAATACCGGTGATGCAGACTCCATCCTCTCCCTGACGAACCTGAAGCTCACAAGAACGACTGCTCACAATGCAAATGATACAATTGCATTCGTTTCCGCTCCGACCCAGCTGACCAGAAGCTTTGCCTTCACCATGGCAAAGGCGCTCTTCCTCAGCATGGCTCCCGCAGAACCGGAAGAAGAACCCTACGTCAATCCGTTCGAAGATGTCGCAGCCGATGCATACTACTATGATGCAGTCAAGTGGGCTGTCGAGAACGGCATCACCAACGGCTACGAGTCCGGCATCTTTGCTCCTGACAACACGGTCACCCGTGCCCAGATCGTCAGCATGCTGTGGAGAGCCGCTGGCTGCCCGGCAGCTTCCGCTCCCGCAACCTTCAAGGATGTCAAGGCTGACCAGTACTATGCCGAAGCAGTGGCATGGGCTGTTGAGAACGGCATTACCAACGGTGTGAACAAGAACAAGTTCGCTCCCAACGATATCTGCACTCGCGGTCAGATCGTGACCTTCCTGTGGAGATATATGGGTAAGCCCATGGCCGAAAAGCCCGCAGCATTCACCGATGTTCCCGCAGGCGAATACTACAGCGATGCAGTTGCATGGCTGGTCGAAGCAGGTATTTCTACCGGCAAGACCGAAAGCACCTTCGCACCGAACGACAACTGCACTCGTGCACAGGCTGTTACCTTCATCATGCGCGCTGTGGTAAAATAATACCACAACAATTCTCTCTTAAAATCTTACGGTTTCCCCTTGGGAAGATCGTTCCGTTACGGTTCGACCTTCCCGGGGGAACCAGGAACAAAGACTTACGAGAAGAATAATATCGAAATTCCTGCCATTGCAGATGTCGCAGTCAAGCATATAGCTGCGAATTGGCAGAGCCTGCCATATGTGGTAAGAGCGCGATATCTGTAAGGCTGAAACCCGCGAAGGGATAATTGCCGTAAATAGACTCCTTCAAGTGCATCGTTACAGATGCTCAAAGGATCGTCACGGTAACCTAAGCGAAATAAAATACCCTGCTCTCGCTGAGCGTTTTAACCGAAAGGAGTGGCTTCATAATGAAAAAAGCTTACGCAAAGCCCGAACTGTTATTTGAGAGCTATGAGCTTAACACTGCCGGTAACTGCGCCCCGGGTTATGGCAATGCCAATGCTTCCGGCCCGGATCAGTGCTCTTTTACCCCGAAGGATAACCCGTTCCTGGTGTTGTTCTATGAGAGCACACAGGCCTGCGAATTTGACGCACCCTCTGCCGGCTTCTGCTATCAGAATGTTGGTGCAATGACCGGCGGCAGCAATAACATCTTCCAATCCTAAGTATAGTTGATCGCCCTGCCCATAGCGGGCAGGGCAACAAAGGACGGGTAAATGAAAAATAAAGTTTTACTTCTGCTTGCGGCGATCTTGCTGTTAGCAGCTTTTGTGCTACTTATATGGAATCCATTCAAGAGCGCAGAAACCACAACGCAAACTGAAAATGAAGCGGTTCAGAATCAGACAACGACCGAAGTGCAGCCGGAGCAGCAGGCGGATCAGCAGTCAGAGACGATGGTTGAACAGGAACAGCCAGTGGTAATCCCCTCCACAGAATTGGAGGGCGATGTCATTGCGCTCGATGCGCTTTGTCTTTCAAATTTCCGTGCCGTATCGGGAAGCTTTCCTGAGGACGGCTCTGATGCTGAGAGAGAAGATCTGTTTGCCATTACCGTGGATAATCAGAGTGATCAAGCATTACAGTATGCTGTTTTGGAGCTTGAGCGTGAGGGTACGGTTTATCAGTTTGAGCTGACAACTATCCCATCCGGTGCTCGGTGCACGGTTTATGAAAAGAGTGGCGCTGCATATCCCGGCGATGGGGAGTGGAGTGCCTCTATTGCCCAAATTGCATGGTTTGAGGAAGATCTTGATCTGCACATGGACATGCTTGGCATCCGTACCGCGGATAAAATCATTGAGCTTACCAATAATACGGACGAGCCGATTTCTGGGCCTATCTATGTCTACTACAAAACCCTCCGCGACGGCGTTTTTGACGGCGGCATCACCTACCGCTGCTCCGTCCAGGATGGACTTGCTCCCGGCGAAAGCTACAGCATCATGTCCAAGCATTATTCTCAGGCGGAAAGCCGTCTGATGTTTATCACTTATGTTCAGTAAGCAGTATCAGTTCGGAGGCAAGGTGTTCCGGCTTGAAGCGCCTGTCCCGATTGCTGAAGCACTCCACAGTGAGCTATTCCGGGCTGACGATCTGCCTGCGGATGTGACAATTACTGCGAGCCTTTCTGATACCATGCCTGAGGGCGCAACTCTCCGTACAGAAAAAGGCGCGGATAATACGTTATTTACCTATGCCGCTGTGCAGGAAGCAACCGGGGGAATCAGACTGACCCTATTGACGAATTATGAGAATGCGCTTAACTGTCATCATATGCTGCAATATGCGGGCTTTTCTCATTTGCTGCTGCAAAACGGTCTGTGCATTCTTCATTCTGCCTGTATTCTGTTGGATGGACAGGCGATTCTGTTCAGTGCTCCTTCCGGCACGGGAAAATCTACGCAGGCTGACCTCTGGGCGCTGCATCGTTGCGCCAGAATCGTCAACGGCGACCGAACGCTTCTTCGTGCCGATGGTACAGCGCATGGTGTCTATTTTTCCGGCGAATCATCCTATTGCGAACCGTTTCAAGCACCCATTCGCGCTATCGTTTGCCTAACGCAGGCACCAAAATCATCTGTTTGCAGGATCGTCGGTGCTGAGGCACTTCGTGCATTGTATTCTCAGTGTGCCTTCGATCTTCATAATGCCGAGGAAGTCTCACAAGCAATTGATTTGCTTATAAACCTGACTTCCCGAATTCCCATCTATCGACTAAATGCCACGGCGGACACCTCCGCGGTGGAGGTTTTGGAAAATGCCCTGAGAGAGGAATAATCAATGCAAAAACCCAGCTCTGATGCGGAGATCAACCGTTACCTACATCTAAAAGCCAGAAAAAATCGCATACCTCTTGCCGGGGTTTTTGAGTTAACGCCCTGCTGCAATCTTGCCTGCCGTATGTGCTATGTGCGCAAAAGTGCTGAGGAGGTCAGATCGCTCGGTGGACTGATGAACGGCGCGGAATGGATCGAGCTTGGCAGGGAAGCGGTGAAAAACGGCCTGCTGTTTCTCCTGATCACCGGCGGTGAGCCGCTTACGCATCCGGATTTTAAGAGCATCTATCAGAGCCTCCATAAAATGGGAGTGATTATTTCCCTCAACACCAATGGCACGATGATCGACGACGACATGGCAGATTTTCTGTCGAAAAACACGCCGAGCCGCGTCAATGTGACCATTTACGGTGCTTCACCCGAAACCTATGAAACACTCTGCGGCAACGGCAGCGCCTATGATCGCGCGGTGGATGGCCTGCGCCGCCTGCACGCACGCGGGATCAACGTCAAGGTCAATTTCAGCATTACGCCTTACAATTATAAGGATTTACCCCGCGTTGTAGCGCTTGCCAACGAGCTGGACTTCCAATTCCAGTGCGCGTCCTATATGTTCCCGGCACTGCGCCGCGGGGAGGAAAATATCGGCCAGAGTGAACGCTTTCCGCCGGAAATTGCCGCCAGATGCCAGCTTGAGAGTGACCGCCTGACAATGACGCCGGAGAAATACGCACAACGACGCGAGAACATCCTTGCCGGAATTCCCGACACGGACCGAGAATGCATGGATATGCCGACAGAGCACATTCGCTGCCGCGCAGGCAGCTCCTCCTTCTGGCTCACATGGGATGGAACGCTTCTGCCCTGCGGCATGATGACGCAGCCGGCATACAGCGTAAAAGAGCTTGGGTTCCGCGCCGCATGGGATGGCGTCTATGATGCGGCATCGCAAATCGTGATCCCTGCCCGCTGCACGGCCTGCTCCTATCGCCATGCCTGTATGCTTTGCCCCGCCGCCGCTGTCACTGAAACCGGCTATTTTGACCATTATCCGCCCTATCTTTGCCAGATGACCGGCGAACTAATGAAGCTTATGAGAGAGGAAGAACAGCATGAACATCAAACGTGATTTTATTCTGCGTGAGATCGCGGGAGAATTTATTTTGGTTCCTGTAGCCGATTCTGCACTGGAGCTGAATGGATTGATTATGCTCAATGAGGTCGGCCGCCGCATTTGGGAGCTGCTTCCGGTTTCCGAGAATGTGGAGGCACTGATTTCTACCCTTCTCGACGAGTACGAAGTGGATAGCGAAACCCTTCGTGCCGATGTGGATGAATTTATGAAGAAACTCCAAAAGCTTGATATTATTTGATATGTTTAGATAAAAATCGATGCAGCAGTCGCTGCATCGATTTTTTTGTGGTAATTACTTGACAATGCAGCTATCGCAAGGCTATAATCAGCCTGTATTACTACGCTGTTCGTTAGAATCAGAAGGAGGTTATTTATGAAGATCGGTATTTATGGTTACGGTAATCTTGGCAGAGGTGTAGAATGCGCCATTGCCAAAAATGCGGATATGGAGCTGGCAGCAGTATTCACCCGCCGAAATCCTGAGACGCTCACGATTAAAACCCCGAATGTGCCGGTGGTTTCCGCATCCGAGCTTGAAGCCTGGGCAGACCGCGTGGATGTGCTCATTCTTTGCGGCGGCAGCGCAACGGATCTGCCTGAAATGACCCCCGCGCTCAGCGCCAAATTCCATGTTGTGGATTCTTATGATAATCATAGCTGCATCCCCAAGCATTACGCTGCTGTGGATCAGATCGCAAAGGAGAACGGTCATGTAGCACTGATTTCCTGCGGCTGGGACCCCGGCATGTTCTCCCTGAACCGTGCCTATGCTATGGCAGCTCTGCCCGATGGCGAGAACTATACCTTCTGGGGCCGCGGCGTATCTCAGGGACATTCCGATGCCATTCGCCGCATTCCCGGCGTGGTGGATGCCAGACAGTATACCGTGCCTGTACCCGAGGCACTTGAGCGTGTTCGCAGCGGCGAAAATCCCGACCTGACGACCAGAGAAAAGCATACGCGTGAATGCTGGGTCGTGGCAGAGGAAGGCGCTGACAAGGAAGCCATCCGCGAGGCCATTGTGAGCATGCCCGCATATTTTGCTGACTATGATACCACGGTAAACTTTATTTCGCTCGAGGAGCTTCAGCGCGACCACTGCGGCCTTCCCCATGGCGGCAGTGTGATCCGCACCGGCAAGACCGGCGAGGATAGCAAGCAGGTGATCGAATACTCCCTGCATCTGGATTCCAATCCCGAATTTACCGGCAGTGTTCTGGTGGCCTTTGCCCGCGGCGTTTACCGCATGGCACAGCGCGGCGAAAGCGGCTGCAAGACCGTGTTTGATTTTGCCCCGGTCGATATTCTCCCCATTTCCAGAGAAGAAATGATCGCGCATATGCTGTAAAGGAGAAAAAACATGAATTATGCCGAGCGTTCCCTTGAGCTGCACCGCCAGTGGAAGGGAAAAATTGAAGTTACAGCAACTGTCCCCACCGACACCAAGGATGCGCTGAGCCTTGCCTATACCCCCGGCGTGGCACAGCCGTGTCTTGAAATTCAGAAGGATGTGAGCCTCAGCTATGAGCTGACCCGTCGCCACAACCTCTGTGCGGTCATCACCGACGGCAGCGCCGTTCTCGGACTGGGAGATATCGGCCCGGAGGCCGGTATGCCGGTGATGGAGGGCAAATGCGTCCTGTTCAAGAATTTCGCCAATGTGGATGCGTTCCCCCTTTGCATCAAGACCAAGGACGTGGATGAATTTGTCCATGCGGTTTATCTGCTCTCCGGCCCCTTTGGCGGCATCAATCTGGAGGATATTTCTGCACCCCGCTGCTTTGAGATCGAACGGAAGCTCAAGGAGCAGTGCGACATTCCCATTTTCCATGATGACCAGCATGGCACAGCGGTCATCACCCTTGCCGGTCTTACCAATGCGCTCAAGGTCGTTGGCAAGAAGAAGGAAGAGGTCAAGATCGTTACCGTCGGTGCAGGCGCAGCAGGCTGCTCCATTGTCCGGCTGCTTTTAAGAGCAGGCTTTCAGAATATCACCATGTGCGACAAGCAGGGCGCGCTGTATGATGGCTGCCCCGGCATGAACTGGGCGCAGGCTGAGCTGGCGAAGCTCACCAATCCTGAGCAGACCGGCGGCACGCTTGCCGAAAAACTGGTCGGCGCCGATGTATTCATCGGAACCTCTGCCCCCGGCATTGTGACCACCGATATGGTGAAGACCATGGCGAAGGATGCCATCATTTTTGCCTGCGCAAATCCCACCCCGGAGATTTTCCCCGAGGATGCAAAAAAGGGCGGCGCACGGATCGTTGCATCCGGGCGCAGTGACTACCCCAACCAGATCAACAATGTTCTGGCCTTCCCCGGCATTTTCCGCGGCGCCTTCGATGTCCGCGCCTCCGATATCAACGAGGAAATGAAGATGGCAGCATCCAAGGCACTTGCCGACCTGATTTCCCCGGAGGAGCTGAGCGAGGATAACATCATCCCTGCACCCTTTGACCCCAGAGTCGGTCAGGCGGTTGCAAAGGCTGTGGCACAGGCCGCAAGAGACAGCGGCGTTGCCAGAATTTAACAAATCGGACAGAGGACGGTTTTCTCAGAGAGGGGGCAGTTCTCTGTCCTGATTTAAATTATTTGGTTTTTTTGTAGAATTTAAGAAAAACTTATCTATAATAACAGAAAAAGTTTGAAGACGGAGAACCGTCCCCTGCCTTATTGCTCGGATATGAAACGATTAAAATCTTCCTAACCAAATGAGAGAGGAGCAGTCGATATGAATAATGTAATTTGCCATAGAGTAATTGATGTAACAAAAGAGGGTATAACGCTGGAGTCTGACGGAGAAAAGATTTACATTGACTTCGATGAGTGTGTAAAGAATTTTTCCTTAGAAAAGGGAAAAGTTTGCAAGTGTGTGGCAACTCGAGATGTTACCACATTATCATTTACATTTTACTCTCAACCCAAGACTAATGTGGTTTTCAAAAGGAACTTTTTCAAGGAGCTAATTGCGGGCAAATCTGCTATAAGTAAGTTTTTAGATATGCAAAAAGCAATTGTTGAAGCAGGCTACACAAGTTATGATTTATCTTAAGTTGACGCTTTTAGGACAGGGGACGGTTCTCTGTCCAGAGTAAATTGGTTCGGAAATCATTTAATTTGTTGAGTAAACCAACGATAATCTTCGCAAAAAAGTTGAGGACGGAGAACCGTCCCCTGTCCTACGGGTGTGGTTTATGCAGTTCAAGACGGCCCTACCCATGTGAGTGTAAGACCTATCGGTGCAACAATGGAAGACTGGATAAATGCAGGATCCAGTTCAATTTGGACACAAGCTGTTAAATCGGTTGTCATTAAATGGGATGGAGGATATTAAGCATGGTAGATATTACAGAAATTATGGATATGCTCGATTGGCATATGTCCTCTGAAATTCAAATCAAAGGAATAACTCTAGCAAGAAATATTGAAACAATTATCCCATTTATTCAACCGCTTACACCAAAACACAATAAAAACATATGGGAAAATTGTGCGGTTATCATTTCAGAAAGAAGCGATGAAGAAATTAAACCTCATTTACCTGAAGTGTTAGAATGGTTGCAAGATATGAATTGGCCAGGAGCTTTTTGTATCCTAAACAGATAAAAAAATTACTCGGACAAGAACTCTGTTCTTAACGCAATAAGCATTTGCATTCAAAAAGCAAAGGATTGCTATGATGCAATTTGGGAAGATAATTTATTAATGCTTCAACGGATGCTTTTATAATTTAGTAAGGGCTTGGCAGGACAGGGGACGGTTCTCCGTCCTGAGTAAATTGGTTCGGAAATCTTTTGATTTGTTGAGTAAACCAACGTTAATCTTTGCAAAGAAGTTGAGGACAGAGAACCGTCCCCTGTCCTGAAAGAACCAGTCTTCTGGTTTGTCGTCGAGGCATGCTGGAGGATCGAGGAATCGTACGCAATCCAGAAGATCTTCGAGCCGAAGAAGCATGCAACCGAGATCAACAAATACGAATATGTATCGGACTTCCTCTATGCGTTATCGTTTATGGAAAAGAGGTTCAAGAAGATAATGAAATATACTGGGATGAGAGGCCTTGACGGCGGCATGTCTCTTGTGATGTTGGTTACAACTATCTATTTTGGTTACAGTTTCTATTCCGAATGGCCAAATAGGGCGAATGATGTTCGAGCCTTGGACATTACATTATTGTTTTTTTGGGCATTCATTGGATTCTTTTTTCTGTATCGGTTCATTCGTCGGTCAAGTTATGCTATGATTCAAGACGACGGGATACACATCTTCTCGCGGAAGAAAGAGGAACTTACCTTCATTTCCTGGGAGAGCGTGAAGATGTGCAAACAGGTTGCTTCTAATGGTAGATTTACGTACTTAATGCTGGTTTTTCAGTTTGATGCATCTTATGCCAAAAGGCCGGTGGCTCTCTACAAAGAATGGTCGCGGCCTACATACAAAGAGGTATGGCAGCACAGGCTGGACGAATGTATGGGTAAGCTCTCCAGAGGTAAGCTGACGGAGAAAGAATTCAAGCAAATTCCCTATCTTCTGCTGGCTCCAAGTAAAAACCATCTGTTCGAATATTGCCTGACAATGTGGGAAGCAAGGAATAGCAATTGCAGAAAGGGGGAAGGTCAAGGACAAAGAGACGGTTAATCCGTGAGTAGGACAAGGGGACGGTTTTCCACGACCCAAAGTAGAAAAAAGGCAACAAAAACCTAAGCCCAGTCAAAAACGGCACTAAAAAAGACGTTATTTTGAGGAAACGGCGACAAGTTATCACGTCTCTATGCTCGCCAACGCACTCATGGTGCAAAAAAAAGGCGTGGTGCAGAAATAACACAGACTAACTATTAAAAGTCAAGCCCTAAATTGAGAATATTTATAGATTGGCAGCCGCCCTTGACAAGCAGCATGCAAATGCTGTGAATGGTTTAGCGAGGGCGAGGAAGGCAATACG
>JAZQOW010000072.1:0-38203 GCA_045628065.1 Faecousia sp.
CCGACTTGAGGTCGATCCCGGCCTCCGGCTCGTCAAAAATCATCAGCTCGGCCTTGCGGGCAAGCACGGTGGCGATCTCAATGCGCTTGACCTCGCCGCCGGAGAGGCTGACATCCACATCGCGGTCGAGATAGTCTCTGGCGCACAGACCCACGCGGGTGAGATAGGCGCAGGCTTCATCATGGCCAAGGTCTCTGCCTGCGGCAATGGTGAGCAGGTCGCGCACCTTCATGCCCTTGAAGCGGGGCGGCTGCTGGGAGCCGTAGGACATGCCGATCTTGGCGCGCTCGGGGGTGGGTTTGCCTGTGATTTCTTCGCCATTCCAGAAGATCTGACCCTCGGTGGGGTTAATGATGCCCATGATGGCCTTGGCAAGTGTGGTTTTGCCGCCGCCGTTGGGGCCGGTTATGACGACAAAGCGGCGGTCGGGAATGGTAAGGGAAATGTTGTTTAAGATGCTGGTCTCGCCTTGTTCATCGGCGACACGGTAGCTGAGATTTTTAAGTTCAAGCATTTGATAATTCCTTTATTATTTATATGAAGAAGTAAATGCACACGAGGGCGATGACGGCAAGGCCGATAAAGTTGACGGCCCAGAAGTACCAGTGGAGGGTCTTGTGCCGCCAGGCCATCATGCCGAGCAGCGCGCCGGGTGCGCCGCCGAGAATGCCGATGCCGAGCAGGGTGGCTTCGGGAATGCGCCAGCGTTTGGCCTTGGCCTTGAGCTTGTCAATGCCGTAAAGCAGGAACGCGATGACACTCAGAGCGGCCACCGCCAGAAGATAGTATTTCATATTGACCTCCTATTTTTGCATCCATGGCCAGAAGCGCTTGAGAAGCAGCCAGGTCATGAGGGGTTCGATCACAAAGAAGAAGCTCAGAAGACTGCCGCCTATAAGAAGAAGCAGCAGGGAAAGCACACTGGTGCCGATATCAAAATAGAAAGCCAGCTTCCGTCCGCTGACCAGCAGCCAGATGTGGCAGAAGAGCTTGAGCGCACAGACAATGGCCATGATTGCAAAGACGGGAAGCATCTGCGGCAGCATATCGAGCATTTCCTCCATCACGGGGGCTAAGGCCTCCATGCCGGGCTGGGCGAACATATCCCGGAGCGCATCGGCATTGAGCGCATAGAATACCGCACAAAGACTGCTGAAGCAGAAATATCCGGCAAGAACCGACAGCAGGATCAGCCATACCTTGACCCCGCCGTACAGGCGCACGCGTCGGTTCTGATTTTGCTCAGGCATCGGCGCCTGCTGCATCACGGGCGCCGCCTCCTCCCTGACGGGGGGCGAGGTATAGCGCTTGACCAGCGCGCCGCAATCCGGGCAAATCAGCGTCTCATCCGAGACAGCCTTGCCGCAGTTATAGCAGGTTTGCATGTAAGCACCTCCTGGAATTGAAATCAAAAGATACAGTTTCATTATAATACATTTTCGAGGATTTTACAAGTAGACTTGCATAAATTGCACTTTCACCTTATAATAGAGATAAATCAAAAGGAGCAAGGGGATAAAAAGGCACCCACCGTAGGGGCGAGCAATGCTCGCCCCTACGGTAGGACATATCATTCCGGGGGAGCCTTTATCCGCCCCGAAGACTGGAGGATTTGCCATGAAGAGAACGGATTATATTACCTGGGACGAGTATTTTATGGGTGTCGCCATGCTGGCGGCGCAGAGGAGCAAGGACCCCAACACGCAGGTGGGCGCCTGCATCGTGTCGCCGGAGAATGTCATCATCTCCACCGGCTACAACGGCCTGCCCAACGGCTGCGACGATGACGAATATCCCTGGGAGCGCGAGGGGGAGGAGACCAAGTATCCCTTCGTTGTCCATGCCGAGCTGAACGCCATCCTCAATTCCGGCGGCCGCAAGCTCGACGGCGCCAGACTCTATGTCGCCCTCTTCCCCTGCAACGAGTGCGCCAAGGCCATCATCCAGAGCGGCATCCGCGAGATCATCTACCTCTCCGACAAATACGCCGACACCCCCAGCACCCGCCATTCCAAACGAATGCTCGACAGCGCCGGCGTCAAATACTACCCCCTCAAGCCGAGACTTGACCATATTACCATTCAGTTTGCCTGAAATCGAAATGGGAGGTTTGCCGGGTGAGCAGACGGTTTTGCTGACCCGTGTTTATCTGCGGATTTCCTCAAGGGGTATGCTCCGAATTGCGGAGGACGCCATCGGGAAGAATAGATAAAATGAAATCACTCTGAAAAGGGAGGGCGAAAAATGGAAATTGTAGTCACAAAAGAAAATTTTGATGAGGTTGTCATGCAGTCCGACAAGCCGGTGCTGATCGACTTCTGGGCCGAATGGTGCGGCCCCTGCGCTATGCTTGCCCCGGTGATCGCCGAGGTTGCCGAGGAATTTGAGGGCAAGGCCAAGGTCTGCAAGGTCAATGTGGACGACGAGCCGGAGCTCGCCTACGCCTTCGGCGCAGAGCGCATTCCCATGCTTGCCGTCGTGAAGAATCAGACCATCGTGAAGGTCGCAACCGGCTATATGCCGAAGGAGAGCGTCGAACAACTTCTAAAGTAATCGTAGACAACGCCGACACAGGGGACGGCTCCGTGTGTTTAACACACAGAACCGTTCCCTGTGGTGCCTGTTTTGGTTTATTTAGATTTTCTTTTGCCGCCTCCAGCAGCGTCTGTCTGTCATTGGGCAGGCTGTCGTTGAGGACGGCATCGAAGAGAGCTTGGAGGGTTGAACCCAGCTTTTGGCCGGGGAGGTAGCCGAGGGCGAGGAGGTCGCGGCCGTTGATGGCGAGGTCTTTCAGGCGGAAGCATTGGGCTTCGGCCTGAATTTGTTCGGCCAGCTGCTCCAGGGCGTCAATTTCCTTTTGGCGGCTGCGAAATTCGGGGCTTTGTGCCAGATTATCGGCGCGCTTGAGCTGCATCAGGGCGCGGAAGCCTTCGGGCGTGAGCTTGCCGAGGGCGCGGCGCACGGCCTTGGGGGTGCATTCGATGGGGGTGTCGTGATAGCGGATGAGCAGATCTGCCATGGCGATGGAGGCATTGTCGCAGCGCAGGCGGTGCAGCGCGCTGGCGGCAAGGCCGCGGCTGACATCGGGATGGCCGTAAAAGTGGCCGACACCATTCTCATCGACAGAGAAAACGGAGGGCTTTCCGGCATCGTGGAACAGAGCTGCCCATCGGAGCGCCTTTTCCTGCGGCACCGCATCCACCACCCGGGCGCTGTGCTCCAGAACATCATAGATGTGGTGGAAATTCCGCTGGTCAAAGCCCTTCATCGGCGCAAGCTCGGGAAGCACCGTGGTAATGACATCGAAATAGTCCTGTAGGATGCTTCCGGCATTTACGCCGCAAAGCATTTTGTTCAGCTCTGCAAAAATCCGCTCGTGGCTCACATGGGACAGGAGCGCTTTTTTTGCAAAAATGGCCTCCCGGGTCTTCTCCTCTATGGAAAAGCCCAGCACCGAGGCAAACCGCAGGGCGCGGAGAATGCGCAGCGCATCCTCCTCAAAGCGCTGCATGGGGTCGCCCACGCAGCGGATGATTCCGGCTGCAATGTCCGCTTCCCCGTGAAAGGGGTCGGCAAGTGCGCCGCTTCTGTCCATGGCGATGGCATTCATCGTAAAATCCCGGCGGGAGAGGTCGTCACGCAGGGTGCGGGTGAAGCGGACGGCATCGGGGTGCCGGTGGTCGGAATAGGTCGTTTCCATGCGGAAGGTGGTGATCTCAAAGGGCTCCCCATCGAGCACGAGGGTGACGGTGCCATGCTGAAGGCCGGTTTCGATCAGGCGGCAGGCAGAAAAAACGCGCGCCACCTCCTCAGGCAGTGCCGAGGTGGTGATATCGTAGTCGTGCGGCTCCTTGCCCATCAGCCGGTCGCGCACACAGCCGCCGACATAAAAGGCTTCAAATCCGGCCTCCTCCAGCTGCGATAAAACCCAATTCGCCTTTTCCGTCATGCACGCACCTCCTGCGCAATTTTTTACAATATTCTATACCATCCGGCAGGGTTTTGCAAGAATATGTTCGCTATAAAATATTTTCCCTTGTGAACGCAGAAAAAAAGATGTATAATAAACCATGCGAAATAATAAATTGGGAGGACAAGCTATGTTTACCAAGCTTCTCGATGCTTTAAAGGCTACCCGCCGCACCATCGTATTTACCGAGGGCACCGATGCCCGTATTCTCGAAGCCGCAGACCGCCTGATCAAGGATGATCTGATGGATGTCATTCTCATCGGCAATGTGGACGAGGTTGCAAAGGCAGCTGCCGAAGGCGGCTTTGCTGTGGAAAAGGCAACTGTGATCGATCCCCTCACCTATCCCGAAATGGATGAAATGGTGAAGGAAATGGTCGCTCTGCGCAAGGGCAAGATGACCGAAGAGCAGTGCGCTGACCTGCTCAAGAAGGGCAACTATTTCGGAACCATGCTCGTCAAGCAGGGCAAGGCCGATGCACTTCTGGGCGGCGCAACTTATTCTACCGCCGACACCGTCCGTCCTGCTCTCCAGCTGGTCAAGACCCGCAAGGGTGCTCATCTGGTATCCTCCGGCATGATCCTCTACCGCGAGACGGAAAACGGCCCCGAAAAGTACTGCATGGGCGACTGCGCAATCAACGTCTCCTATGAAGATTCCGTCGATAAGGACGGCAATGTGACCTTCACCGGCGCACAGAAGCTGGCTGAGGTTGCTGTGGAATGTGCACGCACCGCTGAATTCTTCGGCATCGACCCCAAGGTTGCCATCCTCTCCTTCTCCACCAAGGGCTCCGGCAAGGGCGCTACTGTCCAGCTCAGCCGTGATGCGACCGCCATTGCCAAGGAACTGGCTCCCGATGTAGCCATTGACGGCGAAATGCAGTTCGATGCTGCTGTCTCCCCTGTCGTTGGTCAGCTGAAGTTCCCCGGCAGCCCTGTCGCCGGTCACGCCAACACCTTCATCTTCCCCTGCATCGAAGCGGGCAACATCGGCTACAAGATGGCCCAGCGTCTGGGCGGCTTCTACGCCTACGGCCCCGTCCTGCAGGGCCTGAACGCTCCCATCAATGACCTCTCCCGCGGCTGCAATGCTGAAGAGGTCTACAAAATGGCAATCATCACCGCAGGCATGGCATAAAGCGAAATTCATTCAGGTGCTGCCCCCACGGGGCAGCACCTTTTTTTTCCAGCCTTCTCCTTGAGGCAATGTCATCAACTTAAGACAACGCTTTGATGTTCGGTGGCAGGCACCCCCGTAGGGGCGAACTGCGTTCGCCCGTTCCGGCTTGCAGCTTAATCAAATGTCGGTTCAATCGGTTGGCGGGCGAACACAGTTCGCCCCTACGGTGGGTGCCTGTCATTGAACACTTGAGCGGATGACATTGCCTCAAGTGGAAGGCAAGGGGCTGCCCTGTGGGGCAGCCCCTGTTTATTTAGCCGAAACGGCCGACGACCTTGGCCAGCGGTTCTATTACGGTCTGCAAATCCTTGATGGCTTGATTCAGGGTCGGGATGTCCAGATCGGTGATGGCCTCTCCGGCGACCTTGAGGCTCTCCTGTGCCTGCACTGCCGTGTCGCTGACATCCTTGCTCAATGCCTGCCAGTCTACGGTGGACAGCTCTCTGGAAACCGTCTCCAGCTCGCTTGTGATGTCGTCCCAGTTGACATCGGCAAGCTCATCGGTTGCGACTGCCAGATCATCCACGATGCCGTCGATTTTGGCGATGGTGTATTGCAGTGCAACGACATTTTTTGCCACGATGAAGCAGGTAATCAGAATGGCTACCATGATGATCAGCAGGAAGAATACCATGAGACGATTGATGTTATTTTGCTTTTTCAGCAGATCATTGGTCGTATCCATAGGGATTTCTCCTTTTCTGTTTATTTGCGGAATTATCATACCTGATTTTTCCCATGAATGCAAGCCCGTATGCCGGGCAAAAACGCTGCGTCTGGGTCTTCCCAAACGCAGCGTTTTTCAGCAGCTTATATTATGCGTTTTCAAATACCGTCCGGATGGCCTTATAGGTCATATAGCAGTCGAGCTTGGCGACGGTCTCATAGGGGGCGTGCATGCTGAGCACCGGAACACCGGCGTCAATGGTGTTGATGTTGCGGTTGGCCATATACTTGGCTACCGTTCCGCCGCCGCCCATGTCGGTTTTGCCCAGCTCTGCCATCTGCCAGAAGACTTCATGGTCGTTGAGCAGCTTGCGCAGCTTGCCGACCACCTCTGCGCTGGCATCGGAGGCCGTGGATTTGCCGCCGGAGCCGGTGTATTTGCAAAGGCCGATGCCGTAGTTGAGGTAGGCGGCATTGTGGCGGTCATAGACCTCGGAGAAGTTGGGGTCATAGGCTGCCGTGACATCGGCGCTGATGCAGAAGGAGTTGGCGAAGCAGGTGCGCAGATCGACACCCTGCGCGCGGCACAGCCCCTCCATGAAATATTCAAAGGCCTCGGACTTCATGCCGGACACGCCCTCGGAGCCGATTTCTTCCTTGTCGGCGAAGATACAAACGGCGGTTTTTTCCGGCTCCCCTGCATCGAACAGGGCGCGCAGCTCTGCATAGGCGCAGACGCGGTCATCATGGCCGTAGGCGGCGATC
Organism: Faecousia sp.; assembly: GCA_045628065.1. Lineage (GTDB taxonomy): Bacteria > Bacillota > Clostridia > Oscillospirales > Oscillospiraceae > SVMC01. The sequence goes on from JAZQOW010000072.1 coordinate 6,585, forward strand.
AGGCTGCGGTCAAAGCCCACATCTCTGGCCTGCCCTGCCGGGACGACCTCCAGCTCGGCGGAGATGAAGTCCTCCTCGGTGATGCCGTACTCCCGGTTCAGAAGCTCCAGAACGCCCAGCTTCCAGCGGCTTTTCGTCTGCTCATCCATGCTGGGGACAGAGCCGATCAGAAGGTTCAGACTTTCGCTCGGAATGGCCTCATTGAGGGGCTTTTTGCCCTGCTCCCGTCCCAGATGGGGCAGAAGATCGCTGATGATGAACTGAGGATCACCGGGCTTGTCGCCGATGTGCAGCTCCTTGCGGCTGCCGTCTGCAAGCATGACCACGCCGTGCAGCTCCAGAGGGATGGTGACCCACTGGTATTTGCGGATGCCGCCATAGTGATGGGTCTTCAGATAGGCCAGCTCCGTGTCCTCATAAAGGGGGCGGGGCTTCAGGTCAAGCCGCGGGGCATCGGTGTGCGCTGCGGCAATGTTGGCACCGCCGGACAGCGGCTCCTTGCCGATGACGGCAAGCATAATGCCCTTATTGCGATTGGCGCAGTAAACCTTATCGCCTGCCTTGAGCGCCATGCCGGGAGTATAGGGAATAAAACCCTTCTGCTCGGCAAGCTCGATGCAGTATTCCACGCAAAGCCGCTCGGTTTTGCCGTGGTTCAGAAAATCCTTATACCCTTCGCAATAGGCCTCCATGGCCGTTCTGTCAGTGTCCTGCAAGCGGTCATAGCCGTTGCGCGGCGCATACAGCAGGGGGGATGTCTCTTTCATAGGAATCTATCTCCTTTTTTCGCTTTTCGCTATGATACCATGAAGCGAAAGAGGATGGTATCAGAGAAAATGGCACATATTTTTATATAATACCATTATACCATTGCAGTCGCCGCACTGTCAATCAATGGGGAGCACTCAGCCATGCAGGAAATTTGCCGCATACGCTGCATTGATTTCCGCCAGCTCCTTTTCGCCGTCAATATAGCTCTGGTACATCGCATAGGGGTCTCCCCCGCCCAGAGAGCAGGACGAGCAGTTCTCGCACGAGCTCTCCCCGCACGACAGCGCCGCATGCACCAGCGCCTCCCGCTCCTCCCGGGTGGTATCCCGAATCAAAATGCTTTTCATGTTCTTCCCTCCTCCTGTTCAGCATTCCCCCGGAGTTCAGGAAGTATTCAAAAAGTACGGAAATATACTTTAAAAATGTTGAATTTCAAACAAATGAAATAAAAATCCAAGCACCCACCGTAGGGGCGAACTGTGTTCGCCCGCCTGCCGATTCAACCTACAACTGATGAAGCTGCAACCCGGAACGGGCGAACACAGTTCGCCCCTACGGGGAGCCTGCCGCCTAGCAGCAAAGCCTTGCCTTAAGTTGATGACATTGCCAAAAACCGGAGATGAAGGCGGTTCTTTTTTCGGTTTTTGCAGCTTGCAGAAAAACAGGGGGCACGTCTATATCCTAAGGATACAGAAGTGCTCTCTGTCTGATTTATTCAGGTGCCGATTTCGGAATTTTTTATCTAAAAATCGAAAAATATTCCGAAATCGGCATTTATTGTTCTAAGCTTTCATAAGATGCTGCCGATAAAAAATGCACCCCTGCGCTAAAGGCACAGCCCTGTAAGGAAGTTTTTTAAGTAGATTGTAGATTATGGTGTAGTCCATTTGGGCTACACCATTTCTGCATTTAAGCAGACTTTACGCCATGTGCTTCACGTATTTCCTGCATGATCTTCAGTATCTCCTGCTCTGTGGGAATATCAATCGTTCCTGCAGCTGTGAAGTATATATCCACCTGCACATGGCAATGACCGCTGGATTTGTCATTGTTGTGAACTTCAATTCGCTGAATAAGCCGATTGACCAACTCACGGTTAAGGCGATGCATTTGTTGACACCGTATGTTATAATCATTATGAGGTAGTATCTCATCTACTCAGAATTTTGGAAGGAGTGAATCTCTATGTTAGCGATGGCGGATGTTCAAATCGAGCAATTTCTCCCCATCTTCGCAAACACAGGGGTGCCTGTTGCATTTTTAGTGCCGACACCAACTGGGTATGAAAAGTCCATAATGGATGCGACTGCTCCTGTAAGAGAATTGCTCTTGAATTCTCATATTCACAATTATGAGACGCAAGGACAAGGCCCTGAAAACAAGGTCCAAGTTGCTACACATTTCGTTACTTACAATGGACTTATTGACTCTGCAGCTTCTCTCTATCGACCAGTAACCAAAAAAGGTGATCCACGAATTTGGTTTGCCAACTTAAAACGCTACTGTAGTCCCTGCAACCTTCTTGCCCTCGTTGTGATTAAAGGAGAAATATATGTTTTCAATCTCTCAAAGCCAGAGATTGCTTCAGCCCTTCAGTATCATGGTTTCCCTTACACAATATTGGAAGAAGCGGCCTATCAGGATGCTGCTATCGCACAAGAACTCTTATCTAAACTATGTGTTATTCACCGGCAAGGCTTTTTGCGATCAATTACTTCTGGTGATCCTGGCGTAGGCGATACCTTAGAGTGTGCTCTTGGCATTTTAAGAAATAATTCTAAGGCTCCTGATTACAAAGGAATCGAGTTGAAAACCACTCGTCTAACCCGCAATGGTGGAAGCAGGCAAACTACACGTTCTACCCTGTTTACCCGTGTTCCTGACGAAGGAATGAGTTACCGTGAAATAGTGGATCACTATGGTAAATTTCAAACACCTCGTGGAAGTACAGTTGTTCGCCTTCAAATGTATGAAACATTCCGTTGCTCAAGACCAAATGCATACGATTTGGTTTTGGACGTAGATGTTAACAACGACCGTCTAAATCTACTTCATCAAGAAGAGCGGTTAAGAAAATTTGTTTCCGCATGGCAATTGAGAAACCTTAGAGATGCATTACTTACGAAGCACCACGAAACATTTTGGGTCAAGGCAGTTTCTGAAAATCGCAATGGTGTTGAGTATTTCCGTTATGACAAAGTGTCCCATACTAAGAACCCTAATGCATCGCTTTTGGCTCCACTTTTTGAAGCAGACAAAATCACTATTGATTTAGCTGCACATTATAAACCGGATGGAAAATGGCGCGATCATGGAGTTCTTTTCAAAATGATGCCTGATGATTTACCATTGCTTTTTGGAAATCCAATTGAATACGATTTAGGATAAAAAATGAGGGTAGTCTATGTGACTGCCCTCATTTTCGTTATAGAACCTTTTTGATTTCCAAAGCCACTGCTCTTGCCAGCAAAGGCGGAACTGCATTGCCAACCTGCGTATACTGAGGCACTTCTTTACGTCGAAGTAAACCACCTGTTGTTCGTTTCCCCAAAAACTCAAATGAGTCATCAAATGACTGGCACCTTGCCATTTCTCGTACGCTGAATGTCCGTGGCTCCCAGGGACTAATATAGTCATCTGCAATCGTCACAACCGTAGCAGAAGGTTGATCCGGTGCCCATTTTTGACGAATATTCTTTTTCGTAAGCAAAACTTCAGCCTGCTCTTTGGTTGCTCCAGATGCTTTGAACAGTGCAACGACTTCATCACCACTCATTCCAAGCTCGCCCGAGCACATTGCAATCAGTGCTGGCTTGTCGGAAATATCAATTCCGACTTCCATGACTCTTCTCTTAAGGTATGTGCCGGATTCGCCAGGTTCAAAAAGCTCAAATCGCTCTCTGACAATGTCTGTTTGTTTTGGCAACTCAATATTCTTCGCTTCTTTCGAAGGAATAGGCTTTCCATCTAATCCTGAAGTTCTTCCATTTATACTATCCAGCTGATACTGTGTGGGCGTGGGATTAACCTTCGCCTTCTTTTCAGGGTCGGTAATCAGATCGCCGATAGCCTCCAAAAGTGTAATTCTTTCCTCAGGTTTTACAGTAGGTTCTGGATATTGAGGAGGAGTAAGGCCTCTGCGATATCCCATAAAAATAATTCTATTTCTTCGCTGAGGAACACCGTAGTCAGCTGCATTTAGAATTTTTGGTTCAAGGGTATCATACCCGATTTCATTTAATTCGCTTCGAAGGATAAATGGAGTTACGCTTCCGTCAGGATACTCAACACCGGTAATACCTTTGTATCCCATAAACTGCATATCAACGAAACCTTCAACATTTTCAAGAACGATGTACTTCGGCTTAATTTCATTAATTACACGGACGTACTCTCCAAACAACATATTTCGAGGATCAGACTTGTCTCTTCGACCAGCCCTTGAAAAGCCTTGGCAACTCGGACCACCAATCATGAGGTCGATCTCAGGCATTTCCTTACCAGAGAATATTTCCAATTCTAATATGTGTTTTCTAATAATTTCACCAGTAAGATTTCTTATATCGGATCTCTCAAACCAAGTGTTTTTCCCTTGAATCAAGCCAAGCTGTTCATGCCTATTACGATATGTAACCTCAACCATATCACTAATATCTGAACTGAATAAAATGTGAAAGCCTGCCTGAATCAGCCCCTCTGAGCATCCACCGGCTCCACAAAACAGATCAACTGCATACGGCATACCCACAACTCCTTTCCGAATAAGATAGCATTATACTAACACATAATCGCTCAAAAGTCCAGGACTATTTTGAACGAGAATTGCTGTATTCCTACCACATATATTATCATGTCAAGTCCAAAAAGTCCAGGCTTTCGAGCCTTCTTTTTTTATCGAAAAGTACTTTAAGTTTGCCATTTTTGCCTTTATTAGCCACCTTTATTGATTCGGTTTTTTGTTGGAGCATCGATGAGTTTCAGTAACACTTCATCCATTGGACGATGCTCTTTGCCCTCTCAAATAAGCTGCGTTCTAAACTTATTAAGTCCGTTCACCATTACTCGCTACTCAAAGTCATCAAGACAGATGTACCGTTTGGATTCTTTCGTTGTCTTCGCCTCCTTACGTGACCATTGTAATGCTCGCCAGATAAAGAATCGAATATTTGAAAAGAAAATGCCAGAAGAAGCGTTGTACTCCTTCTGGCATTATTCATTTGCTTTTACCAAGCCTCAGTCACCATTTTTGAATTACTTCCTTATGTGGCTGTGGCGAAGGGCAGAGGTGTTTTTTTGACGCGGCTATCATCTTGCATTGCCGTGGGGGAGGAGCAAGCCCCTCCCCTACGGTATTGCATCATATAGACATTGCTTGTTTATGGGGTGCTGTTGCTGGCTTACTGCACCTGTGCGGGTGCGACTTTACCGGCGTTGAGGTCGAGGATGATGTGGCGGGGGCAGGCTTCGGCGCATTTGCCGCAGCCGGTGCACTTCTTGTAGTCGATGGTTGCGAGGGCATCGACCACGGAGATGGCGCCGTTTTCGCAGGTTTTTACGCACTTCATGCAGCCGATGCAGCCGTTGCCGCAGGATTTGAGAACGATGGGACCCTTGGCCTTGGAGCTGCACGGGACGGTGACGGTTGCGTCATAGGGAACGGCCTTGATGATGTGGCGCGGGCAGACCAGAATGCAGGTCATGCAGCCGGCGCACTTTTCGTGGTCAACCTTGGCTCTGCCGTTGACAATGCTGAGCGCACCGAACTTGCACTTCGCTACGCAGTTGCCGAAGCCCAGACAGCCATATTCGCACAGCTGCGGACCCTTGCCCGCAATGCGGGAGGCGGAAATGCAGTCCTGCAGGCCTTCGTAACGACCCTTGGGGAGGGCTTCGGTACCGGCGCACATGACCATTGCCACGCGGCGCTCCATTTCTACCGTTTCCTGCCCCATGATCTTTGCCATGGCATCGGCGCAGGCCTTGCCGCCTGCGGCGCATTTGCCGATCTTGGCCTTGCCTTCCAGCACGGCCTGTGCATAGCCCGCGCAGCCGGAGTAGCCGCAGCCGCCGCAGTTAGCGCCGGGAAGGCACTCGGTAAGCGGCTCTAAGCGCTCATCGGTCTCCACGGCGAACACCTTGGAGGCGATGGCAAGAATCAGCGCAAATACTGCGCCCATGGAGCCTAATACGAGAATTGCATAAAGAATATTCGTCATGATTCTGCCCTCCTTAACCGAAAATGCTCATGCCGGAGAAGCCCATAAAGGCCAGAGCCAGAAGTCCGGCGGAAATCAGAGCGATCGGGAAGCCCCGGAAGCATTGGGGGCAGTCGGCATCCTCGGTGTGCTCACGGATGGAGGCAAACAGGAAGATCGCCACCAGGAAGCCGAGGCCGCCGGTAATGCCGTAGACCAGAGATTCAATGAAATTGTAGTTGTTCTGGATGTTCAGGAGCGCAACGCCCAGCACGGCGCAGTTGGTGGTGATGAGGGGCAGGTAAATGCCCAGCGCCTGATACAGGGACGGAACCGCCTTTTGCAGGAACATTTCCACGAACTGCACCAGCGCGGCGATGACCAGAATGAAGGCCACCGTCTGCATATATTGCAGCTCCAGCGGGATCAGGATGTAGTTATTCACGACCCAGGTCACAGCCGAGGCAATGCCCATAACGAAGGTAACGGCAAGACCCATGCCGAGCGCGGTATTGGTTTTCTGGGAGACGCCCATGAAGGGGCAGATGCCCAAGAACTGGGACAGGATGAAGTTATTCACCAGAATGGCGCCCAGAGAGATGGAGACAAGAGAAGTAAACAGTGTCATTTTGCTGCAACCTCCTTTTCTCTGTCCTTCGCCTCAATTTTTGCGACCAGCCACTGGCTGGCGGCAATGAGGAAGCCTGTGGTCAGGAAGCCGCCCACCGGGAGCGCGACCAGCAGCGCCGGATAGGTCTCCGGCAGGATGCGGATGCCGCCGCCGTTGTTGATGAAGCTGAAGCCGCCCAGAACGGTGCCGCTGCCGAGGAATTCACGCACCACGCACATGATGATCAGGGCGATGGTGTAGCCCAGACCCTGGAAAATGCCGTCGAGCGCAGCTGCGCCGACCGTATTTCTGGAGGCAAAGGCTTCGGCACGACCCAGAATGATGCAGTTGACCACGATCAGTGGGATGAACACGCCGAGGCTTTCCGACAGGCTGGGAAGATAGGCCTGCATCAGCAGGTCAACCATGGTGACGAAGCCTGCGATGACAACGATATAGCAGGCAATACGGATCTTCGACGGAATCACCTTCCGCAGAAGGGAGATAACGATATTGGAGCAGGTGAGGATGATCAGCACGGAAAGACCCATGCCCACGCCGTTGAACAGCATGGTGGTAATGGCCATGGTAGAGCACATGCCCAGAAGCTGTACGGTGACGGGGTTCTTGGTGAGAAGACCTTCCCGGAATTGGGTTTTGATATTCATGGCATGCCCTCCTTAACCTAATCCGGCGACATAGTCCGAAGCGATGGTTGCGCCCCGGCAAATGGCCTTTGCAGAGATCGTGGCGCCGGATTTATAATCCACCTGAGCGGTGGCGATTTCACCGGACAGACCCTTGAAGCTTTCGCGGAAGGCCACGCCCTTGTCGGTGGCATCGGCATAGACAGCGCCGAGACCGGCGGTCTCGCTGTGGGAGACGATGGAAATGCCGGTGATCGTACCGTCGGGCTGTACGCCGGTCATCATGTCGATGCTGCCCTGCGAACCGCTGACAACGGTTTCCACGGCGTAGCCGTCATCGCCCATTTTGTAAACGGCAGTGATCTCGGAGGGGGCGTCGGTAAGCGCCTGCTCCTCCGGCTGTGCGCTGCTTTCCAGAACCAGCGCGATGGCATCTGCGACCTTCTGCCGGTTGGTCTCGGCGATTTTTTCCTTGGTGATGGCATTGACGCCGCCAAGGAGTGCCGCCGTGATCGCCGTGATGATCATGAGGATGACACTGAGCCGGATGACATATACGACAGTGCTTTCTTTCTTTTTCATGCGTTGGCACCGCCTTTCTTTTCCTTCACAAGGCCGAAGCGCCGGGGAAGACCGACCTTATCGAGCAGGCCGACGGTAAGGTTCATAATGAGGATGGCATAGGAAACGCCCTCGGGGAAGCCGCCGAAATAGCGGATAAGCACCGTGAACAAGCCGCAGCCGATGCCGAAAATGACCTGACCCCATGCCGTCACGGGGCTGGTGCAGTAGTCGGTCGCCATGAAGATGGCACCGGGCATCAGGCCGCCGGAGCAGAGCTGATAGCCCATCCACATAAGGCGGTCACAGCCGCCGCGGGGGAACAGGAAGGTCAGCACAGCCACCGTGCCGATGAAGCACAGCGGAATGCGGGGGCTGATGATCTTTCGCGCTACCAGATAGGCACCGCCGACCAGAAGCAGCAGAGCGGAGGTCTCGCCGATGCAGCCGCCGATGTTGCCGAAAAATGCACTGACAAGAGAAAGCTGGGGCAGAGTGCCTGCCTTCAGCGCTGCCATAGGCGTTGCGGCGGTGATGCCGTCGAGTGCGCCCTCGGCAGTATAGTTGCTGGCAAGGCTGAGCCAGGTGCCCGGCTTTGCCCATGTGGTCATAATGGAAGCCCAGGAGGCCATCATGAAGGCGCGGCCTGCCAGAGCGGGGTTCAGGAAGTTTTTGCCGATGCCGCCATAGAGCTGCTTGACAAGCACAATGGCGAACAGAGCGCCGAGAATAATGACCCAATAGGGCACGGTGGGCGGACAGACCATCGCCAGCAGCAGGCCGGTGACGACCGCGGACAGATCGCCCACGGTGCTGTCCTTCTTCATCATTCTGCGGTAGCCCCACTCAAAGAACACGCAGGCGGCGACCGAGACGACGGTCACGGCCAGCACGCGGAAGCCAAAGAGCCAGATGGCATAAATCAGGGGCAGAGCCAGCGCAATGCACACATCGCGCATGATGGTGGCGGTGGAGTGGCTGGCGCGAATATGGGGCGAAGACGAAATCGCAAGATTCATATCGGCACCTCCCTTATGTGTTCGCCAGCTCTTTTTCCTTCTGCTTCAGGAGCCTGAGCTCCGCCTTCGCGGTGCGGAAGCTCTGAACCAGAGGAATCTTGGCCGGGCAGATGTAGGCGCAGGAGCCGCATTCGATGCAGTCATAGATGTTGAACTGCTCCATACGCTTGTATTCGTTCATGCGTTCGTATTTATATAGGTAGAGAGGCATCAGATGCATCGGGCACACGCCCACGCACTTGCCGCAGCGGATGCAGTGGGGATAGGGGCAATCGGTGTTCTCCGCCTCGGTCATCACCAGCAGGCTGCCGCTGCCCTTGATGATGGGCACCGACAGGTCAAACTGCGCAAAGCCCATCATGGGGCCGCCGGAAATGACCTTGTAGGGGTTCTCGATCATGCCGCAGTGGGTAAGCAGCGCCTCATACGGGGTGCCGATGGCAACCAGGAAGTTGCCCGGCTCCTTCACGCCGCGCCCGGTGACGGTCACGATGCGCTGCACCGTGGGCATGCCGTCATATACGGCATCGCAAACGGCGGCGCAGGTGGCGGCATTGAATACCGCGCAGCCAACATGCGCAGGCAGTCCGCCGGGAGGAACCTGCCGCCCGGTAATGGCCTGAATCAGCTGCTTTTCTGCGCCCTGGGGATAGCGGGTGCGCAGGGAGAGCACCTCAATGCCTTCACCGGCAAGCGGACGGAGTGCCGCAATGGCCTCGGGCTTGTTGGCCTCGATGCCGATGTAGGCTTTGTCCAGACCCAGAACCTTCATGATGACCCGCAGGCCCTTGATCAGCCGCTCCGGCGTCTCGCGCATGAGACGGTCATCGGCGGTGATGTAGGGCTCACATTCGGCAGCATTGACGATGATCGTATCCACTTTGCCCATGCCGCTGGAGAGCTTGAAGTAGGTGGGGAAGGTTGCGCCGCCCATACCCACGATGCCGGCCTCACGGATGATGTCGATGAGCTCGGCGGGAGAAAGGCCGTCAATGCTTTCACGGGGCTGACAGTCGGGGCAGCGGGTATATTCGCCGTCGTTCTCAATGACTACGCTCATGACCAGCGAACCGTTGGAATGCGGTTTGAGTGCGACCTGCTTCACCTTGCCGGAGACGGAGGCATGAACCGGAACGCACAGACCTTCGTTGTCACCGATCTTCTGTCCTACAGTGACAAGGTCGCCCATCTTGACCAGCGGCTTGCAGGGCGCACCGATGTGCTGGGACATGGGGATGGTCACCAGCGCGGGCGCGGGGAAAGGCACGGTGGCCTTCGCGCAGGAAAGGCGCTTCATATCATCGGGATGCACGCCGCCGAAGAAGGAGTTTGCCATAGTGAATCACCTCTGTTTTTTGAGATCGCCGCAATGCGGCATTGTCATACTATTTTAATATACTACATTTCTTCGTTGTTGTCTACAGCAGAAGTATACAAAGCTGCGAATTCCTGACAATGTCCGCATTGGCGGTGTTGCCCTAGACGGGAAAATATGCTACAATGACACTAATCAATCCCGGAGGTCGAAGCAATGGAGGAAGCTGCATATAAAGCCATATTTTTTGATATTGACGGCACGCTGCTCTCCCATGCCGGCAATTGCGTGCCCGACAGCGCGGCGGCTGCGATCCGGGCATTGCAGGCGCGGGGCGTGAAGGTGTTTGCCGCCACCGGGCGGCATATTCTGGAGCTGCGGGCACTGCCGCTGGAGAAGGTGGATTTTGACGGCTATATTACCCTCAACGGCTCGCTGTGCCTTGACCGGGAGGAGCGGGTCATCTTCTCCAGAACCTATGATCCGCACGATGCCGCGCTGCTTGTGCAGGCCTTTTCGGCGCACACGCTTCCCATGATCATCACCGAGAAGGATCGCTTCTATGTCAATTATGCCGATGACAATGTCCGCCGCACCATGCGCGAGATCGACACGGAGGTTCCGGAAATCGGCACTTATGGCGGCGCGCCCATCTATCAGGCCTCGATTTTCGTGCCGGAGCCGCAGGCGTATCCCTTTATCTCCCGGCTTGCCCATACGGGTCTTGTGAAATGGAATCCCACCGGCTTTGATTTCACGATCGAAGGACTGGGGAAATCCGATGGCATTCGGGCAGTTCTGGAGCATTTCGGCCTGCCGCTGGCGCAGAGCATCGTCTTCGGTGACGGGGAAAATGATCTGGACATGCTCCAAATGGGCGCTTTTTCCGTGGCCATGGGCAATGCGCCGACGCATATTCAGGCTGCCGCCTCCATGACCTGCGGCCATATCGACTGTGACGGTGTCGCCGGAGCGCTTCGGGAGCTTTTCCGGCTGGATATCTGAAAAATTCTAATTCCCTGCGGCGTGTTTTTTATCCGAAATTATTCTAAAAGATACTATTGAAAGGAGACCGGGGCGATGAAGCTGATGCTCAAACAGCGGCTGCCTTCCTGGCTTGACAGCACAGATGTGTTCGATGAGGCCGGTGATGCGGTGTTCCATGTAGATGGGCAGCTGTCCCTTGGACAGCAGTTCGATATTTACGATTCCTACGGCTGCCATATTGCCTCCCTGCGGCGGAGGAGGGTTTCTGTCCTTCCGCGCTTTGAAATTATCATCGGCGGCGTAGGCTGCGGCGATCTGTGCAGGGAGCTTTCCCTCCGGCGCACCTGCTACCGGCTGGATCATTTTGGCTGGGTCATAGAGGGAAACCTGACCCAGTGGGATTATGAGATCAGTACCGTCAGCGGAACCCCGGTTGCAAGGGTATTCGGGGAGCCGGACGGGTATGGTCTGGAGGTCGTCCGCTCGCGGGATGCCCTCGCGGCGCTTCTGGTGGTGCTGGCGATGGATGTGGAAAAGAGCAGCCGGAATGCACAACAGCATCATTGAAAATGAAGGAGAAATGTGTTACACTATCCCCATCCTGATATGATACCGGAGGATATATCATGAAAAGATGGATCGTACTTTTTCTAAGCCTTGCCATGCTGCTCAGCCTCGCTGCCTGCACGAAAAAGGCAGAGCAGGCTAACGAAGAGAACCCCGCTGCCGTGCAGCCGGATGAGGACGCGGAGCGCGCAGAGGCCCCGGCCCCGGTCGCACTGGAGGCCGGCAAAGAATATACATCCGCCGATGGCCGCATTACCTGCCTTGTAAAAACTGCCGAAGCGGATGACCTGATCCTTAACATCACCGCAAAAGACCTTGAGGAAGCCGCCATCCCCTGGGTCGGCATCGTCCCCGCTGGGGATTACGCCACCACAGCCCAGGCTGATGCCAGAACCATACTCTATTCCGAACTCAAAAACGGCGAGCAGACCGTTTCCTTCGACTTCTTTGCCCAGAGCGATCTGCAATCCGGCGATTTCCAGCTGGTGTTCAATGATGCCGCCGTCGATACAGAAGACGGCGAGAAGGGCAAGATCCTGCTCTCCCTCTCCTTCACGCTGCCCTTCCCCTACATCCTTGACCCCGAGGCCGCGCTAAAAGAAGCTGAGGATTATCTGGCCGGTTTCGGCATGAGCCGCGAGCAGATCATGCCCGACAGCGCAAGCGATATTGTTCTTCGCAGCGGCCAAATCCACTTTAACCCCAACGGCGCCGACAAGCAGGCCTGGTTCGCGCAGGTCGAGGAGGTCATCAAAGCCCAGTCCGATGACGGCAAGATGGATGGCGACCTGACCATCATGGCCCGCGCCAACGTAAACGGCGAAAGAATCGCCTACTTCTTCTGCCCTATCACCAAGGACGATTGGGTCATTTCTATTTCAAAGGAGTCATAAGCTATGAAAAAATGGATTTCCCTTCTTTTGGTGCTTGCAATTGCCCTGAGCTTTGCCGCCTGCGGCAAGGAAACCAAAAGCAGGAGACCTGCCACCCCGGTATACAATACCAATATACCGGAGGCCAATGCTGCTCCCCAGTCTGATGGCGCGCAGCCCGATAGCGCGCAGCCCGATACGGTTCAGCCTGAAGCCGTGCCGTCTGATATCTCCGCAGAGGAAGCCTCCCAGCCGGATGCTTCTGCCCCTGCTGCTTCCCAGCCCGGCGCTTCTGCACCCAATGCTCCCGCGTCCAATGCTGCTGCATCCAATGCTGCCGCCCCCAATGCTTCCGGGGAGGCACATAAGGAAGGAGGCAGCGCGCAGAATGCTTCTGCAAACAAAGATAACCGCACCGGGAGCGTCAGCGTTGTCAACCCCATCTCTGAATATCTGGCCAAAAGCGGCCTTGCTCAGGAGATGATCATCCCCGGCGATGCTGACGGTGCAGTTGTTCAGAACGGTGAGCTTCACTTCGATCCCCACGGTGAGGATGCAGCTACCTGGTTCGAGGTGATCGAAATGGCCGCTGCCATGGTCTCAGATGACGGCACGATCAGCGGCACCGCCCAGACCGGCATCACCTACACCGTCAGCGGCACCACCGTCACCGTCACCTGCAACGCCGCCTCCAATGACGACTGGTTCCTGAAAATCGGATAAATACACAAACGGATGCAGCAAAAAATGCTGCATCCGTTTTTTTGTTCAAGCGCTGCTTTGCAGGCCGTGGCTCAGATGTTCCGGAGGATCATCATGCAGCCGGAAAAAATCAAAAGCACAATGACCAGCTTCTTCACGGTTTTCTCCTGCAATAATTCGCTGCTTTTATTTCCTAAAAAGAGTCCCGCCAGCATCAGCGGCAGCAGTATGAGCACCTGCTTCATGCTGTGCAGGGTGATGATGCCCATTGTGCTGTACAGGATGATGCGGAACGTGTTTTCGGCGAAAAAGACAGCGTTGATGTTCGCCTTGAATTCATCGCTGTCGCCTGACACCCGCCCGACATAGGCGGCCAGCAGCGCACCAATGCCGAACAGGCCGCACAGTATGCCGGAGAGAATGCCGATGATCCCGAGAACAGGCTTCGATTCCTTAAACCGCAGCGTGTTCGCTTCCCTTAAAGCCATTTCGATCCCCAGCAGGATAATCACGAAGCCAAACACCGCTTTGATGCAGCCGGGATCAAGGCGTTTCAACAGGAAGGCACCGGGAATGCTTCCGCAGATCACCAATAGAGATAACGGAATGTATACCCTGCGGTTCAGCTTGCCTCTGTTTTTGAGTGCTAACAGCAGGTTCGCAGGATAGCTCAAAAGCAGCTCAACGGGAGAGATATTGACATTCGTGGTTCCGAATGCCAGAATCGAGGTAAAAACGAGCGTGTTGGCAAAGCCACATAGACCCTTGATAAAGTATGCAGCCAAGGCTGCTAAAATCCATATCCGCATATTTTTGCTCCATATACAAAATGAGCAGCCGCATCCCAAGGGAGGCGGCATCAACTTAAGGCAAGGCTTTGCTGTTAGGTGGCAGGCACCTTCGTAGGGGCGAACTGTGTTCGCCCGTTCTGGGTTGCAGCTTAATCAGTTGTCGGTTGAATCAGCAGGCGGGCGAACACAGTTCGCCCCTACGGCGGGTTATGTGAGATTAGGACGATCTTAAATCCCTGTCTTAAGTTGATGACATTGCCTTCTAGGGGGAGCCTTTGGCTGTATCCGCAGGTAAGTGCGGAGTATCGCTTGATGACATTGTATCCCGGGGGAGGCGGCTGCGGAGTTATGCTTCGATGAAATGGAAGCCGGCAGCCTTGCTCAGGCGGTTGCGGACGGCGTAGGCGACGCCGCCGCCGGTGGGGCAGCGGGCGAAGATCCGCTGAATGTCGGACTGATCCAGCTCGCGCAGGGCGGCGAAGAGACCGGCGGAGAGGGTTTCGGGGGCGGCTTCGCTGCCGTAGGCGTGGGCGGGGAGGCCGTCGAAGAGGGGAAGCTCCTCTTCAAAGCAGAGGATGGCATCCTCCGGCGCCAAATGCTCGCGGATGTACTGCGCGGCGGCTTCGCGGCTGCCCTCGATGATGAGCACCTGTGCCCGGGGGGCATAGTGGCGGTATTTCATGCCGGGGGCGCGGACAACGGTATCGTTGGAAATCTGCGCCGTGACTGCCTTATCAATTTCAAGCTCGCCCAGAGCATCCAGCAATTCCTCCGGCGTGACTCCGCCGGGGCGGAGCAGGCGCGGCTTGTCGCCTGTTAAATCCACGATGGTGGATTCCACGCCGACGCGGCAGGCACCGCCGTCCACAATGGCGGCAAGGGGACCTTCCGGACCGTAGTCGTGCAGGACGTGCTCTGCGGTGGTGGTGGAGGGCTTGCCGGAGAGGTTGGCAGAGGGCGCGGCGATCGGCACGCCTGCCAGACGGATGATCTCCCGCGTGACCGGAGTCTGGGGGCAGCGCATGGCTACGGTATCCAGCCCTGCGGTGGTGCGCATGGGAACGATGGGTGCCGCCTTGAGCACCATGGTCAGGGGTCCCGGCCAGAAGCGCTCGGCAAGCAGCCATGCTGCCTCGGGAATGTCAATGCAGTAGCGGTTCAGCTCCTCGGGGGCGCTGATGTGCAGAATCAGGGGGTTGTCCTGCGGACGACCCTTGGCTTTGAAAATATCCAGCACCGCAGCCTCATTCAGGCCGTCTGCGCCGAGACCGTAGACCGTCTCGGTGGGAATGGCGACCAGAAGCCCCTGCCGCAGAAATTCTGCCGCAATGGCGGGGGTTTCGGGGCTTGCGGCATCTAACAGGCGTGTGTTCATAGCATTTCCTCGCTTCGGCGCTCGGCCTGATCCGCTGTGATGAGGGCATCGAGCAGGGGGTCAAGGTTGCCGTCCATAATGGAATCAATGGTATACAGGCTCAGGTTGATGCGGTGATCTGTGACCCGACCCTGCGGGAAATTATAGGTGCGGATGCGCTCGTTGCGCATGCCGGTGCCGACCTTGCTTTTCCTGTCGGCGGCATATTCGGAGGTGATGCGGGTCTGCTCCATCTCATAGAGCTTGGAGGCCAGCATATTCATACATTTTTCGCGGTTCTGCACCTGACTGCGCTCCTCCTGACAGGAGACCACAATGCCCGTGGGCTTGTGGATCAGGCGCACGGCGGAGGAGGTTTTATTGATGTGCTGCCCGCCTGCGCCGGAGGAGCGGTAAACCTGCATCTCGATATCCTCCGGGCGGATATCCACATCCACCTGCTCCATTTCCGGCAGCACGGCGACAGTCGCGGTGGAGGTATGGATGCGTCCGCCGGATTCGGTCTCGGGGACGCGCTGGACGCGGTGGACACCGGATTCAAATTTCAGCCTTGACCATGCGCCGTCGCCGTCAATGATGAAGTCGGCTTCCTTCACGCCGCCCAGCTCGGTTTCGGAATAGTTTAAAAGCTCCACCTTCCAGCGGCGGGACTGGGCATACATGGAGTACATACGGAACAGGCTGTGGGCAAACAGGGCGCTTTCCTCGCCGCCGACACCGCCGCGAATTTCCATAATGACGCTTTTGCCGTCATTCGGGTCGCGGGGAAGAAGGAGTATTTTCAGCTCCTCTTCGAGCCGGTCGCGCTCGGCCTTGGCATCCTGAAATTCCTCCTGACAAAGCTGGCGCAGCTCCGGGTCTGTCTCGCCGGAGAGAAGGCTCTGCGCCTCCTCCATGCGCGCTTTGGCCTGCATCAGACCCCGGTAAGCGGTAACAATCGGCTCCAGCTCGCGCTGCTCGCGCAGAATCTTCGCCGCCCGCTGGGGATCGGCATAAAAATCCGCCTGCTCCGACCGGGCGCACAGCTCCTCATATTTACTTTCCACCTGTTTCAGCTTGTCAAGCATAGCGTCTCCTCTGATTGCTTTCATTTTTCTTAAAAACCATGACAAGTATACCCTACATTCCCATACTTGTCTATAGAAAAAACCGATGTTTACACATATGCTGCCCGGAGCGCATAAAACGCAAGGTTATCAGCTTAAGGTTATTCAATGGCGGTCAGCCCCCGTAGGGGCGAGCATCGCTCGCCCGCCAAGCCGATATAACCGACCTTTCATATGGATGCAAGACAGCACGGGCGAGCAATGCTCGCCCCTACGAGATTACAGGAAATCTATTCAATACTTAAGTTGATGACATTGGCATAAAACGGGGGCTTTGCAAAACCTACATTTTGCAGAGCCCCCGCTTTTGGTCAAAATCGGGAAATTAGTGGGTGAGGAAGAACATGGCGGCAAAGAGGATGGTAATGATCCAGGTGCCGACCTTGATTTCCTTTGCTTTGCCGGTGAAAATCTGAATGGCAACGTGAGAGATCAGACCAAAGGCAATGCCGTAGGAAATGTTATAGGTGAAGGACATCATGGACAGGGTGAGGAAGGAGGGCAGTGCCACGGAGGGGTTCTCCCACTGGATATCCTTCACGCAGCCCATCATCAGAATGCCTACATAAATCAGCGCGGCTGCATAAGCGCAGGAGGGAATCAGTGCAGCCAGCGGAGAGAGGAACAGCGCGATAAAGAACATCAGCGCGGTGAACATGGCGGAAAGACCCGTGCGGCCGCCGGCGGCTACGCCTGCGGAGGATTCCACATAGGTGGTAACGGTGGAGGTGCCGCAGGCTGCGCCCACGCAGGTGGCAAGGGCATCGGCCAGCATGGCGCGGTTCATGTTGGGAACCTCGGCCTCGCCGTTTTCGTTCTTAACGAGCATATCGCCGCCGCGGCATGCGCCGTAGAGGGTGCCCATGGTATCAAACATATCCACCATGCAGAAGGCCAGCGCCGTGGTCAGGAAGGCGATCACAAGACCGCTGATGCTATGCCCCTCAACAGAGAGGTAGGCGGAAAAGTCGAAGCCCTCGGTGAATACCTTGCCCAGTGCCTGAGTGCCGAATTCCTGGAAAGAGGTGAAGGGATTGAGGGTAAGACCGGCGAGGAAGCCGTCATAGAAGCCGGGAACGGTGAAGCCGAGCAGATAATAGACAACGGCTCCGCCGAGAATGCTCCAAAGGATCGCGCCCTTGACATTGTTTTTGGACAGGACGGCAATGGCAATCAGCGCAGCGATGGTGACCAGCATCGGCATAATGGAGGCCCAGGTGGCAGCGCCCAGCAGGTTGAAGGAGGCCAGCGTGACACCGGTGGAGGGATCGGCAACGACAATGCCCGCGTCCTGCAGGCCGAGGAAGGTAATAAACAGGCCGATACCGGCGGGGATGATCAGCTTGACACGGCGGGGAATGGCATCAAAAATGATGCGGCGCAGGCCGGTGACCGTGAGCAAAATAAAGATGATTCCATCAAGCAGCACGAACAGCAGGGTGTTGGCATAGGAAAAGCCCAAGCCCAGGCAGACCGTGTAGACAAAAAACGCATTCAGACCCATACCGGAGGCCTGTGCCAGCGGCAGATTGGCAAGCAGACCAATCAGCAGCGTGCCGATGACAGCAGAGAGCGCTGTCGCAATGTAGATCGCTCCGTAGGAGACATTTCCCAGAGCGCTGAACATGCCGGGGTTGACCATGAGAATATAGGCCATTGCCATAAAGGTGGTAATACCCGCAATGGCTTCTGTACGCACATTGGTGCCCCGTTCCTTCAGTTTGAATGTTTTCTCGAGCATGAATATTCCTCTTTTCTTTTTTGCGGAAGCATTGTCCGCTTTTACAAGCGTATTATAGCATATCTGCTATTATTTGCAAGAATATCTGAAAAGATGTCGAAAGAAAGCTTATTCCTCCAGCATCGCAAGCAGAAGTGCCATTTCGGGCTGATTTTCTTTGAGCCATTCCATGCCGTTCTGTTCGCTGAGCTGGATGGCGGACGCTTTCCATTCATCGAAATAGGCCTGCGCGTCTTCGGCCTCAATGTAACGCTGTGCCTGCGGGGCGAGCGTATGGAACATATCGTTCATCAGTTGTCCATGAAGGCCGGTTTGACCGCCTTGCAGGAATTGGGTGAAGATATATTTTAATGTATAGTTGCCGTAATAGGTCAGCTCCCGATATTCGATGGGGTGTGCCCTGATATAATCACCGGGATTTGAGGAGACTGCCGGGGAGGCGGCAATGGCTGCAAAGAGCTGCGCGATGATGGGTTCGGTGTCGAGCTTGCCATGCGCTATGGCCTGCGCGTAGCAGTTTTGCTTCTGCGCCAGAATGTATTTCTGCGTGTCCATGGCATCCTCTGCCACCGAATCCGGGAACTTGTTCCGGATATCCGGCGCGTAATCGCTTCCGTCGCCGGGTGTCCAGTATTCGAGGAGAGAATAGCCGCCATCCGTTTCCTCAAAGGTGATGGCAACGGGGACGTGACTTCCCTCCTTTTCTTCAATGGCTGCGATGCCGTCGTTGTAGGTGTATGCAAAGGCCTGATAGAGTGCCAGACCGTAGACGGTGATCTGCGAAGGGGTGGGCGGGTCGCTGTCGAAGGCGATTTCCTCCTGCTCCAGCTGGATGAAGCTTGCACAGTGATAGAGATCATCGGAAGCGGCACGCTGATTATTGGCAAGAATGGCGTTATGAATTGCTTCTGCAAGGGATGGGGCGGCATTCCGCTTTTCCTCCGTCACACGGATGCTCTCTACATTGGTCAGAAGGCCGCGATAGGTAATCTCCAGAATATCTCCGATTTGCGGCTCCGGGGAGGGGCTCATATTCACCATGGGAATCTCAAGGCGGTCAGCGCTGCTTCCTTCCAGAGGCTCGACCAGAAAAGCGTTTTCGCGGATTTCCAGAAGCTTTGCCGTAAGGGTTTGCGCGGCAGGCTCGGCATCAGCGGAAATGCGCAGCTCGATGTTTTTTACATTCAGATAAACAACAATATCCTTGCCCGTATCGTTTTGCAGATTTACGCCGATTTTGAACCAGCCGCCCTTCTCCAGTCTGATTCTGGAGGCTTTGCCGGAGGTCAGGGGGGTGGGTTCATCATAGGCGGTTTCGGTTTTGACCTCTATGGGTTTTATGTAAACCTCTGCGCCGGTAAGATCATCTTCAGGCGTGACAAGAATATAGCTTCCGTGCGGGGAGATTTCTTCATCGGAATAGAGCACCGCCTCCTGAGATCCGGCGGGGATGCGGATCTGCACGCGGAAGCTGTCCTGCTTCGGGTTAGTCAGGAAGCAGACAGCAACGGAAATGCCCACCAGAGCTGACAGGAGGATCACCCAAAACGCGGGCTTTTTCCAGCCTGCAAGATTTCGGATGCGCCCTCCTGCATCCCCCTCGCCGAAGGCCAGCGGCATACCGGGTATGATGCGCTTTCCGGTGGCAAGGCGCAGGAGGGAGGCGGCATAATCCGGCAGAATGTCTGCGCCCATTTTCCGGATGACGGCTTCATCACAGCTCATTTCCATATCCCTCCCGGCGATATGAAAGGCCAGCCACACCAGAGGATTGAACCAGTGGATGCACAGGGCTGCAAAGGCCAGTGCCTTAAAGATATGGTCAAGGCGGCGGATATGGTGCTGCTCATGCAGAAGGATATAGGCCTGCTCCCGCACATCCATCGCGGAGGGCAGATAGATTTTCGGGCGAAGCAGCCCCATCACAAATGGAGTTGTTATTTCGTCAGCCAAATAGATATTATCCCGCAATGGGGATGCAATAAGCAGCCTCCGGCGAAGACGGAAATAAGATAACAGCGCATAGCCGAGCATGGCAAGGACACCTGCCATCCAGACAGCGGCGGCAATGGTCATCGGGTCTGGGGAAGACTCTATCTCAGCCTGCGGCAGGGTGTCCACGGTGGTAACAGGCATGGGTATGGGTTCTGCCTGAACCGGGATATATTCCATGCTGCCGCTTTCGCTGACCGGGGGATTCATAAGAGTAAACAGCGACAGATCAGATGAAATCGAAACCGGGCAAAGCAGGCGGAACAGGACAATGCCCCAAAGCGCATAGGAAATCACCTTTGGTGAGCGCTTTAAACATAGCCGCAGGAGCAGTACGAATAAAATGACGATGCTTGCCGTCAGGCTCATATTCAGGAGCCTCGGAAAAAAGGTATGGAAGGACATTTTCTCACCTCCGCAGGCTGTCGATCAGCGCTTTCAGCTCCTCGACCTCTGCGTCCGACAGCTTTTTTCGTGAGCCGAAAGCGGCAATAAACGCAGGGAGAGAGCCGCCGAAGCTTTCATCCACAAACTGCTCGCTCTTCATCCCGTAGAATTCTTCCCGGGAAAGCAGCGCCGTCACCGTTTTATCCTGCAAGCGGAAAAGACCCCGGTCGCATAATCTCCTGAGGACGGTATAGGAGGTCGTGGACTTCCAGCCAAGCTCCGCCTGCGCCATTTGCATCAGGTCTCTGGAGGCCAGCGGCGCATGGCTCCAGATGATATCCGCAAAGCGGGATTCCAGTACACCCATGGTCGGCATGGTTCAGTCTCCTTTCTCTACATTGTGTAGAATAAATTCAGTCTACATCATGTAGAGGAAATTGTCAATAGATAAAAAAGGAAACCTGCCGAATATCAGCAGGTTTCCGGTATATCAGGTGCGGTTTTTCATGACCGCGCGCATTCTCAGGCCGTGGTCGAGGATGCGCTTTCTCATGCGCAGGCTCTGGGGGGTGACCTCCAGAAGCTCATCGTCGGAGAGGTATTCGAGGCACTGCTCCAGAGAGAAGACCTTCGGAGGCGCCAGACGGATGGCTTCATCGGAGCCGGCGGCGCGCATGTTGGTGAGCTGCTTTTTCTTGCAGATGTTGACAGCCATGTCCTCATTGCGGTTGCAGGCGCCGACGATCATGCCGGCATAGACAGGAACGCCGGGGTTCAGGAACAGAACGCCGCGATCCTGCACGCCGCCCAGACCGTAGGCGGTGGTGTCGCCGGTTTCAAAGGCGATCAGGGAGCCGCACTTGCGGCGGGCAATTTCGCCCTTCATGGGGGCGTAGGAATCGAGAACCGAGGACATAATGCCTTCGCCGCGGGTATCGGTGAGGAATTCGTTGCGGTAGCCGAACAGACCGCGGGAGGGGACGAGGAATTCCAGACGGTAGCGGTTGCCCATGGGGGTCATGGAAATCAGGTCGCCCTTGCGCTGGCCGATTTTCTCGATGACGCTGCCCATATAGGCCTCGGGAACGTCGGCAACCATGCGCTCGATGGGTTCGCAGTCCTTGCCGTCAATCTTTCTGGTGAGCACGCGGGGGGTGGAGACCTGGAATTCGAAGCCTTCGCGGCGCATGGTCTCGATGAGGATGCTCAGGTGCATTTCGCCGCGTCCGGCAACATTGAAGGCGTCGGTGCCCTGCTCGGTGACATGGAGGGAGACATCCTTGAGAAGCTCGCGCTCCAGACGGTCGCGGAGGTTGCGGGAGGTGACATACTTGCCTTCGCGTCCGGCAAACGGGCTGTCGTTCACGGAGAAGGTCATCTCGATGGTGGGATCGGAGATTTTGACGAAGGGCAGCGCCTCAACGCTGTCGGGGGCGCAGATGGTTCTGCCGATGGTCAGGTCAGCCATGCCGGAGAATGCAACGATCTCGCCCGCGTGGGCTTCGGTGATCGGCTTACGGTTCAGGCCGTCAAATTCGTAAAGTGCAACGACCTTGCCCTTTTGCAGCAAGGAGGAATCATGGTAGTCACAGATGGTGACCTCCTGATTCTGGCGGATGATGCCGCGCTCCACACGACCGATGCCGATACGGCCGACATATTCGTTATAGTCGATGGAGGAGACCAGCAGCTGCAGGGGCTGGGTGTCATCGCCCGTGGGGGCGGGAATATATTTTACGATGGTCTCAAACAGGGGGGACAGATCGAAGCCCACGTCGGTCGGGCCGTAGGAGGCAATGCCCTGACGGGCAGAGCAGAAAATGGTGGGAGAATCAAACTGCTCATCGGTAGCGTCAAGCTCAAGAAGCAGCTCCAGAATTTCCTCCATAACGCCCTCGATACGGGCATCAAGGCGGTCGATCTTGTTAATGACCACGATGACCTTGTGACCAAGCTCCAGCGCCTTTTGCAGCACGAAGCGGGTCTGCGGCATGGGGCCTTCTGCTGCGTCAACAAGCAGAAGAACGCCGTTGACCATCTTCAGAATGCGCTCGACCTCACCACCAAAGTCGGCATGGCCCGGCGTATCGACGATATTGATCTTGAAATCCTTGTAGAAGACAGAGGTATTCTTCGCCAGAATGGTAATGCCGCGCTCACGCTCCAGATCACCGGAGTCCATCACGCGCTCCACCACGGCCTGATGCTCGCGGTAGATGCCGCCCTGTTTGAGCATTTCGTCAACCAGCGTGGTTTTGCCGTGGTCAACGTGGGCAATAATGGCGATATTTCTGATTTTATCTTGCTGTACCATGGGTTTTTGCTCCTTCCGGGGGAGATTATACATATTTATAGATAATTGTGTACTCTTTATACTAACATATTTCTTAAAAAAAAGCAAGGAATAAAAGCCGGAGTTGGGGACAGTTTTGCATGAAGCTTCAAGCGAAATGTTGAAATATGCATGATCTGTGCTTCGCAACCTCCTTCTGAACGAAGACAACACCCTGCGTAACCGCGATCTGCATGTGCGCGGGCTGCTGAGCGGGAAAAAACAGGACATTGAGAGCAAAAAACAGGACATTGGAGGCAAAAAACAGGACATTGAACACAGGGTACGGTTCTCAATGTCATTAAGTTAAGGTTATTCAATGGCAGTCAGCCCCGTAGGGGCGAGCATTGCTCGCCCGCCAAGCCGATTTAACCGACCTTTCAAATAGATGCAAGACGGCACTTAACAGAGGCATATACGGAATGCATCGCCGTAGGGGAGGGGCTTGCTCCTCCCCGATGGTGGGATCAGCACCGATTGGAAAGCGTGCAGAAAACCAAGGTCGGATTCGGGAGGGGCAAGCCCCTCCCCTACGGCATCGCATAGCATAGACATTGGCTTTTTTGAAATGCCTGCCTTAAGTTAATGACATTGGGGACGGTTCTGTGTGCCAAGCACACAGAACCGTCCCCTGTGTTCTAATACTCAGAGCTTTTTCAGGTAGTTGCCGTAGACCTTGACGTGATCCTTGACCACGACGAAGGCGTTGGGGTCGTATTCGTGGATGATGCGGCGCAGGAGGGGCAGCTCGTATTCTGAGAGGGTGATTTCCAGCAGATCGACCTGCTCGCTGGTGTAGGCGCCGGTGCCGCGGAGCTGGGTGACGCCGCGGTGGAGCTGGGAGAGGATGGCGGCCTCCAGCTCCTTTGCATTCTTTTTTGTGATGATCGTCACCTGCGCATCCTTGTTTTGCAGGTGGACCCGGTCAATGGTGGTGCTGCTGATGACAGAATAGACCATGGAATAGATGGCGGTGGGTACGCTGAACACGAGCATGCACAGGGCATAGACCAGGAAATTGATGCCGATGGTGATTTTACCGATGCTGAAATCGTGATGCTTGCGGATGATCATCAGGCTGACGAGGTCGAAGCCGCCCAGCGTGCCGCCGCAGCGCAGGACAATGCCGATGCCGATGCCGGAAATCACGCCGCCGACCAGACAGTTGGTGATGGTATCGCTGCCCATGATGGGGATCGTGGGGATCAGGGTGAGCATGACGGTCATCACGCTCACGGTGGCCAGCGTCTTGAGGACGAACATCCGATCCAGCTTGCGCCAGGATACGATCAGGATGGGAATATTGATGAGATAATACAAAATACCCGCGATGTCGATACCGCCGAAGGAAAGCCCCAATTCGCGGGTCAGAAGGGTACGGATGATCTGGCAGAAGCCCATAATGCCCCCGGAATACAGCCCCGCGGGGACAATGAACAGATTCATGCCCATCGAATAAATACAGGTGCCGACAATGGCAACACCGAGGCGGCGCAGCTCAAAATGCCTGCCGCCGGATAATTTCTGTGCCATAGAGAATGTTCACCTCTTTTGTTTAAACTGCTTGAGAAATTCTAATCGTCGGCAGGCAAAAAGTCAAGAGATTTCACAGAATATTAATTAATGAATGCTATTTTCCTTAAAAAAGCAAAAAAGTGGACGGCTAATATGAAGCACGACCGCAAGGCCGTGCTTCATATTGGTCGTCCATAGCCTGTCGAAGGGGATGCAGGATGATCTCACACGCCGTGGAGATGAGCCTGAGGATCGCACACTGCTTCCATACCACCGGTGATGTTCAGGTAAGTACCCCGGTTATAATCCTGCGAAACTCTGCGGGAAACAACGCTGTCACTCATGGGAACAAGACCGTTCACTGCGTCATAGCTGTATTCGTATACGTTGTATACGAAGATGCCCTGACCGGGTCTGGATTGCGGGTTATTTCTGGAGACGATCTGGTAGTGCGTAGCACCGAAGCTGGGGCAGAACTCGTCAGAAATAGCGCTGGTTGCGATAACATCCTCACGTGAATAATGGACAAAGGTCATCTTTGCATTCATCATGTGTTCTCCTTCCTTCATAATGATATACTAAGACTGTCTCCATTTTACATCAATCAGAAATGGCTTGTCAAGGGAATATTTTTCTCGACGCGATAAAAATATGTTAATTTTTTGACAAAAAAAGTGAAATATCGACAAAAATTCCACTATTTGGTAAATATCCGCAAAAAACCTTTTACCTTCGCGCCCCAGCGGTACACGAATCGTTTCGTCCTCTGTTTTGCGGTGGGGCGAAGGAACCGCTCCACCAGAGGTGCCATCGGGGCATGGGCGGCAGCGGCGAAAAATTCATTTCGGTGGGCGTGCCAGCGGACGCTGTGGGTGGTGGCATGGTTCATATTGGTGGAGCGCTCCGGATCGGTGGGGCAGATGACGGCGGCATCATGCAGCTGATGGAGCAGTGACTCGCCCTTTTCCGTATGGGTCAGGAGGAGAGATACCCCCTGCTGCTCCTTCAATTCCGGATGCACCGCCTCTACGCCCCAGTAGTCGGCAAGCGTGAGGTCGGATACTCTGGCAACGGTCTTGTACTGGCACTGGTAGCAGGACGGGCGGAGGGTCAGGTTGGCAAGGAAGGCGCGCTCATAGGGGTCTTTGGTCGCCAGCGCCCGGTAGGAGCTGCCGTCGGCATAATCAACCTTCATGGAGAATGCATTCCAGCCGCAGGTTTTGTCCCGGAAGGAAATGGCGCGGATGGGCTTCGGGTGCTGCTCGCGCTTATACTGCTCCCAAAGTCCCGGGGAGGGGACGCCGTGGCAGATGATGTCCTGCGTATAGAGGTTGTCATATTCCCTGCCGAGATACTGCCGCAATGCTGCGATCTGGCAGGGCGTGCCGGAGAAGAGGACGGCTCTTCCGGCCTTGAGGTCGGCCTCCGCTTCGCGGTAGGTCCGGCGGGTATCGCTCTGCACATATTTGGAGGTACGAAGTCCGGCGATCTGCGCCGCACGGTCGATGCGCTGATGGCAGACGATCCGGTTTTCGTCAAAGCCTGCGCCGTAGACCACGCCGCCTTCGGCAATGATTTCTGCGGCAAGCAGGGAGAA
The DNA here is from genome assembly GCA_045628065.1 of Faecousia sp. Taxonomy (GTDB): domain Bacteria; phylum Bacillota; class Clostridia; order Oscillospirales; family Oscillospiraceae; genus SVMC01. The sequence goes on from JAZQOW010000072.1 coordinate 32,667, forward strand.
CAGGCCGCCAGAGGAGCTTTGGCGGCAGATTTCTGCATCCCTTGCATAGGCGTAATAGGCCTTTGTGTCCTCCTCGCCCGGGATCACCGTATCCGCGGGGCAGGCACGCTGGCAGGCGTTGCAGTGGATGCATTTTTCTGTATCCAGCTGCGGATAGGCAAAGCCCTCCTGATCCTGCACGAGCCGGAGTGCGCCGGTCTTGCAGGCATTGACGCAGGCACCGCAGCCGGTGCAGTGATAGCGGCTGGCCAGCTTGGGAGAGCTGCTGTTCTCAACCGCCGTCAGGGCATCATGCAGGAATGCGCGGGTGATGCTTTGCTCCTGCGCAATGATTTCGGCCGCGTGGGCAAAGTTCGGCTTTGCGTCAATATCCGCGCACTGGGGGAACTGCCGCTCTGTCAGGCCGGTTTTACTCAGCACGGTGGCAATGCGGGAGGACATGGAGGCGCCGCCCTCAATGCGGGGGAAGACCACAAAGGGCACCTGCATATTGATGGAGAAGGCTGTGCCGTGGAAGGAATCGGTGAATACCATTTTCGCATGGGAAAGGAGCCAGACAAATTCCCGCGGCTCGATGTCGTAATAGCGCAAATCGTGGATATCGCAGATGTCCACAATTTCATACCCATGGGCTTTGGCGTAACGCGCAATATAGCGGACATAGCGTCCCGTTTCCTTGCCAAGGAAATAACAGAAGACGTAATCGCCCTGCGGGCGGGCTTCCGGCTGCCGGGCATAGGCTGTCCACTGCGCGGGCGTGAGGGCGAAGGTGGGGTCGAGAAGAACCTTTGCATCCTTCCCGGTCAGCTCCTTGACGATTTTTCTCCCGGCTTCCTCGCGGACGGAGAGATGGTCGATGGAGCTGAGCCATGCGCCGACATCCCCCTGCCGCTGGGGCGGGATGGAGGATACGCCGAAGCTCGCCGCCAGCGAAATTCGCTTGTGCCGGGGGGCAAACTGGAGATAGTCCACAGAGGACATCGTCCAGTAGCCGGGGTTCCACACCTGATCACTGCCGGTGATAAAGGCGGCATATTCCCCGATCTGCGCGCTGTCATGGCGCTCACGGCTCAGCGGGCGGGGGTCGGTGTTCAGGGTTTCGGCGCGGCATTGGTCGAATTTTTCACGTCGCAGGGCGGCAGCCTTCTTGAAGGCGGCAGCATTGGCTTTGGCGGCGCGAAGACCCGCGCCGTAGCAGTCGCGGGTGTTTTTGCAGCCATACTTATTAAATAAGGAAGTACGCCGATAATCCAGCAGGTGGGACGGGTTCAGCCTTTTCCAAAGCGGCTCCACCCGCCATGCGCTCGCACCCAGGGGAAAGCCGAGCTTTGTTTTATTATTCAGGGTGTACGGCTCGTAGCCCTGCTCTTTGAGCAGCTGCTGTACCGCGTAGTTTTGCAGTACATTTCCGTAGTTTGCGCCACCGACCAGCGTCACAATACCAGCTTTTTTCTTCATGGTTCTGTTTTCCTTTGATGATTTGTCAGGGAATAATTTTGGAGGGCTTCAGGTAGCGCTCTTCCTCGGAGAAGACGCAGCCGCAGTATTTTTGCATATAGAAGCCCAGTGCGCGGGCGCGCTCCTGCCCTTCGCGGAAATAGGGGCGGAAATCGCGGTAGAGGAAGGTGACATGGTGGGCAAAGGCCGCCCGCTCGGCGCATTCGCGCATGAGGTCATGCTTCTGGTAGGGGGAGATGAAAAGAGAGGATGTAAAAGAGGAAAAGCCCTGTTCTTCTGCCATGGCTGCGGCGGCATCGAAGCGCATTTCGTAGCATTTGACACAGCGGTTCGGGATATCCTCCGCTACGGCGCGGACAAAGGGGCGCAGGCCGTAGTCGTTGCGCTCAATGAGCTTGAGATCAATGGTTGCGGCATAGTCGCGCAGGCAGTTGCGGCGGCTGCGGTATTCCGTAAAGGGGTGGATATTGGGGTTATACCAGAACCCGACAGGCTCAATGCCTTCGCCCCGGAGGGTTTCGATGCACATATTGGAGCAGGGGGCACAGCAGATATGGAGGAGGGTGTTCAAGGCGTTCATCTCCCGGTTTTGATAATGTTTCATTTCATATCTTATCATAAATCATGCCGCGATACAAGAAAATTCCCATCAGGAAGCCCTTCAACGGACGGAAGCACCGCAAGCGTTGAAGGGCTTGTTTTTTATATCAGCCTGTATTCCTTTAACAGCGCGATCCGCTCCCCGGCAAGGTGGAGGGTTTCGGCGGGAGTGTCCCGGCGGCCTGTATGGAGCAGATAGGCGAACAGGCGGGAGAGCCAGGCAATGGGGAGCAGGAAGGGGTATTTGATCAGATAAGGATAGCGCCCCTGAAGATAGCCTTTTTTGGGGAAAACAGAGGAAAGAACGGATGTTTTTTCGCCCTTTTTGCGGAAGGCATTCAGGGTAACGGTGGCGGTATGGCGGCGGGTCATGGAGGCAGAGCCGTAAACACCGCCGTCGAGCATATCCTCCAGCAGGGCGGTAGGGTCAGGGCGGCTGCCCGGCCACGGGAGGCCGATGCCCAGCTCGCGCTCGCCGAGGGCGAATATGGCACCGGCAAAGTCGGCGATCTGATGCGCCGCGCAGCGGGTCAGAAGCTGCTGCCAGTCAAGAGCCGCTTCCTGCTTGCGGGCGAAAAGCACAATGTCGCAGGCCTGCCGCACGCCGACGCCGCTGTGGATGAAGTGCTTGCAGGCATGCAGCAGAAGGTAGAGAAGGTGATCGTCCGGGCAAAGGGTCAGGAAACCGTCATCCTGCGCCGCTCTGCCGAAGGCATCGCAGAAGCGCGCCTCCATGGCCTTTTCCGTCGGGGAGGCAGAGGAGAACAGCCTGCGGTGCACCTCTAAACGAAGGAGGCGGTCAGAATAGGTGATTTCCTCGTCCGGCTTCGGCGCGCTGCCCCGTTCCATGCCCAGCTTCTCCAGAAGCCGGCAGCAGTCGGCAAATTCCGCCTCCTGCACATAGAGATCCACATCCGACGAGATGCGCGAGTGCGCTTCGGGATAGCAGGCGGCGCAGATGGGACCCTTGATGACCAGCGGGGAGAGACCGGCACGGCGCAGCTCGGCATAGACGGCGCGGAAGCGTTCATTTTGCCCGATCTGCCCGGCTGTGCCGGAGATGACCAGCCGCTTGAGCATGGAGAAGCTGGAGGGCTCCATATCGGCGTATTTTTCCAGAGCGGGGTAGAGCAAGGGCAAGGCCTTCTGCTCGCTGGCCAGACGGAACAGCTCCAGCCACTGCTCCTGCGTCAGCGGCAGGCGCGCTATGTCCGGCGCAGGATTCAGGGATTGGCGGAGAAGTGCCATAAATTGCGCCTGAACCTCCGTTTGCATGGCATGACCTCCCCTCGTCATTTCTGCCTATATCATAACCGATTCCGAAGGAATGTCAATAAAAAAGAAACACAGGACACAGCGTGCCCTGCTCTGTCGGCAAAAAAAGAGGGTGCTGTCGATGGGGGCAGCACCTTGCAGGTTCAGGAAATTTTGACGGATTGCATATTTTTGATCTGGAGCTGGAGCTTATCGGCGATCAGCGCGATGAACTCCGAATTTGTGGGCTTGCCTTTGGTGTTGGAGACGGTGTAGCCGAAGAAGCGCTGGAGTGTTTCCAGGTCGCCGCGATCCCAGGCAACCTCAATGGCGTGGCGAATGGCACGCTCTACCCGGGAAGGCGTGGTTTGGAAGGCCTTGGCGACCTGAGGATACAGAACCTTGGTAATGGCATTGATCACATCCATGTCTTCAATGGCGATCATGATGGCTTCGCGCAGATACTGGTAGCCCTTGATGTGGGCGGGCACGCCGATCTCGTGGATGATGGAGGTGACCATGGCCTCCACATCGACATCGGAGCGGCTTCTGCCGCCGTTTCCATGGCTGGAAGCTGTTTGGCCGCGCAGCTCCTGAAGCCGGTCGATGATCGCGTTGCAGTCACAGGGCTTGAGCATGAAATACTGTGCCCCTCTGCTTGCAGCCGTAGTTGCTACATAGTCCGTGACAAAGGTGGATGTCACCACGGAGACCGGACGGTGCTCCAGCTCGCAGGCGGCCTTCATGACCGAAAGACCGTCCAGCTTGGGCAGCATCAGATCCAGCACCATGACATCTGTCCGCTGGGTGTGCAGAAGCTCGATCGCCTGCTGACCGTCGGTGGCAATACCCACCACGGTATAGCCCTCCGTCATGCTCAGGCGCTGGCGAAGCTGCTCGCAGAATGCTTCGCTGCCGTCGGCAATCAGCACGTTCATATTAAAATCCATTGTGTTCCCTCTCCCGTTATCAAATTGATTCCCGCTCTCAGGGTCGAATTTAATTTAACATATTTATCGAAACATTTCAATAGAAAATTGATCTTTTTCAACAATAAGTTTTAGATTTGATTCGACAATTTATATTAACCAGCCAAAACATGGGGCAGAAAGCGTGTGGAATTTCTCAGGAAGCCCTTGGAACGGCAGGGGAAAAACTGCACGGGCGGGAAAAATCGGTTTGCATGGATGCGGACGGCGTTTTTTTACAGCATTCGCCGGAAAAAAGAGAAAAATTTTTCGGCTTGTTGCCTGTTTTTCGGGAAAGCTGCGGGCGTTTTGCCATAGGGATGAAAGGGTACTGCCCGGGGGAGGGGGTGAGGCGCATGCAGCAGCTGACGAAGGCGCAGGCGCGGCAGTTCGCGCAGTGCTATCTCGAAGGCATGGACGCTGTGCGTGCAGCGCAGGCTGTGGGAAGGACGGACGGGCTGCTCCTTCTGGAGCAGGCTGCGGTCAGAGAGCAGATCCGGGTCTTCCGCAGGCAGCTCTCCGAGCTCTTTACGCCGGAGGATACGGTTCGCCGCATGGTGCAGCTGGCCTTTGGCAGAGCCAATGACTGCGTGAAGCTGGCCTTGCAGGAGCATCCGGATGTGGACAGCCTTGACCTGTCTCTGCTCTCGGAAATCAAACGGAATGAAAAGGGGACGGTGGAAATCAAACTCATGGATCGTGTGCGGGTGCTGGAACGGCTACTCGCCTTGGAGCGCGGCGGCGAGGACGAGGCCGCCGCCTTTTTCCGCGCCATGCAGGGCGCTTGCGGGGAGGCCGAAGCTTGGGAAGAAACGGACTGAAGGGCTTCTCCAAAAAGCAGAAGCTGGTGCTGACCTGGTGGATGCCGGGCAGCCGCTTTTCCGGCTATGAGGGGCTTATCTGCGACGGCGCGGTGCGAAGCGGCAAGACGCTGTCCATGGGGCTGGGGTTTTTCCTCTGGGCCATGGCGGTATTCGATGGGCGGCGATTCGGCGTTTGCGGGAAGACCATTGCATCGGTCAGGCGGAATGTTCTCTCCGAGCTGCTGCCCCGGCTGGAGGCGATGGGCTTTCAGGCAAGGGAGAAACGCTCGGAAAACCGCGTGGAGCTTTGCTACCACGGGCGGTGCAACGAATTCTACTTATTCGGCGGGCGGGATGAAGGCTCCTGTGCGCTCATTCAGGGCATTACCTTTGCGGGCATTCTGCTCGATGGGGTCGGGCTGTTGCCGCGAAGTTTTGTGGGGAAGGCCTGCGC
>JAZQOW010000073.1:0-27172 GCA_045628065.1 Faecousia sp.
CTTTTCCATTTATCAATACACGGCTTTCATGAAGAATTTTGCAGCAATCTCAAGTGTTTGAGGTGCGGCATGAGTTCGATTATAAAGGAAATCCTTCCACAGCATATTGTAGGCATAGCTCCCCCTACGATGCTGACTCGAACTAATAAACTTAATATTTTGAGGTGCGTCTATATCGGTTAATCCTAATTTAGCAAAGTCATTTCTAAATTGTTGCGGATAAATATAAGGGAGGTTAATCCCTCCAACTGTTTCCTCACTCAAAGGCAAAAATGCAACCCTCGGTTTTGAACGTTCACAAAATATTTACAGATAGGGAATGCATCTGTCCTATACCAGCAAGCATAGCCTTTTGGGGACAAAAGGCAGTTTGTTGGGATAATCCCAAGCCCTTAATGGTTTCAGGAATATTCCTGACAAGTGCCAATGGTCACCCATTGGCGATGCTTGCGGGGACAACGGACAGCGGTGTCCCTTTTGTGAATTCTTCTTTCATCTTGCCATATCCGTTCTCTGCGGCGTATACGGAATAGCAATGATCTCATTGTTCGACAGGCAAAAATGCTCAGGATTTTTGAATTGCTTCAGATATGTCTTGCACTGTGCTGATGATAAGCTGCTGAAATTCTCTCCGCTGCAGCCACAGATGAAACACGTTCCGGCAATAACATCCATTACTCGTTCTCCCGGTACTTCGAGGATACACCGTTCGATTTTCCAGCCGTTAGCATCCCCTGTCTCGACAGCCATCAGCCGATCCAGACGAACCATGGGATCACTTCCGTCAATCGCCGAGGCAAAGATGGAGTAGCCCGACATATCGGGTTGGAAGGCTTTGTTTTCACTGCTTAAAGCATAGGTGCGGGCTTCTTCACTGTACGGCCTGGTAAAGCTGTCCTGCGAAAAAACGATTCGTCCGCTCAGATGTTTCCCTTTGCTTTCTGCGTCACGAAATGTGGAAACGAGCTCCGAATAAGTTACTGCCTTTTCTGTGCTCGGTTCGTAGATGGCACGATTCAACGGTAACCCATTGATCTTGCCCTCCTCGTTCACAATCATGCAGCATTCAGGATCGGTGAATGGGTATACCGGCTCAATGTAACCGCCTACCACCTTTTGGAGCCCGTGCAGCGAGCAGTCGATGTCTGCCTCTCGTGCAAGCTTTCCGGGTTCCAGCAGAACAACATGAATCGTGCTCGGTTTCTCCTGCGTCAGCTCCGGCTGAAAAGGAATCTCTTTGAAGCCGAATGTGTCGCAATAATAAAAGCCGGGGGCAACACCCTCGGCATCAATTACTTCAACGACATCCGACACAGAAAGAGATCTTCCAGGATAACCTTCCGGCTTCTGCAGATTAAAGATTTCATAGACTGCTTCCAGATTATCCGCTTCGACCTCTCCATCGAACACTTTGTCGTACACCGCGCTGTCCACGGGCTGACCCTTTAGTTCGTCTAAGCCCATGAATATCACTCTCTGTTTCGTTCGGTCATCATTGATCTGATAGATTTTGATTTCCATTAACGTTGATACGCCTCCTTCTGCGGCAGGATCCCCAACCGCATTTTCAGTTCATCATTGACATCTTTTGCGTTGGGCGGCTCGTCCAGTACGGTGTACTTTTCCCGCAGTCCTCCGATTATTCCGGCTGCCGCGCCGCGTCCGACCTCATCATTATCAAGATGCAGATGGATCGTCCGTATTTCGGGATGGTCCTGCAGAAACTGTTCCAGTGCAACCGGAACAACATCCGCCCGTTTGGGTATAAAAACGCCGGCGAGGGACAAGAGTGTGGCTTCCTTCCACGGCTTCCCTTCACGCTTGAGAAGCGTCCCATAACTCAGCGCGTCAATGGCTGATTCAAACACATGAACATGATCGGTATGACCGATGATCTTAAAAGAATACCGCTTGCAGCTGCCGGTCAGCTCGCCCTTGTAGCGCCCTTTGGTAGAGCGCACACTTCCATAGCGGACCTTTCCGTCCCCATCAAATCCGAGGAACACTGCATTGTGATAGTCCTTAGACTCATATAGCAGCCCCTCGGAAATGCAGTATCTGATGATCTCCGCGTCGATCCCGCGCCCCATGAGGTACCATGTAACATAGTCGGTATTCTCGTTCTTCTCGGCGAGAAGCACCTGCTTCGGCTTCTCTACCGGCTTCATCGGCTCACTATAAACCGGCGTTCCGTTCGCAGACAGTATTGTTTCCACCGCCTGAATAAAAGAATAGCCCTTGACCTTTATCAGATAGTCAAGGGCCGATCTGCCACCGATCCCGCGGGAAAACCAATGCCATTTCCCGTTTGAAATCTTGAGCGAATCATGTTCTTTTGTACAGTAAGTATTCCCGGACAGCTGCACCAACTCCCCAGGCTCAAAGGTTTGCAGATAGGTCAGAAGATCCATCTGCTTGGCTTGCAAAATCGCTTCGGATGAATAATAGGACAATTCATTCACCTCAATTCAGTATTATTAAAGGCGTTATTAAAGGCTTTATAAATATTGCTTTTCCGAATGTTCTATGGTATCCTTTTGTTGAAATAAGGAACAATTGATATTAATGGAGAAGAAATGACATATGACGAGTACGCAAATTGGGAAGACTCTGTTTCTGAGATTATTACCACAAATATGTTTTTTAACAATGATCCTCCACCAGAGGAAGGATGCTTCACTCTGGTTGGATTATTAAGCTATCTTTCATCCTTGTGCTGATGAGCAGTAGCTGAGCACATCCATACCAAATAAAATCAAATGCATTTGAACAGCATAATGGCAAGCTTATTTACACATTGTTGCGCTAATGAGAATTGTTGGGGAGAGTATAATGAATTGGATTACTGCTGCAGATATTGATAATTGGACAAGAAAAGAGCCTAGGAGAGCCCAAGAGATTCTCCCGCTTCTTGTGTGGAAACTGATTCTTGCATCGTGTGATAGTATTATTAATGACATTCATTTTCCGTTTGGAAAAGCAATCCAGTATAACGGTTATGATGGTATTCTCAATACTGATTTTAATTCTCCCTTTTTCCCGGTTGGGACATCTGTATGGGAAATTGGCACTGATGCAAATATTCTCGAAAAGTTTAATAACGATTATGAGAAACGTAGTGCAGAGCCAAATGGAATAGATCAGAAAGACACTACATTTTGCTTCGTTTCTTCACGGATTTGGAATCACAAAAAGGGCATCGCTGAAACAACTGAAGGAAAGATGCGTGCTGGAATATGGAAATCCGTCCGCATAATTGATGCAAATTGTTTGCAGCTATGGTTAGATGCTTGCCCTTCTGTACATTTGTGGTTTTCTAGGGTAATGGATTCTCCGTTTGACGGGGTGCAAGATATTCGTAGTTTCTGGGAAGAAATGGCTTGTTCAACATACCCACAGCTTACTTCCGTTTTTTTCTTATACAAAAGAGAATCGATTGTAAACAAGCTTCAACAGGTTTGTTGCTCGGATAAACCTAACCAGATTGTTCTTATTGGTGATTCAGGGCTTGAAGCTACTCTTTGTATTGCCGCAGAAATATTTGCTTCTGATGATGTTTCCGTTCTCTCTTTCGGCGAGAAATGCGTTGTTGCACATAGTCTTGACGCTTTAAATCAAGTTGATAGTCACTATAGAAATGCGATTATCATACCAACGTTTTATTTTACGGAGTCTTCTGTGTCTACTCGAAGAAACACACTTGTCATACCGATTAATAGAAGCAATCCTCTTGAAAAATTAAGCAGGAATAATACACGTATTGAACTACCCGCGAGAACACTACATCAATTCTGTGAATCAATTGAAAAACTAGGATTTGATTCCAATGATGCTTTTGAAATGGGGCATATGCTTCATTGTAGTTTTCCCGCATTATTCCGGCAGCTAAATACTAACCCGCTAAATAAGGTACCAGAATGGAGCCGTTGTGAAGGAAGTGAAAAACTGATTCCAGCGTTATTTGTTGGAGCATGGGAAGAAAGAACGCCTGGTGATAAAGAGATAATCAGTTCTTTGGCAGGCATTCCTTATGATGATTATATCGCATCTGTGCATTCCTTTACAAAAGGAGAAAATGCACCACTGTTTTCTGTTGACCATTCATATGCGTGTATCTCAATAGGAGAAATGTGGGATTGTTTATGGGAAAGAATCCTTGCTCAAACTTTTAACAGATTCAAAGAATGCTTTTTGAGAGTGTTTAATGAAAGTGATCCTACCTATGAATTGCCTGAAGAACAGTGGTTTGCCGCTGCAATCTTCGGGAAATCGCCATCGTATTCAAATCAGATAAAAAATGGTATGATTGTATCCTTAATACTGATGATTGAACGCGATAATGAGATAAGCAGTGGGTTTTCTGATAGGCTTACTGGTGAATGCAATGCTTTAATTCGGGAAATATTTGAATCAGTTGACTCTTTGAACAAATGGCGCTCAATAAGTCAATATGTTCCTGCATTTATCGAAGCTGCTCCAGATGTTGTTTTGAGTGTTCTTGAACGCGAAGCAACAATTGACGACAGCCCAATATGGGATTTATTTGTTTCTAGTTCCGACCCATTATTTGGAAAGAATTTTTATACTCATATTTTATGGGCATTAGAAACCGCATTATGGGACAAGAAATATGCTGTGCGATCATTAAGAATCATTATTGCTTTAGCTGAGAAAAAGCAAATCTATAAACTGTCGAATTCGCCGGAAGATACATTATACAGAGTATTCTGCACATGGAATCCCCAAGGCATATTTACAACAGAAGAACGTAAAGTATTATTGACGGATATTGTAAGGAACCACAAGACAATCGCTTCAGATTTGGTAAAAAAACTACTCTCTCCAAGTCATCAAGTAACATATGATATTTCAAAACCTAAATGGAATAGTATTGAAGCAGAACATGATCCTGTTACCTATACTGAGGTAGCAGAACTCAAAGAATTTATATCTTCTCTGTATATTGACAATATTTCTCCCTGCTATGAAGCGTGGAGCACAGTAATATCCGATCTTGCCTCATTTGATTCCATAGCGCATCTCGTTGAGAAATGCATTGCTCAATCGTCAATAATGAGCAATGAAGACATTCTAAAAATCTGCAGAGATCTAGCCCTATATATTAGCCATAATAGAAAATTCAAACACGATAGCAATGAACGAATTGATGAAGTAGAGAGACTATACACCGCGCTCTTGCCAGACACGCCAAAATACTATGCCCATTATTTTGCTTATCATTTCGACGGGTTAAACCCAGCACCTTATGATAAAGATACATATGATTACAATGAAGAAAGAAACGCGCTTTCCATTTTCCAGAAAGAGAAAATTAAAGAGATGGTTTCAAATTATGGTTTGGAATCTGTGTTGGAGATTATTCCTCTCATTGAGGATTACCCTTCGTATGCCGATGTAATTGTAGACACAGTATTAAATGGGTCACCTGATTGGCAAATAGTATTTCGGATCCGTGAGTCTCAGAAATACCTTGCTTCATGCATCGTATCGAGTCTCTATAATAAAAATGGAATAAATCAAATTGTCGATGAAGGAAGTTGCCTGGAAGGGTCCGACTTGGGATGGGCATTAAGTTGCTTACCAATTAAAGAAGATGTTACCTCGTTTGTAGATAATGTCGATTGTGATATTTGCAAACAAGTATACTGGGAAAATGTAAGAGCATTTGGAGTGCAGACCAAGAATACAGAATGGGTAAACCATTGTATTCATTCACTACTTAAATACAACCGGCCATATTCTGTAATAGACTGTTTTGCGTACTCCGAATGGAACGATCCAGTGGTAATAATGGAGGTGTTGTCTGCAGCATTAATCCTGTATCCAAGCCCAGAACCATCTGGCTTGCAGTTATCTCAAGTTGGGAATACTGACATAGAAAAGCTATTCGAAAAGCTATATAAAGACTCAGTTGTACCTGACTTAGATATTGCGAAAATGGAACTAGCCTATCTTAAGGCATTCGACATTGGTTTTGAACCACAACGGCTCATAGGACAAATTCTTACTTCACCAGAAATATATATTGAGTTATTGACCTCTGCGTACCAACCTGACAACAATGAAGATGATTGCAAATCAAATGGAATAAAAGACGAACGGAAGAGATTCATAGAAATTGCATCATGCGCATTAGATCGCATTCATCGAATTCCAGGAACCACTGCTGGCAGTACTTATATCGACAATGCTGGTTTTTCTTATTGGGTTTCAGAAACTACTCGATTAGCAAAAGAAAAGAATTATTTGAGCAAACATGATATTGTTTTAGGAAAGATATTGTCATATTCTCCAGTTGGTCAAGATGGATTGTGGCCAGCAGAATGTGTCCGAAAAGTATTTGAATCCCCTCACTCTGATTCATTAGAGAGGCATTTCATTATTGCCAAAGAAAAACAGCGTGGCTTTTATTATGCTTCATCAGGAATTAACGAGGAACGAATTGCAGAGGATTATAAACGCCAAGCAGATGGTCTTCAATTGTTGTATCCACGAACGGCATCGATCCTGTTACGATTAAGTGACGTATACTTTGAAGAAGCAAAATCAGAACGGGCACGTGAATTAAAGGGGTTATAAAACTTAGAGCTTGTTATTTAATCGTTAGAGTTTTCTACAACACTCTATTCGATCTGCGACAATGGACGTCTGTTGATGCGGTGACCATTGGCTGACCGACAGTATGGTAGTTGCCGTTGGTCACCGCAAGATCCTCGCTACAAACAGAAAAATGAATTAGCACTTCTGGCTGATATAGCGTAACGTATTCCAACAACAAGATAACTACCTAATTTGTTCAATCATCAGAGATTGAGATACATCTACTGTATCGCTGTCGGAAATTTCGTTTTCGAGCTTGTCCATGTCGAGGGTGGCGTTGAGCTCGGCGAGTCGGGAGGATTTGATTTGGAATTCTTCTTCGTAGGGGAAGGGCTTCTCGACCTGAACCTTGGCGGTTTCCATCTGGGATTTCGTGTTTTCGAGCTGAGCCTGACAGGCGTTCAGGTTGGTAGTGAATCCATCCAGAACGTTGTCAAGGCGTTGGATGTTGCCGTAGATGTCCGTGCCGAGTGCGGCGGTGTGCCGGAGGTCGTGGATGAGCGCGATCCTGTAATCACGCGCCAGCGGGTCAAAGTACAACTCCATAGCAAAGCCCCGGTACTGTCCGATTTGGACAGGATCGGGGCTTGTCATTGCCCGGCACAGCTCGATGATGGCTGCGCCGGCTTCTTTTTTCTCGGTGTAGGTCCTGCCGCGGAGAACCATCGGGCTGAAACCGTCCGTGTTGGGATGGGTATGCTCTTTCAAGTATGCCATATCGGATTCGAAGCCTGCAATTCGTTGCTCCAGCGCGGCGATCTTCTGTGGAAACTCACGGATGATCTGATCTTCCAGTGCATACCGCTGGCTAAGATGGTTTGCCTTCAGGAGCTTGAGCCGCTGCACCTCAATGTCGAGGTCCATCTTCTCCTTGATCAACGGGTTGCCCGTACAAAGAGCCTTGATTTCAGCATAGCTCAGTGCGGTCTCGTCAACATCCTCGGCGGAGCGAACCGGCGATTTCGAGGTCATGATCTGCCCAATGAACTTCTGTTTGCTCTCCACCAGCTGATAGAGATAGCTGTCGAAGGTGTTTTCAGTGACGTAAGTGTAGATGTCCACCTCGGGATTCTCGTTCCCTTGCCGAATGATCCTGCCCTCGCGCTGCTGGAGATCCGACGGTCGCCACGGGCAATCGCAATGGTGAAGTGCGATAAGTTTCGACTGAATATTGGTTCCAGCGCCCATTTTCTGCGTTGAACCAATTATGATTCGGACCTGACCGCTGCGGACTTTGCCGAAAAGTTCTTTCTTCTGTGCTTCGCTGTTTGCGGTGTGGATGTAGGCGATTTCCTCCTCGGGGATGCCCATGGCGATCAGCTTGTCGCGGATGTCATCATAGACGTTGAAGCTGCCGTCATTGTGAGGTGTGGAGAGGTCGCAGAAGATCATCTGTGTGGATCGTGCTTCCTTCGTTTTCTCCCAGATGGAAAAGACGTTTGCAGCACATGCGGCGGATTTACTGTTGCCGTGGTCAGGCAGCATGGGGTTCATCAATCGCTGATCCAAAGCGAGCTTTCTGCCATCATTCGTTATCAATAACATATTGTCAACATCGCTGCTGACCATCTTGTTTCTGACTCTCTCTGCACGTTCGGACAGCATGGAGACCATATTCTTCTGATGCTCGGACGGTGTTAAGACGACATTATGATAGTTCGCTTTGGGCACAGGAAGGTTTAACTGATCTGCGGTCTGAATATCTGCTGCTTCCTTGAACATTGCCATGAGCTCCGGCAGATTATAGAATTTGGCAAAGCGCGTCTTGGATCGGTAGCCTGAGCCTTCGGGTGCAAGCTCGATGGCGGTGACGGTTTCGCCGAAGGTGGATGCCCATGCGTCAAAATGAAGGAGATCATTTCTTTGCAGAGTTCCGTATTGGAGATACTTCTGCATGGTGTACATTTCGACCATGCTGTTTGAAATGGGGGTGCCGGTAGCAAAAACAACACCTCGTCCTCCTGTCAGTTCGTCCAGATACCGACATTTCATATAGAGGTCGCTGGATTTCATGGCTTCTGTCTGGCTTATCCCGCCCACATTTCGCATTTTGGTAAAAACTGCCAAGTTCTTGAAGCTGTGTACCTCGTCCACAAAGAGACGGTCAACACCCAATTCTTCAAATGTGACCACGTCGTCCTTGCGTGTCTGGTCGTTGAGCTTGCTCAGTTTCAGTTCAACGGACTTCTTTGCCTTTTCCAATTGCTTGACAGAGAAATGGTCACCGCGGCTGTTTTTGAGTTCCATGATGCCGTCGAGGATTTCCTGTTTTTGCTGTTCCAGAATTGCCTGTTGCCGCTCTACGGACATGGGAATCTTCTCAAACTGACTGTGTCCAATGATGACAGCATCATAGTCACCGGTGGCGATACGGGCGCAGAAACGCTTGCGATTTTTGGCTTCAAAGTCCTTTTTCGTAGCAACAAGGATATTCGCCGAAGGATAGAGCTGGAGGTATTCGGAAGCCCATTGCTCCGTCAAATGGTTAGGAACCACAAATAGGCTCTTACGGCACAGGCCAAGGCGCTTGCTCTCCTGCGCTGCCGCAACCATCTCAAACGTCTTCCCAGCCCCAACTACGTGTGCAAGCAGTGTATTTCCACCGTAGAGTATGTGCGCAATGGCATTGACTTGATGAGGTCGCAGGGTGATCTCGGGATTAATGCCGACAAAATTGAGATGACTGCCATCATATTCTCTGGGTCGGATGCAATTGAACTTTTCGTTATAGAGCTTGCATAGCATGACTCTTCGATCAGGATCCTGCCAGATCCATTCGGCAAAGGCCGACTTAATAAGCTCCTGCTTGCCCTGCGCGATGGCGGTTTCTTTCTTATTGAGAACGGCAACCTTACGACCGCTTGCGTCTTCCACGTAATCGAAAATCCGTACATCCTTGAGATTGAGGGTATCTTCGATGATCTTATAGCCGTTGATACGATCTGTACCGTAGGTGCTGTATGCCTTGACGTTTCCACTGTCGTAGGTCTTGCCCTCGACTTTCCACTCACCGGAATAGCGGGAGAATCGGACATGGATATTCCATTGGGCATAGCGCGGGGTACCGAACAGCTGGAATACAAATTGCTCCACGATCTCGGGTGGGATCCAGGTTGCGCCAAGGCGGACGGAGATCTCGCTTGCACCGAGATCCTTCGGCTGTACGGCTTCCAACGCCTGAACATTGACAGTATAGTCATCAGGGTACAGCTCTGCACTTCGTTTGGCAAGCGCCAGCTTTTCACGAACATTGCCGGAGAGGTATTCGTCAGCAGGAAGATACCTTGGTTTGCCGTCATCCTCGGCGGTATGCTCAGGATTGAGGAAGATCACGCCTTGAAGATCGTGGTATACCTCCTGCTCGGTCTTGCCGGTCAGCCCGGTCATGTAGGGCATATCAACACACGCTTTTTCAGCAAGAGAGAGCGCAAGGGCTTCCGATGCGGTGTCCACAGAAGTGACCTTGACTTTCTGTTTGATGGTGCGCTTAGTGAACATATCCGCCTTGCGGAGGAAATTGCCCTCGTTGTCCAGAATCTCGAGCGAGCAAAGCAGGCTGTAAGAACTGTCGGAACGGAACACAGAACTGTTGGCACGGGAGGTCAGAAGCCCGTATTTTGCTGTAAACTCGTCGTATAGTCGATTCAGATTCTGCTGTTCATTCGTGATGAAGGATTCGGGATAGTCCTCCGTCTGGTATTCAATGAGCCTGCGGACGCTGTCACGGATGACAATCATGCCGTTGATGCGGTTTTCTGCGGTGACTGAAACGTCCACAGGGTTCATGCGGCTGTTCTCGCGGTAATAGAGCTTACCTTCTACAAGGGCATAGCTGAAGTTTCTCACGGACGGGTCTGCCGGAATAGAGAGATCGTCGCCCTCCTCGGGAAGCTCGTCAAGCTCATACTCTGTAATCTCGGCATGTATATTGGAAATTGCGTTATGAAGAAGCTCGCTCAGTTCCTGATCCTCAAAAGGAATACAGGCAGATTCAGGACCGAAGGGGCCGGAAACCATCTTCATATCACCGAGAACCATATCAGGATTGTCAATGAAGTATTGATTCATCCTTACACCGTTCTCGTCAATGCCAAGATGCACCCAATCGGGTTCAATATCTATGAGGCGGTCACGCTTCTGGAGGAACAGGATGTCCGATGTGACTTCCGTGCCGGCAGCACTCTTGAAGGTATCATTCGGCAGGCGGATAGCTCCCAAAAGATCCGCTCTCTGGGCAATGTATTTGCGGACGGACGGATTCTCCTTGTCCATTGTGCCTTTGGATGTGATGAAAGCGATTACGCCGCCGGGGCGCACTTTATCAAGGGTGCGGGCAAAGAAATAATCGTGGATCAGGAAATTGTATTTGTCATAGCGGCGATCTGCTACCTTGAACTGTCCGAAAGGAACATTGCCGATGGCGCAGTCAAAAAAGCTGTCTGGAAGATTGGTCTTTTCAAAGCCCTGCACCGCAATGGAGGACTTCTGGTAAAGCTGCTGCGCGATTCTGCCAGAAACGCTGTCCAGCTCTACGCCGAAGATGCGGCTTGACGCCATACTTTCGGGAACCATGCCGATGAAATTGCCGATACCGCAGGATGGCTCTAAGATGTTTCCTGTGCGGAAATGCATCTGCTCCAGAGCCTCATACATGGCACGGATGACCACGGGCGGGGTATAGAATGCGGTAAGGGTGGATTGCCGCGCGGCTTCGTATTCCTCTGGAGTCAGGACAGATTTCAGCTCGTCATAATGACTGCTGCGCTCGTCAAAACAGTCGGCAAGACCGCCCCAACCGACATATTCTGAGAGAACATCCTGCTCTACACTGTCGGCAAGGCGGTGTTCTTCTTCGAGCTTGTGAAGGAGCCGAATCGCCGTGATATTGTGATGATAACGTTCCGAGGGCGTACCAACGCCGAGGTCATTCCTGGAAATCGAGAAGTTGGTGCGGTAGTCACTCTGTATTTCAGGATAAAGTACCGTGGGCGCAATGTTCTTTTTCGGCTTCGGTGCGGGCGGCTCGGAAGGCAGCACGACCTTCTTTTCCATGGATGGAACTTTGATTGTCTCAATAACGATGTCATAGGGCAGCTGCGTTTCTTCGGCGGGATAGACTGCTTCCACCTCGGTTTTCATCTGCGGGTACTGCTTCATCAGCCGGTCGAAGCTCTCGCGGCTCTCAGCTCGGAAGATGGGATAAACCTGCGCCGGATCCCGAAGTTCAATGTTCAGATCACCGATTCGCTCAATAATGAATTCCTTGCCATCCTCCAGATACACGCTGTCGCCCACCTCATAGGGGAAAGGCGGCAGCTCTTTTCCTCCAGTTTCCTTCGGCTTCAGGAAATGGTCGTTCAGCGGGTTCTCTGCAAGCATTTGGTCAAGCTGCTCCCTTGAGAAAGCTTTATTGAGGAGCGGGAATTCAGGGTCGAAGAGGACTACTTCACTTTCGCTGAGAGAAAGGATCTCATAGGTCTGAATGCCAAGATGAACGGTGTCACCAAGGGACAGCCTATATTCCTGCTCCGGTTTCGGGGGTGGATTGAGTTCGTCATAAGTTGGCTCCATAGGTGCTACCAACTCGCCGTTCAGTTCCTCGAGCATAGCTTCGCAGCGTTCCGTCAAGTGCGTGTTTTCGGAGATAATGGTCTTCATGGCTTCACGCATGAGGGGGAGAACGAAATCTCCGTCCTTGCTGCGGGCAATGGTCACTTTCTCGCCGCGCATGAAGGAACTCCAGCAGGAGGAAAGAATGAAGAGATTCAGACACTTGTCCTTTTCCTTAAGCGAAGTCATGTAATCATTGAAGTCATAAACGATGGAGCGGTATTCCTGCGTGATCTTATCTCGGCCTATCCGCTTGTCCTCTTCCAGACGGTATGCGGGGTACTGTTCTTTTTCCTCGGTGCTGAGATAACGGTCATCACGAATCAATTCCCCGATGCGCTGCTCGACCTTCTTCCAGCCCAGAAGTACCTCCGCATCCGGCGAAGAAATCTTGCCGCGACTGATCTTGATCCCCTTGCCGTCATGGGATTCGTCTAGCTCATACCCCGCAACCGCGGGGTATGCACCGCCGATGCCATACTCATTCTTGAGAAATGCAATGTTCTGTGCCGTGTCTTCTTTTTTCTGGAACTGCTCATAAATGCGGTATTTGCCATGATATACACCGCTTCCACGAGTCAGAACGGCGTCGATCTCCTCCTGAGAGATAGCAAAAGCGGAGGCTGTTTCTGCCTCCGCCTGCGTAATGTCTTCAATTTGCTGTTCTTCGGATTTTAGCTGTACACCAGATCGTTCAGGACGGTCTCCTCCACTCTGTTCCGGATGCTCTCCATCCTGCGAACCCACTCCAGCTGGTTCTCCGCCTTCAGCTGCTCGTCCACGCCCTCCCGTCTGGCCTCTTGCTTCGTCAGACGGTCCATCATTTCGTTCGCCTGCCGGTCGATCTCTTCCAGATGCGCGTTCAGCTCGCCCGTCAGGATCAGACCGTTGTACAGTGCCGTCTGGCTCTCCTTCAGGAAGGTCAGGCGCAGCATCCCGTACTTGCCCACCTGCGGAGCCTCCGGTGCTTCCAGATCGGGGATCAGGTAATCCCCCTGCTGCCTGTACTCGATTGCCATGTTGTTCGCTCCCTTCATTTTTAGTTTCATGGTCAGTATAGCCTTTTGATTCAGCTTTTTCAAATGTGCGATTTTGTTCCTTGCGGAGTGCCTTTACCGTCAGTTCAATGTCACGCAGCGCCATTTCCGCAATGTCACTGACCGCTGTGCCGAGCACGGCAAAGGTTTTTGGGGTGCTGAATAAGCGGATGTGGTCAAACTCCTGTACCTGCACGTACTGGCGGGGAGAATACCCGCAGCGGGTCAGAAGCATATAGGAAATGCTGCCCTTGAGAGTTGCCTTGAAATATTCGGTTAGAACATCATTCTTCATACCGTCCAACCGGCTGCCGTCGATGACTTCATCCAAAGTGGTCAGATAATCGCTGTAATTGTCCTCGGCAAGCGAGCCTGCCAATTCAGTCAGAAATATGGGAAAACGTTCGGAGGCATTGTCGGGCATATCAAAGCTGTCCATGAGGGATTCCCGGACGGCAGACTCGTCAGAGTGTTCCATCTTCCAGATATTGACCGTTCGACCGGCGCGGCTGTTGGTGTCGGAAACATCGAACACATAGCGGAGCTGATACCGCAGCTTCGCATCGGACAGCAGAGCGATACCCTTGGCACCTTTATTGACCCATCTGCCAAGACGGTTCCAAAGGTCGATCTCCGCACAGGCCGTTGCTTCGGGCTTCTGAATGTAGATGAGCAGCTGATCCATGAAGGAATACTTGTAGTTGTTCGCGGCAGTTTCCAAAAACTGTGCGTACTTGATGACGCTCGCCGAAAGCTCTTTTGCCTTCGCCTGCGCCGCATCGGTGATGATCTTACGTTTGTTAGCCATTGTATGCCTCCTTATTGTGTATAAGAAAAGCCACACAGTATATACTGTGTAGCTAAGATACTCTACTTAAAATGACTTTTCACTTGAAAAAAAGAATATTTATGATATAATACTTATGAGTCAATTGGTCTCCCCCTCTTTGACTCACCAGACCACAAAGGCCCGCAAGGGACAAACGCAAGTGTAAATAAAAGCATTGTGAGAGGGGGAATGCGAATGAGAAAAGCATATAATTTCTTAAACAAGGTAATCCACCGTGTAAAACTTTCTTTTACTATCAAATTACCGCTCATTAACGTTACACTTGCGCCTTCGATTATTCAGCAGCCATTATTTGGCTGCTTTTTCGTTAGCACTAAAAACCAACAAAACTGCTGATAAATCAAAATTCGGAATTAGAGAGATATATTACTGTCAAGAAATCAGATTTCACTATTGCAAGAGAGGCTAATCAGGTTGTTCCTCAAACGGAAGATATCATAAATCATTACAAAAACTAGGGGAAGATATCAATGTATAAACAACAAGACTTAACATTGCCAGCAATGAAGGATAGAATTTCAAAAGCAGGTAATTTGTTCTATCAATATCGCGCCTGCAGTAGAAATGCATCAACTATATGGGATATAGAAAATCTAAGACATGGAGTTACCTATGCACGTACTCCGCTCTTGATGAATGATCCGTTTGATTCTCAGATTGGTTTTTCAGCAGACCCTAATTAATGTATCCGCCGATGGATAGTTCTTCATTCTTCAAGCCATTATTCTGTTATTAATGATCCCAATAATGGCTCCAAAGTGATAGAAACATGTTTAGATATAGTCAGTTTGCAAATTGTAGGAGTGCTTCATTGATAATCTCTACCGCAGTCATTTCGCCGTGCTTGAGTTTATCATTTCGCCAATCGATCAGGCAACGGCAGATCATGGAGAGCGTGGCGGATTCAAAACGGATACGCTTTTTTCTGCCGGTTTTCATGTTGTCGCAGATGTCCAGAAGTTTGAGAATGATTTCATTGACCTGCCGTTTCTTCTCTGCGGGATAGGTATTTCGCATTTGGTACATTCCGTTGATGGCAAGCTCAATGTCATAGCTGTCAACTTTGATTTTCTTCATTTCTGCACCCTCTTTCTGATTTCAGGATATACCATTGTCAGGAAGAATGCAAATGTGCGAATATTGATTTCATAGGGAACATTCTGAGTTAATGCGGCTCAAAATGTTCCCTATGTTTTATGCTTGAAAGAAGCGCCTGAGAGAAAAGAACCTTCTCCAAAGTTTGTGCGGTGTGGTTGCTCTTTGCGGAAAGAGAATCACGCCTTCATTTTCGACCGCCTCAGCTTCACAGATGGGGCAAACCATTCTGCCTTCTGGAATGATTTCTCCGCAGCATACACAGGTGTCTGTCATCTTGCACTGCCCCTATCTCGGTTCAGACCCCTGCGGAGTTGTCCTCGTTCGTCATAGTTTTTCGGATCGGCGGCGGGAACATGCCAGCCGAACATAGAACCTACCTTCATGGCCTCCTCCTGCGCTTTCGTCACGCCGAGTTTGCGATTGTATTTCTCGGCAATCTCTTTGCCTTCTCTTTTGTCTGCGAAGGGGATATCCGTCCTGTAATAGCCGCTTTCACCCTTTTTGATGATAATGACCTCGCCGGTTTCGGCAAGCGAACTGTAGCATTTCTCGGGAAGCGATTTGCGAAGAGGAATGATACCCTGACAGCCGTTTTGTTCCATCCGCTCCGCAAACTCACAGATGTGATAGAGATTATCACCGTTCGGGCCTCGCAGCTCCACATGGTAGTCATCAATATATCGGGCAGTACGGTCACGGAATTCGCCAAGTTTGGTTGTAATGCGCACCATATCGCCGTCTTCAACACGGAAAAGCTCCTGATATGCCGGCGTGATAAATCGGATTCCGCGGACAGCGTTGCTCAGATGTTGATCCAGCCAGTCACGCCTATAACAGTAGCAATACAGGTTGTATTCGCCTCTCATGGGAATCAGCCGAAGAAGGTAACTGTATTGTTCTGTGTCTGCCCGCAGCCCGGACATTGTGCAAAAACCGCCGTCAAACACGCTTTCGGGATGTGACGCACAATACGCAGCCATATCTTGTCGGCTTTTCAGGATGCCGCCGTAGGATTTATTGCTTCGGAGCCGCTGAATCGTATCGTAGAGTTCTGCTTTGAACTCTTCTGTTTTCAGGTCAGCCCTGTGGTCTTCAAACCTCATATGGAATTCTCTCCCGTTATCGCCCATATCAGCCCGAAGATGACCGATGCACCCAGTCTGGCCAATGATCTGTTGGCTTTGGGTATAGAGATACATCCGCTCCATCGAGGTAGCGGCTCGGATCGTCATAGACATTTAGGTTCCTCCTTCTGTAGTATTTCGCTCGCAGATCACCAAGAATCTGCGGGCGGCGCGGTTGGTACAGGTGAACAGCGTCAAAAGATCACGTCCAGACTGGATGAGGATTTCATCGGAATCGTTAGGTGCAATCACCTTGGTCTCAATGACCTCATAACAGAGTGTTTCCCACGGATTTGTGACGTAAACCATATCGCCGATGTCGAGTCGTTCAAGCCCTTCAAAGGTGACGGCACCACTCCATGTTCGATGCCCGGCAATGATGCAGTTGTTGCTGTCCCCGCCGATGGGAAGTGAAGTCATCCCCAGATGGGCGGCACCTTTGTCGAGGTTGGCCATGGTTGCACCGAGAAAGATCGGTGCTTCAATGCTCGCGTCGGGGATGGAAAGATAACCGAAAGCTGATTCGGTGAAACCGTAGTCTGACAGATTGAGCGCAGGGCTTTTGATGCTCTCAGCATTCAGTTCATTCTCCTGATAAATGGGCAGTTCCTCATTGAAGGCAACACAGGCATTCCACAATTCTGAAAATACGGGTTTCTCTGCTTTGATTTCGTTCTCAGGGAGATTCATGGGTTTCGGTGTTTCTCTCTGCTCGTCATGCTCTTCAATATACTGTCTGAATTCCTCCACAGCTTCTTTCTGTTCTGCTTTCTGCTCCGTAGTGCGAAACACAGGGTACAGAAGAATGGCAGCACCCGCAGCTATAATAAGAACACAAAGTATAGAGATAAGCCGCTTATTCTTTCTCATGGCGTTTTCTCCAAAGAAGCATTGCAAAGAGGATCAGCAAGCTCATTCCCACGAGGACAGCACCACCAAGCAACAGGCCACGGATGTATTGCTGCCTCCATGTGGATTCTGCGGGTTCTTCCTGTTCCTCCAATACCTGCGCTTTCTCATAGGGAATACGGCTTCCTTTTACAAGAAGACGATGCGTATTCACGCCGAAGGGAGTGCAAGTCACAAGGGTGCAGAGGTCTTCACCCTCGACAGGCTCCAAATACTGCGTTTCATAGGGCAGAACGGTGTTGATGTCCGTCACCTCATACGCAAGGGTGGTATTCAGAACATGAATGTAAAAGACGTCCTCCTCTGTCAGCTTGTCAAGGTCAGAGAACAGTCGTTTTCCGGCAACGCCGGAATGTCCCGTGAGTACACAATGGCAGCCCTCGCCGCCGACAGGCAGGGCAGTTCCCTCGATATGCCCGATGCCTTTTTCGAGGATCTTTGCATCATCGGAATGGTAGATCGGCAGCTCCACGGAGAGCTTCGGAATCTCCACATACGCCATGATGCCAGAGCCCTCAGGATCTAACAGTCTTTTATAGTCCGGTGTTTTTATCCTGTCTCCAGAGAACAGAATCGGGGACAGGTTTTCGTTATATTCTTTTGCTTCCAGCAAGGCCAGTTCACGCTGCATAGCGTCCATATCCTGCACGGTTTCATCGTAGTTGGTTTGCAGGACAGACTGATACTTGTCGTTCACATAGTTACTGATTATGGGATAGAGCATGATC
The DNA here is from genome assembly GCA_045628065.1 of Faecousia sp. Classification (GTDB taxonomy): domain Bacteria; phylum Bacillota; class Clostridia; order Oscillospirales; family Oscillospiraceae; genus SVMC01. The sequence continues at coordinate 17,978 of JAZQOW010000073.1, forward strand.
ACAAGCGCAGCAAGAAAGAACAGGCAGCACAGAAAGATAAGCGCAATTCGTTTTTTCAAGGTTCTTCCCTCCAAAGGGGCAGAGCCGCCCACGAATGGACGGCCCTGCGACAATCGAAATTAGTTGGTACTCTTCTTACTCTTGCGGTTTGCGGCAAGAAGGACTGCCGCGCCTGCCGCCATCACAAGTGCACCGATCACGCCGTACATCCAAACGCCGCGGTCGCCGGTCTTGGGGAGATCAAAGCCGCGGGTGTTCACAACGGTCAGGGGGACGATGGCGCTTGCGCTGCCGCGGTCTTCGAGCATGGTCACGGCGTTGCTGTCCACGGTTGCGGAGCTGGTTCTTGTGGTGCCATCTTCGGAGAATGTCATCTGGACCGCAATGGGTGCGGTCAGGAGCGTGTAGCCGTCATCGGTTGCGATCTCGGTCATGGAGTAGGCATCGGTCTCGGTGCCCTTGATAAGGACCTTGGAGGTAGAAGAATTCGGGACGAAGTGGGTCGCATTGGCTTCCTTATCGGTGTGACCGGTCACGTAGTAGATACCCTCGGAAGAATTGTAGGAGGCAACCACCCAGTAGTTGTCGGTATCGTTATGGACGAGGAATTCGACCTTGCTGACGTCGCCCTTTTCATCGGAGAAGGTCTTAGTCAGCTCAATGCCGTAGGTATAGACGATTGCGTCGGATTCCAGCGTGTCGTAGTAACTGGTGTTGGTGCGCTTCCAGGTCAGGACGACTTCGTTGGGATTGCCGTTCATACCGTAGACGGTATCGGCGCTGCTGTTGACCTTGCCGCTGTAAGTGATGCGGACGGTACAGTCGGAATAGCCGCGGTAAAGGCTGGTGTTGGCATAGACGGAGGTGGCATTGTTGATCTCGTTGAGGCCGTCTGCGGTCATGGTGATGGTCATGGTGGTGGCATCATTGTCGGCGGTGCCGTAAGCAACCTGGAACTTGCCGCTGTCCGGTGCCCATGCGGTGATCAGATCGGTACAGGCTTCGTCCTTGTACCATTCAAGACGGACATCACCGCGGGTATACTCCACGCCCTTGCTCAGGGTATCAACGAAGGTGTAGACACTCAGCTCGGTTGCATCGGAGGTAATGGAGGGCAGCTTGGAGATCATCTGGTAATCGACCTCATCGCCATCGGAAGCGATGGCGTACTTGTCGTAGCCGTCCAGAATATCATCGGTAGAGCCGTTGTTGAGACCGGTGTCAGCCTTGGATTCGCGGACGGTCTTGTCGAGGGTGGGAACGCCGGTCAGGTTCTTGGGATAAACGGTGACATCGTAGTTCCAGTTGTCGCCGTCAATGGTGGTCATGGGCAGAGAAACGAGGAAGGGTGCGGTGGTGTTGGTGACATTCTCGGGAACGCGGGTTTCGACCATGAGGTAGAGGCCGAGCGGCAGAGAATCCACGGTGCTGTAACCGTTCTCATCGGTCTCGGGCATTTTGACGCCGCTGTTTGCGGTGATGAGAGCTTCGAGAGCATTCTTGGTTTCGGTCTCGTTGGCTGCGAGTGCTGCGGAAAGCGCGTCGATCAGGGTGTCGGATTCAAACTGCATGGTTCCGGAGGCGGTGCGATAAGCATCGGAAGAACTCAGATCGAGGGCTTCGAGGAAACGGGTGGTTGCGGTGTTGTTGGCAAAACCATAAAGCACGCGGGTCTTGTCCGCGCCGCTGACAGCTTCGGAGAAGTTGGCAATATCGGCAAGGCGCAGGCAGGTGAACTCTACGCCTTCGATGGCATAGTCGGCATATCTTTCCTCGATTGCCTCGTTGGGAAAGCCGGTAGAAACGTAGCTTTCGTCGTTGAACTTGCCGTCATCGACGGCGGCGGTCATATCGTACTTGTAGAGGGTCAGGGAAGCAGTTTCGGTGTAGTCGATGGGAGTGGTAGTGGCATTGGCTGCGCTGACACCGCAGGCGAGTGAGAGAACGATGCACACGGTCATAATGAGTGCAAAGATACGGGAGATCGTTTTTTTCATCTCTGATAATTCCTTTTCTTTTTTATTTTGGGATTTGTTTTCATCTGATTTTTCTGCTCTTTTTTGGGGGGGGACCTCTTTCGCTATAAGGGAACAATCTCAGTCCTCCTTACGCTTGTAGCAGGTCAGAAACAGCGCGGCACCAAGAAGCGCCATGCTGAAGATCAGACCAATAAAGCCCCTGCCGCCGGTGGCGGGCATGGTATAGACGGGGGTATTGACAACACTCAGGGCAATGTCCGTTTCGGTTTTCTCAGAAAGTTCTCCCTCAAAAGCATAGTCAGCAAGGAGGCTGTAACCCTCCACAGTCGCGGTTTCTGTCAAGCGGTAACAGATGGTCTGCTCCGCGGTATTGATGTGAAGACCGGTGAACTCGGCAATACCGTCTTCATCTGTGACGAGGATTCCGTCATTCAGATTGGGAGAGGTACAGCCGCCAACGGCGATTTCATCGTCCTCAGTTCTTGCTTCAACGGGCATCCATTCCTTCCCGTCGATAGAATATTCCAGTTGGAACGAGACACTGGCAAGCGCCTTACCGTCCTGATCGACCTTCTGCACCTTAATGGAGCCGGGCCGCGGCTTATTGGTTGCCTTATAAGAAAGGATAACACCATCCTTCTCAATGGAAAAACGGTAGGATGTGGTATCAAGGAGATAACCATCGGGGGCCTTGAATTCACGGTAAGTGTATTCTCCGTAGGGCAGATCGTTGAACTGGACAACGCCCTTTTCATCGGTTTCTTTTTCGATGACGGGTTTCCCCTTGCTGTCGTAGATGCGGAAGCCCGCACCGGCAAGAGGCTTTTCGGTATCCTCATTGACCTTTGTAATCTTGATGCTGCCGCGCACTAGACGGTTGTAGAAAGATTCCTCGTTGACACCTTCATGGAGGGTAATCGTCTTTGAATTTGCGGTGCAGACATAACCCTCTTTTTCTGCCTCGGTGACAGTATAGGTAGTGTTTACCTTGAGGCGGTTATCCTGGAATTCAAGAACACCGTTTGCGTCCGTTTCGCCGGACACCACACTCACACCGTTCACGTCATAGACCGTAAAAGAAAACCCCTGAACCGTGCCGGTTTCAGAGGTCTTGACGATTTTCAGGGTGGGAATCGGGTGATTTACGAAGGTCAGAGTGTTCGTTCCGCTGTGTATGGTAACGGTCTGCTCGGCATTCTCGGAATAGTAGCCTTCGGGCTCCGTTTCTGTGACGGTGTAAGTCTTGCCGATTTGGAGGTCAGGCACATTCAGATGACCGCTTGCATCCGTTTCATCCTGGCAGATCAGGTTCCCGTCCGCGTCATGAACTGTAAAGGAGATGCCGGAAACATTGCCGTCATCTGCCTGCTTGACAATTTCAAGCTTACCGGTCAGGGGCGCGTTGTGGATCGTCATTTCCATGCCGCCGCCATCTGTTAAACCGGAAAGCCGTACCTTGTTCAGTCGGCAGTCGCCGTTGGCATCCTTTGTCAGATCGTCGCCGGTGAAGGTGTGGTCGTAAACGATAATGCCGTCATAGTTGATGCGGATTCTCCACGAATCGGGAAACACGTTACCTGCACCTTTCTGGCTCAGAGTCTCTAGGAACGTGTATGTTCCGTCTGTCATGCCCGTGAAGGTGTACGTTCGTGTGCTGCCGCTCTGCGTATATCCGCTGTTGGTCACATACACACGTCCATCCGTTTCAGATTTGCCGTACCACGAGAGATTGTCACCCCACTTGTAGAGCTTGAAGCAATAACCACCCACATCGCCATCATCCGCGGTTTTTGTAATGGTGGTCGTGCCGGGGATTACGCCTGCTTTCAGGATGAAATAAGCTCTAACAGGGTCATTGGCCGTGTCCACGGTGGTGATGAGAGACTGCTTGCCGGGGCAGGTCCAGATCATTGCGCCCATGTTGCCATCATCGAGTGAACGTCCTGTTGCGGATGCCATGACGGTGCCGCTCTGGAGAGCACTCAGTGGTGCGGAGATCGTCAGCTTGTTGCCGTTTTTCGTCATAGTCACGCCGGTTGCGGTGAAGTCATAATCGCTGGCAAGGACGCCGTTGCTGTCAGTGACGGTGGCAGAACAGCGGGAGGTGGAACTATCATAATTCAGCGTAATGGCGGGTGCCTTTGCCATAGTCCTTGCGCTGAAGCTCGGGATGGTCAGATGATTCTGCATCAGCGAAACGATCTCAGCATAAGCGGTGTCAAGGCTCGGGAACGTCCGATCGCCCCTGAACGTGTTATAAAGCCTCGCATCACTTCGCGTGTATGGAGCGGTCGGGCTGCGCAGACCCATGATGATCTCCCAGATGAGGATCTGCGTTGCGCCCTCATAGCCGAACTCCGTGTAGGCATCGGAGCTGTGCAAATGGTTCGGCGCGCCGTAAAGCAGGATCAGGGAAATCGCGTGACGCTGGGCGGCGGTCAGTTTCTTCGTCCAGTAGGTGCTGCTGTCCACGACCGTGCCGGTGTAGCTTGTGTTGTGGCTGGAGCTCGTCTGTGGCTCGATGCAGTAGGCAACTTTCCTATCTACGTAGTGGATGCACATACCGCCGAGATTTGCTGTGGCAGATGTTCCGTCCGCGTAGTTGAATTTGTAGGTGTTGCTCATGGCGCCCCAGAAATACAGGGTGGAGTTGATACTGTCGGATTTCGTCACCAGGCCGGTGGTCGAAGCCGAGGCAGGGACAGCGATCATCCCTGCGAGGATTGCCACCGCGAGAAGCAGCGATAGGGTTTTCAAAAGTTTTTTCTTCATGTTGTTTCCTCCTTTTTTGGCATAAAAATCCGCCAGTTCTTCACTGGCGGAATAGCTTGATCATTAGCCGTACAGCACCCAGACGGTGTAGATGCCGCCGCCGTCATCCGTGACTATGACATTGCAGCGGGTTCCGTCGATACTGCCGTCGGCATACATGAGGGAGTCGTAGGTCACCTGAACATCGGAGCAGACGATGCTGTAGCCGCTGTTCATGGAGTCGAGGCGGATGCGGTCACCCGGGAAATAACTGGCGTTGCCGAGGTTCAAGGATGTGTCAACCGTGAAGCCGAGGGATGACGCATAGCTCCGACCGGCAGAGGCAAGTGCGCCGGAGTCGATGACGGGCTGCGGCTCAGGTTCGGGCTCAGGTTCGGGCTCGGGTTCAGGCTCGGGCTTGGGTTCGGGTTCGGATGTAGGTTCAGGGGAGAGCGTTTCTTCTTTCGGGGCGGGCTGTTGCGGTGCTGTCGTCTGCAGTTTTGCCTGAGAATCAGACTGCGGCTTGACGGGTTCTACCTTGGGCTTTTCCGCAGGGGTGGTTTGCTTTTTCTCTGCGGGCTTTTCCGGCTCTGCGGCAGGGACTTTCGGTGTGACCGCTTCCGGCTCACGCACCGCGGTCGGCTTGATCTCAGGTTTCGGTTCGGCTTCGGGTTCTTCCTGCACCGTTACAGCCGTTTCCTCCGGTGCAGGGAGTTCGGGGGTTTTCTCAGCGGGTTTTTCTTTGGCGCAGCCAAGCAGGGCAAGAAGCATGGCGATCACGAGAAGCATAGCGATTTTTTTCATAGGCAATTCCTCCTTTCCTGTTTAATATATCCTTGTAGCTAAGAATATGCAAATGTGCGAAATATACTTTTCTCAGCAGGTACAGCAGGTATAGGGGGGAGAGTGCGAGAGGGGGGAATCACCGCGAGGCTTCACGCTGCCGCTCCTGATAGCGGGCATAAAACTGGAGCGCCTTGAGGATATAGTCGTTTGTCTTTTCGTGGGGTACGCTGGCAGGAATGTACTTTCTCGCAACTTCTATTTTGAGAGTGATTTTTTCTTTCTGATTCGGTTTTTCCTCTGCAATGATAGATTCCAGTACCTCCATCGTCAGTTTACCCTCGGACGAGAATCTGCGCATTTTCATAGTCTGCGCGTGGGAGGGTGTCGCGTCTGCTATCTCCATCACGCTGTACAGGTTGGTCTGCTCCTGCTTTGTGAGATAGGACAGCTCAACAGCAGGACGAAGTGCGATTCTGCCATCATCCACCATTTGCAGAATATCTGGAATCAACTCTGTCAGCCGGATATAGCGTTGGATTTGCCTTGCACTATCAGTTGAATCCTCAGCCAATATTTCTCTTGATTTCTGCCCATCAAAATTGTGGCCCACTGGTCCACAATTTTCTTTTGATGGTCTTCCGGGCAGGCGTTTTATTGCATCCAGCTTCATTTTATAGGAAAACGCCTTTTCGCTTGGAAGAATCACCGATCTTTGCAGATTGGAGTCCACCATTTGCACGATGGCTTCATCCCGTGACATTTCCTTGATTTCTGCTGGAATGGTCGGAAAACCTGCCATTTCGCAGGCGCGTCTTCTGCGGTGGCCGGAAATGATCTCATAGCGCCCATCCTCTTTGGGGCGCAAAGTAATGGGCGTGATGATGCCTCTTGCTTTGACGCTCTCGATGAGCTGTGCCATATCGTCATCGTTCCGCACCTTGAACGGGTGGTCGGGAAAATCGTCGATCTGGTCAAGCGGGATGTCATAGATTTTGGGAAGTCGGCTCTCTGCTCGCTCCTGATCGGTCATAAAGAGCTCATCGTAAGCGGTCAGGCCGAGATCTACCGAGGGCTTGCCTTTCAATGTCTGTCACCTCCTTCGTCATGGCACGGTATGCGTCGGCGACCTTGCCGTTATTGTCGTGAGAATAAATACTGACGCCCTTCAGGCTGCACTCTGCCGCCCGGACGGAATGGGGAATCTCTGCCTGAAAGATACGGATGTTCTGCCCGATGCCGTTTCGCAGAGCATCAATAATGGACTTTGCGTTAGTGGTGCGTCCCTCAACCATAGTCAGGAGAATGCCGTCGATCCGCAGCTTCGGGTTAATGGAACGCTTCACTTTGGACACGGATTGCAGCAGCAGATTCAGACCTTTGGTTGACAGGTAATTAGGCTGAGAGGGAATGATGATGCTGTCGGCAGCCACGAAGGCATTGATCGTCATCATGCCGAGGGAGGGCATACAGTCGATGAGGATGTAGTCATACCGACTGCGAACGGTATCCAGATAGCTTTTCAGGACAAATTCGCGGCTCATGGTGTTGATAAGCCGTGTTTCCACGCCGGACAGTTCAATGTTTGAGGGCAACAGGTCGATCCCCTCGTCATGATGGATGATGCCCATGCCGGGCTCCGGCTCATCGTCCCGAATCAGCGCGTCCATGACCGTTGCAAGCGATAAATCAAGCGTGTCTGGGGTTTTGAACCCGAGACTCAGGGTCAGACTACCCTGCGGATCTGCGTCAATGAGCAAAACACGCTTACCCGCCTGCGCCAGCCCAATCCCGAGATTTACCGTGGTGGTCGTCTTGCCAACGCCGCCTTTCTGGTTGGTGACTGCAATCACCTTGCAGTATTCCATTTTGGTTTCCTCCTTTATTTTTCCCCGAAGGGATTTTTATTACAAATATCGAAATCCGTGCCCCTGGAACAGAAAATGGCCGGTCATCCGAATAGGACAACCGACCTTTGCCCATGTTCGGGCAAAAAAAGAACGGTCACATCACTTGTTGGGTGATGTGACCGTGATGATTGGTTTATTCTTGCTCTATATCAAGCAGAATATGCTGATTAGTGCGAATCGCGAATAGCAGCCTGCGCAGCGGCGAGGCGGGCGATGGGGACGCGGAAGGGGCTGCAGGAGACGTAGTTGAGGCCCAGCTTGTGGCAGAATTCTACGGAGCTGGGGTCGCCGCCGTGTTCGCCGCAGATGCCGCAATGCAGAGCGGGGCGCACCTTCTTGCCGAGCTCGATGGACATTTCCATCAGACGGCCGACACCGGAGACGTCCAGTCTTGCGAACGGGTCGCTCTCGAAGATCTTGGCGTCGTAGTAAGCGTCGAGGAACTTGCCTGCATCGTCGCGGCTGAAGCCGTAGGTCATCTGGGTCAGGTCGTTGGTGCCGAAGCAGAAGAATTCAGCTTCCTTTGCAATGGCGTCTGCCGTCAGGGCAGCGCGGGGGATTTCGATCATGGTGCCGACTTCGTAGGTGAGGTCAGCGCCTGCGGCAGCGATTTCCGCATCGGCGGTCTTTACGACAACGTCCTTGACGTACTTGAGCTCCTTGATGTCGCCGACCAGCGGGATCATGATTTCGGGAACCATGCGCCAATCGGGATGGTTGGCCTTGACCTTGATGGCAGCGCGGATGACGGCGCGGGTCTGCATGGCAGCGATTTCGGCATAGGTGACGGCAAGACGGCAGCCGCGGTGACCCATCATGGGGTTGAATTCCTTCAGGCTGTCGATGATGGCGCGGATGGTTTCTACGCTCTTGCCCTGTGCAGCGGCCAGCAGTTCGATGTCGGCCTGCTCGGTGGGAACGAATTCATGGAGGGGGGGATCGAGGAAGCGGATGGTGACGGGATAGCCTTCAAGTGCTTCGTAGATGGCTTCGAAGTCGCTCTGCTGATAGGGCAGAATCTTTGCCAGAGCAGCTTCTCTATCTTCTGCATTGTCGGAGCAGATCATTTCGCGGAATGCGGCTTGGCGGTCTGCCTCGAAGAACATATGCTCGGTACGGCACAGGCCGATGCCTTCTGCGCCCAGCTCGCGTGCCTTTCTGGCATCGGCGGGGGTGTCGGCATTGGTGCGGACCTTCATGGTGCGGAACTTGTCAGCCCAGCCCATGATGCGGCCGAAGTAGCCGGAGATGGTGGCATCAACGGTGGGGATGATGCCGTCATAGATGTTGCCGGTGGAGCCGTCGATGGACAGCCAGTCGCCCTCGTGATATTCCTTGCCGTTCAGGGTGAACAGCTTGGCGTCCTCGTTCATGGTGATGTCGCCGCAGCCGGAGACACAGCACTTGCCCATGCCGCGGGCAACAACGGCTGCGTGGGAGGTCATGCCGCCGCGCACGGTCAGGATGCCCTGAGCGGCCTTCATGCCGGTGATATCCTCGGGAGAGGTTTCCAGACGAACCAGAATGACCTTTTCGCCTCTGGCGTTCCATGCTTCGGCATCAGCAGCGGTGAATACCGCCTTGCCGCAGGCAGCGCCAGGGGAAGCGCCCAGACCGCGGCCCATGGGGGTAGCAGCCTTGAGAGCCTTGGTATCGAACTGGGGATGCAGCAGGGTATCCAGGTTACGGGGATCGATCATGGCGACAGCCTTCTTCTCATCGATCATGCCTTCGTCGATCAGGTCGCAGGCGATCTTCAGAGCAGCCTTGGC
>JAZQOW010000074.1:0-13860 GCA_045628065.1 Faecousia sp.
ACGATGATGATGCGGTCGGGCGCATAGTCACGGATCACCTCATCCAGTGCCTTTGTGAAATCGCCGACGAGCGTACAGCAAATGCAGCCGGAATTCATCTCTGTGATCTCGATGCCGGCCTCCTGCAGAAAGCCGCCGTCAATGCCGATCTCACCGAATTCGTTTTCGATCAGCACCAGTTTTTCACCCGCGTAGGCCTCTTTGATCATCTTTTTAATGAGCGTCGTCTTGCCGGCGCCGAGGAAGCCGGAATAAATGTCGATTCTTGTCATAAAAAACACCTTCTATTTTGGATTTTTGAACAGTATAGCACTTTTCCGGCACAACATCAAGCGCCCCGGCGGGTTTTTCTTCCCCGAAAAGAAAAAGATTGACAAACGCGCGGAGCTATGATAGAATACCGTTTGTATGAAAGAGAACATTCGGAGAGATGTCCGAGCGGTTTAAGGAGCTGGTCTTGAAAACCAGTGACGCAGCAATGCGCCGTGGGTTCGAATCCCACTCTCTCCGCCATACTTTCCGCCAATTTCATATCGTTGTTTATATTCGGAGAAGTACCCAAGAGGCCGAAGGGGCTCCCCTGCTAAGGGAGTAGGCGTCTAAAAAGCGCGCAAGGGTTCAAATCCCTTCTTCTCCGCCAAAAAAAGCAGCAGCTTCTTTTCAGAAGTTGCTACTTTTTTTCATAGTCGATGTCTCTAAAAAAAATTATTGGCAAAAATGTTACAAGTTATAACAAAAAATTACATTGTTTTATGCGTTTTGTTGTTGCGTATTTTTTTATATGTTGTTATAATAGAAAAAAAGATGAAGAGAGGTGAATAATGTGTCAGATGAAAAGTCAAATAAAAAATTGTCTGTTTCGATTCAGCCGTCTCTTGAAATAAAACCATATGAGTTTTTTATTGCTGAAGTAAAAGAAGGTTTTTTGGAAGTACAATTAGCATCAAAAAAAGAAACTGATAAAGAAATAAAGATTAACGTTGAGAATATCTTTAGAATTCCAGAAAAACGAATGTACTCTTTTGCATTAGCAATAATAGAAGCGTTTCCAGAAACAAAGAAAAGACGTGAAACAGATGAGAAATCATAATTATAATCATAAAAATACAAAGATACAAATTGCTTTTAAAGAGCAGTATAAAAAGTATGAATCTGATAATTTTCCAGATATTTCTGATGAGGAAAAAGAACACCTTAAGTCCTTTTATTCTATCGGTTTAAAGCATGCGGATGATAAGAGTGCATATTTGTCTGAATTAAATCAGACTGTTCAGGATTGGATTAAAAAAGAATTATATTCCTCCGATGTAGATATTAATTCGACCAATTTTGCAGAACACATGACTTATTATATTATCTGTCCTGATTATTTGAATTCCAAAGGGGATAATAATATCATGTGTGTACATATTCCATTATTTTATCTAACTGTAGGTCTAATAATGTGTATTCTTGGCACCTTTTTTACGACATTTTTTATTACCGGTTTAATTGTTGGTTATTTTGTGTTTAATCCATTCTATATGATTATTCTTTCTCTTGGATTTTGGGGACTTTTTGCAACAGATGTCGTAGCATATTTAGAATGGAGAAAAATAAACTATGAATCAAAAAAGCAAGGATAAGCCGAATAAATCTATCTCGTTTATTTCAAAAATATTTTCTCTGTTAATTCCTGCAATAAAAAGCGAAATAACCTCGCAAGCAGGAAAAGTGAATCTATTCATAGATTTAATAATAGCTTGCGTTGTTGTAGTATTGTTTTTAGGTGATAAAGCAGTACAAATTGCAACAGTTATTTCAGCAATATTTAGACTTGACATTGCAAACTATTTATCATCATCAACTACACTCACTGCATTTATTCTCTTTTTATGTTTTTCTATTGCATGTTTAGTTTTTGTTTATGCAGATGAACATATTCTCAAGAAGAAAACATAACATTTGTTTTTTTATCTATTGTTAAACAATCATTCCGTAAAGTGACCACCAATGTACGTACATCGGTGGTCACTTCTATTATGCCCCGAATATTCTTTTGCCGCGCCAAACAAGGGACCGGAGTAAAAATGCTATAGACAGGAACACGAAAAATAACTGAACACGGTAGCATAAAGTGTTTTTCCACCATAAATGGGAAGTCAAACCACTTACAAGAGCAATTACAATGAAGATTTTCAGCTCAGTCAGACGTCCCTGTCCGCTGCGCTCACAGTACAAATAGGCCATTGGCTGGAACCAAGGTGCAATTCTGCATTCCAGCGGCCAGAGGAGAAGAAAAACGCAACGCTGCCGACCAAAGAGGCAATGCGGTAAGCAATTATCTGTTTCTTAAACTGCACATGCACTCCCCTAATAGAATGAAAACTAAACCATATTCTCCGGCTGGACGGCGCGGTCGTATTCCTCGCCTGTGAGGAAGCCCAGTGCGACAGCGGCTTCTTTCAGAGAACAGTTCTCTCGGAATGCCAGCTTGGCAACCTTTGCGGCGCGGTCATAGCCGATATGGGGATTGAGCGCCGTTACCAGCATCAGAGATTTATCCAGATTCTCCTGCATTTTTTCCCGGTTCGCTGTGAGACCGCGCAGGCAGTTTTTTACAAAGGTGCGAATGGCATCGGAAAGCAGGCGGACAGACTGATTGAAATTATAAAACAGCACCGGCATAAAGACATTGAGCTGGAAATTGCCCTGACTTGCGGCAATGCCTACCGCAGCATCATTGCCCATGACCTGTACCGCCACCATGGTCAGTGCCTCGCACTGGGTGGGGTTCACCTTGCCCGGCATAATGGAGCTGCCCGGCTCATTTTCGGGGATAGAGATTTCTCCAAGCCCGCAGCGGGGGCCGGAGGCAAGCCAGCGAATATCGTTGGCAATTTTCATTAAGTCGGCAGCCAGAGCCTTCAGGGCGCCGTGGGCGAATACCATAGCGTCCCGGGAGCTGAGTGCATGGAATTTATTCTCCTCGGAGACAAAGGGCAGACCCGTCAGTGCTGCCACTTCTTCGGCAACACCCTCTGCAAATCCGGCAGGGGCATTCAGCCCGGTGCCGACTGCTGTGCCGCCAAGCGCCAGAGGATATAGCGCCTCCAATGCCTTCTGGAGCATGTCCTTACAGCACAGGAGCATGGCACGCCAGCCGGAAATCTCCTGAGAGAAGGCAATGGGGACAGCGTCCTGCAAATGGGTGCGGCCTGTTTTGATAATGCCGCGATTGGCTTCCTCTAATCTAAGAAGCTCCTGCTCCATTTCCTCCATCGCGGGCAGAAGCTGCCGCTGGATTCCCTGTGCCGCTGCAATATGCATAGCCGAGGGGAAGGTATCATTGGAGCTCTGAGAGCAGTTGACATGGTCATTGGGATGAAGCAGCTTCTCCCCTGCCAGCTCGTTGCCGCGGTTGGCAATGACCTCATTCACATTCATATTCGACTGGGTGCCGCTTCCCGTCTGCCAGACAGCCAGAGGGAAATTCCCTTCCAGCTTCCCTTCCTGAATTTCATCGCAGACACGGCAAATCAGCTCGCAGCGCTCGTCGGTCAGCCTTCCCAGCTTATGATTTGCAATCGCTGCCGCCTTTTTGAGCGTGGCAAAGGCAGAGATCACCTCAGGGGGCATTTTTTCTACACCAATGGGGAAATGCTCCAGACTCCGCTGGGTCTGTGCGCCCCAATAGCGGTCAGAGGGAACCATGATTTCCCCCATGGAATCACGTTCTACACGGTATTTTTCCATATCAGCCTACTTCCTTGCTCTTTGTCACATCGACCCAGCTGACAAAGTTCTGCGAATACTGTTCAAGCTCAGGGATGGTCAGCTCAATGGCAGAGTTGCCGCTGCCGCAGGCGGGAAAGACTGTGGTGAAACGCTTGAGGGATTCATCAAGATAGGTCCGGACATCCGGCTTAATGGCAAAGGGGCAGACACCGCCGACCGCGTGGCCGATCAGCTCTTCCACCTCATCAAATTTCAGCATCGCTGCCTTCTGGCCGAACATGTGCTTATATTTGCTGTTATCCACCTTGGCATCACCGGCAGCAATAATGAGGATGGGGCCGTCCTTGGTCATAAAGGAAAGGGATTTTGCGATCCGTGCGCCCTCTACGCCAACAGCCAGCGCTGCAAGCTCTACAGTGGCGGAGGATAGCTCCATTTCCATAATGCGGGACTCCATTCCGAATTGTGCAAAATACTCTTTTACCTTATCTATTGCCATAATCATAGCTCCTTTCACACAAGTGAATAAACTATATCATGATTAGAAAGGAATTGCAACCCGTTGACAAAGCATGTATAATATATGTGTAGAATTTTGCCCATAGGCAAAGGAATCAGGTGATTTCTATGACCAAAACCAATGCCATGCGCCTGATGGAGCAGGCAGGAATTTCCATCCGTGTATTAGAATACGAAGTGGACGAATCCGACCTCAGCGGACTCCATGCAGCGCAGGAGCTCCATGTGCCCCCGGAACAGATTTTCAAAACACTGGTGGCACGGGGCGATAAAACCGGCATTTGTGTTTTCTGCATTCCTGTCTGCTGCGAGCTGGACTTAAAAAAAGCAGCCAGAGCTTCCGGCAACAAAAAAGTAGAAATGATCCATGTGAAAGAGCTGCTTGGTCTCACCGGCTATATCCGCGGCGGCTGCAGCCCCGTGGGTATGAAAAAGCAATATCCCACCTACATTGAAGAGACCGCCTTGCTCTTTGATGCCATCGGTGTATCTGCCGGTGCCCGTGGTGTGCAGATGATGCTCGATCCGGAAAAGCTCATCGACTACGTTGGTATGAGCACCTGTGACCTCATGGAATAAGCCAAAGGAGAATGAATATGAACTATACCTATGCAACTCGTGGCACCTGCTCCACCGGAATTGATTTTGAACTCGATGGCGGCATTGTAAAAAATCTCCGCTTTCGCGGCGGCTGCAACGGAAATACCAAAGGTCTGTCCCACCTTGTAGAGGGCATGGAAGCAAAGGAAGTCATCGCCCGCCTCAAGGGGATTCGCTGCGGCATGAGAAATACCTCCTGCCCCGATCAGTTGGCGCTTGCACTGGAAGGTGCGCTTGCCAAAGAAAGTGAAGCGCAGAAATGAATAAAATTGATGTAATGGGGGTCCGTTTTGACAACGTGACCATGGACGAGGCACTGGAAAAAGGGAAAAAAATACTCTCTCAGCCTGAAGCCTCCTATATCGTTACCCCCAACGCGGAAATCGTCTATGAAGCCATGCACGATGAAGCCTTCTGTGCGCTTCTCAATGATGCCGCTATCGTTCTTCCTGACGGTGCCGGTGTTGTGCTGGGTGCAAAGCTTCTCGGCACGCCCCTGAAGCAGAAGGTCGCAGGCATTGACTTTGCCGAAAATCTTCTGGGCATCTGCGAGGAGACCGGAAAAACCCTATATCTTCTGGGAAGTAAACCCGGAATCGGCGAAATGGCTGCCGAAAATATGATAAAAAAACACCCGCGTCTTCAGATATGCGGAATTGCTGACGGCTATTTTAAGGATGAAGCGGCGGTCATTGAAAAAATCAATGCCGTGCAGCCTGATGTGCTCTTTGTTTGTCTCGGTGCGCCGAAGCAGGAAAAATTCATGCGCGAGCACAAGAACGAGCTGAAGGTTTCCATGATGATCGGCCTCGGCGGCTCACTCGACGGCTTTGCAGGCACGGTCAAGCGTGCGCCGAAATGGATGATCAAGCTCCAGCTGGAATGGCTCTACCGGCTCTACAAGGAGCCATGGAGATTGGGCCGCATGATGCGTCTTCCCAAATTCCTGTTTGCCGTCATGGGTCAGAGGCTGCGCGGAGGAAAGCGCCATGGGTAAACTGATCGTCATTGAGGGTACCGACGGTGTCGGAAAATCCACGCAGTTCTCTCTGCTCAAGGAGCGTCTGAACGCTATGGGAACAGATTTTCAGACCATCGTCTTTCCGCAGTATCAGGAGCCGTCTTCTGCCCTGATCCGCATGTATCTGGGCGGCGAATTCGGCACCAAGCCCACCGATGTGAATGCCTATGCCGCTTCCATGTTTTACGCAGTAGACCGCTATGCCTCCTATAAGAAAATCTGGGGAGACTATTATGAGAAGGGCGGTCTGCTGGTCTGCGACCGCTATACCACCTCCAATGCCGTGCATCAGGCAAGCAAGCTGCCGGAAAACACGCGCAGCAGCTTCTTCCGCTGGCTGTATGATACAGAGTTTGATCTTCTGGGACTTCCGAAGCCGGATATGGTTCTCTATCTGGATGCTCCCATTTCTCTCACGGAGTCTATGATGCGCTCGCGTGAACAGCAAACGAATACCACTGCGGATATCCACGAAAAGGATCTGGATTATCTTCGCCTCTGCCGTGCAACCGGCAGACAGGCGGCAGAATACTATGGCTGGCGGATCATCAACTGTGCCGGAGCGCAGGGAATGCGCACAAGAGAGGATATCCACGAAGAAATCTTCCGCCTTGTTAAAGATTGTATAGAGGAGTAATTATGGTTTATATTTTATTAGGAAACGGCTTTGAAGAGACAGAAGCCATTGCCCCCTGCGATATCCTCCGCCGGGCGGATATACCGGTGCAGTTTGTAGGTCTCAACGGTGCGCTCATCCGCGGCGGCCACGGAATTCAGGTTCAGGCAGACCTCTCCCCTGAGGAAATGGACTTAGATGCTATGGAAATGATCGTACTGCCCGGCGGTATGGGCGGCGTTAATTCCATCCTGGGCTGTGAAAAAGCATTGCAGGCTGTTACCTATGCCTGGACACATGACCGCTATGTTGCCGCCATCTGTGCTGCCCCGACCATCCTCGCAAAGCTTGGCATCACGGATGGCAAGAAAGCCATCTGCTATCCCGGTCTGGAGGATCGGATGGGTTCGGCACTGATGCAGGAAAATGTTCCCACCGTCACCGATGGGAAGCTGCTCACCAGTGCAGGTCCCGGCACCGCGCTGGATTTCGGCCTGCTGCTGGTAAAGGCGCTGAAGGGTGAGGCATGTGCAGAACAGATCAAAGCCGGTCTCGTATACCGTCTCGCCAGACCCTGAAAGGAGCACTCATGGACAACTATACACAACCCAACGATGATAACAGCATCGACTCTTTGATCGAGGAGCTTCGCCAGGAGCTTGCAGATAGAGATTCCCTGCAAAATACACCTGAAGAATTCCACGATCAGGAATATCGGGATACCTTTGATGAATATTTCGACCGGAACTTTGAAGAAACCCCTCAGGAGCCTGCTTCGGAGTCCGAAACAGAAATCATAGAGGAAACAGAACCGGAGGCTGCTCCCTCTTCGCGCAAGCGCCTTACCTTTTTCCAGCGCAGACGGGAACGCCGCCGCAGAAAGAGAAAGGACTCCCTTGCCCTGTCCATTTTCGGCAACATCATTTATTTTTCGCTGGTAGCCGCCGCTGCCATTATGATTGCAAAATTTGCCTGGCTGTGTGCCGATGATGTCCTTGCACTGACAAAAAAGGACAGCCTTGCTACCGTGACCATCAGCGAAGGCGATAACCTGAACAAAATCACCGAGAAACTGCATAATGCCGGACTCATCGAATACCCCTGGCTGTTTAATCTTTACGGTAAATACTCGCATGTGGAGCAAAAGGTCAGCCCCGGTGTCTACGAGCTAAACACCCTGTTTGACTATCATGCACTGGTCAACGGCATGTCCGGCTCCTATAACCGCATGACCACAACCGTTACCATCATTGAAGGCAAAACCTCCATGCAGATCTTTGAAGCACTGGAGGAAGCCGGAATCTGTACCGTTGAAGAGCTTTCCGAGGCTGCCGCGCATCATAGCTTTGATTATGACTTCTTGGAAGGTCTGGAGCATGGCAGCCCCTATCGGCTCGATGGCTATCTCTTCCCGGATACCTATGAATTCTATCTGTCCGACGATGCGGATAATGTCATCAAAAAATTCCTGTCCAACTTCAATAACCGCATAGATGAGAAGATCATGGCGCGTGTTGCGACCACCGGTTACAGCCTGCGCGAAATCCTCTCCATTGCCTCCATCATTCAGGAAGAGGCTGCCGCAGTGGATGAGGAAGCAAAGATTGCCTCTGTCATCTATAACCGCCTGAACAGCGATAGTCTTACCCGACTGCAAATGGACTCCACCGTGTTCTATGCCGCCGAAATCATGGGAGAATCGTTCGACACCGAGCTGGACAGCCCCTATAACACCTATGTCTACTCCGGCCTCCCCGCCGGTCCGATCGACAATCCGGGGCTCAATGCCATTGAGGCAGCCCTGTACCCGGAGGATACCAATTATTATTTCTTCGCCTACGGCAAGGATGGCGTGAGCCATTTCTATCAGGATTGGGATAGCTTCGAATCCTTTATTGCCAGCGAAGACTATATAGGATCAGAAGCATGATGAGAAAAAAACCAGAGCTTTTAGCCCCGGCGGGCGATATGGAGCGCCTGCAAATGGCAGTGCTCTACGGAGCAGACGCCGTTTATCTGGCAGGCACCAGCTTCGGTATGCGCTCCTTTGCGGGGAACTTTACACCGCAGGAGCTTCCTGAAGCCGTGGCCTTTGCCCATAGCCATGGAGTCAAAACGCACGTCACCGTGAATACGATGGCGAGAAACAACGAAATCGTCCATCTCCCCGCCCATCTGGAGCAGCTGAACGATGTCGGAGTGGATGCCCTGATCGTAGCGGATCTAGGTGCCTTCCGTCTGGCACAGAAATATGCGCCTTCCTGCGAAATTCATATGTCTACGCAGGTTTCTATCGCGAATTTCGAAAGCGCAAAGGCATGGTATGAGCTTGGCGCCAAACGTGTGGTGCTGGCCAGAGAGCTGAATCTTTCGGAAATCCGGGAAATTCGGGAGAAAGCCCCACAGGAGCTTGAGATCGAAGTTTTTGCACATGGCGCTATGTGCGTCTCCTACTCCGGCCGCTGCCTTCTCTCCAACTATATGACCGGGCGCGACTCCAACCGCGGTGCCTGTGCACAGCCCTGCCGCTATCAGTATGCACTGATGGAGGAAAAGCGTCCCGGCGAGTATTTCCCGGTATTTGAGGACGAAAAGGGCACCTACATTATGAACAGCCGGGATATGTGCATGATTGACCATCTGGATGATCTGATGGATGCGGGTGTGGACTGCCTGAAAATTGAAGGCAGAGCAAAATCCTCCTATTATGCTGCCATCGTCACGGGCGCCTACCGTCATGTGCTTGATGCCGTGGCAAATGGCGAACCCATCGACCCGGTATGGCGCAATGAAGTCGATAAAATATCTCACCGCCACTATGCCACCGGTTTCTTCTACGGTCAGCCCGGGCAGTACTATGAAAATTCGCGCTACATCCGCGAATGTCAGGTCTGCGCGATTGTCACAGACTGTACTCCTGACGGTCTTGCAACCATGAGCCTGCGAAACAAATTCAAAGCCGGAGACGAGCTGGAGCTGGTCGGCCCCGATCTGAAACCCTTCCCCATTGTAGCTCCCATGATGCAGCTTCCCGATGGCACCCCCATCGAAGAGCCGAAAAATCCCCAGATGGAGTTTACGATGCCTCTCCCCTGCTGTGTTCCTGCTTATTCCATCCTGCGCAGAACCGTTGATCTCTCACCCAAGGACTAATTTGAAAAGGAGGATACTTCCATGATACGCAAACTGCTGCCCATGACTTATGCTGAGCTTGAAACAAAGCAAGCCAAACCCGGATTACATTGGATTTTAGAAATTCTGGTCTTTATCGCTGTCTTTCTTGTAGCAACCATCGCGGAAACGCTGGTAGTTGCTTGCATTGGTTTAATCGTTATGATTGCAGACCCTTCCATGATGAGCGGTCTGTTCGAGATCTCGCTCAGTGGCGTGGCAGACGAAGCCATACTTGAGGCATTCGCTAATCAACTCACGGAGCGTATCCTTCTTCCCTCCCTCTATGCAACCGTTGTTCTGATTCTTTTCGTTCTTTTGTTTTGCAAAACCATTCAGAACCGAAAGATGCCCTCTCTTGGATTCAGAAAGAAAGGTGCTGTGCCGGAATACCTCTTAGGTCTGGTTGTTGGCGCAGGAATGTTCGCGCTTGCTGCTCTGGTTGCAGGTAAAAGCATCACCATCACATGGAATCAGGCATCGCTGAGCCTGATTGCGGTTTACTTCGTGGCATTTTTAATT
Source organism: Faecousia sp. (assembly GCA_045628065.1). GTDB lineage: Bacteria > Bacillota > Clostridia > Oscillospirales > Oscillospiraceae > SVMC01. The sequence goes on from JAZQOW010000074.1 coordinate 10,167, forward strand.
CAGGGAATGAGTGAAGAAATGCTTTGCAGGGGCTACTTTATGATGTCCATAGCCAGAAGAAGCAATATTGCACTTGCTGTTCTGATCAACAGCATCGCCTTCGGTCTGCTGCATTTATCTAACAACGGATTTTCCCTGCTTGCCTTCTGCAATATCCTCCTGTTTGGCATTTTTGCCTCTATCGTGTTTATTAAGCGGGGAAGCATCTGGGCTGCAGCAGCAATCCACTCCGCATGGAATTTTGTTCAGGGCTGCGTATTCGGTATCCCTGTCAGCGGTTTACCGACGAACCCTGCTTTCCTTCAAACTACGCTGGAAACCGGAAAAGCCGCTGAGCTTTGGAACGGCGGCAGCTTCGGCTTGGAAGGCGGATTGGCTGTGACCATTGTGCTGACTGCCTTCTGCATTCTGGGACTTCTGGTACCGGCAAAGAAAACAGAAATTGCTGTAACTGAATAATCTGAAACCGCCTGCTTTCGACATAGAAGCAGGCGGTTTTTATAAAAAGAGCCGCAACCCTTTCGGATTGCGGCTCAAGATGAAATCGTGAAAAATTACTTGATTTCGACGGTTGCGCCAGCGGCCTTGAGTTCCTCAGCCAGCTTCTCTGCGTCTTCCTTGGAGATAGCTTCCTTGAGGGTCTTGGGGCAGTTGTCGGCGATTTCCTTTGCTTCCTTCAGGCCGAGGCCGGTAGCAGCACGGATAACCTTGATGACGCCCAGCTTGGAAGCGCCAACGTCCTTGAGGATGAGGTCGAATTCGGTCTTTTCTTCAGCTTCGGCAGCACCACCGGCAGCGGGAGCAGCAACAGCGGCAGCAGCGGCGGAAACACCAAAGGTTTCTTCCAGAGCATGAACGAGCTCAGCGAGTTCAACAACGGTAAGAGCCTTGACTTCTTCAATCAGAGCAGCAATTTTTTCAGACATTATAATATCCTCCTAAAATGATTGTGTTAAAAGTGAGAGTGAATGAATCAGGCTTCTGCGGCTTCTTCGCCGGCAGGAGCGCCGCCCTTCTGCTCGCAGATCTGGCTGATAACAAAGGCCAGAGAGGAGATGGGGGCAAGGAAAGTACCAAGGACCTGAGCAACGAGTGCGTCCTTGGAGGGGAGTTCGCCGAAGCCCATGAGCTGATCAACGCTCATGACGGAGCCTTCTACGAAGCCACCCTTGATTTTAAGGATGTTCTTGTTCTTCTTGGCAAATTCGCTGACGATACGAGCCGGAGCAATGGGGTCGCCGGTGGTGCTGGCCATGGAAGTAGTGCCATTGAGAACTTCGTCAAACTGGTTATAGCCGGCATTGTTGGCGGCGAAACGAGTCAGAGTGTTCTTAACAACGGTGTATTCCACACCTGCTTCACGGAACTTTTTACGGAGCTCGGTATCCTGTGCGACAGTGATGCCTTTGTAATCGATAAATACAGCAGAAGTAGCATTCTGAAGCTTATCGGTCATGGCATCAACGATTGCCTTCTTGCTTTCGAGAACCTTTGCATTGGGCATTAAGTTGTCACCTCCGAAAAAATAAATGTCCTCATGCCAAAGCACATGAGGACACAGAAACTGTTGGTACATTGTGTGTAACCTCGGCAGGAAAGGGAATCCTTTTACGGCGAAAGCCTCCTGCTGTCTTTGGCAGCCTAATTATTATAACAAAAACTGCCTGAAAAGTCAAGCAGTTTTTGCTATTATATGAATTATTTTATATTAATACTTGTTGGTGTTGACCTTGACGCCGGGGCCCATGGTGGAAGCAACCACACAGGAGCGGACGTACTGACCCTTGGCAGCAGCGGGCTTGGCCTTGATGATAGCGCCCATGAGAGCGTCCATGTTCTCGACCAGCTTCTCAGCACCGAAGGAAACCTTACCGATGGGGCAGTGGATGATGTTGGTCTTGTCCAGGCGGTATTCGATCTTACCGGCCTTGACTTCCTTGACAGCCTGTGCCACATTGGGGGTCACGGTACCGGCCTTGGGGGAGGGCATGAGACCCTTAGGACCAAGAACCTTACCAAGACGGCCAACGATGCCCATCATGTCAGGGGAAGCGACAACAACGTCGAAATCGAACCAGTTTTCCTTGGTGATACGCTCAACCATATCCATGCCGCCGACATAGTCAGCGCCGGCTGCCTTAGCGTCATCAGCCTTTGCGTCCTTAGCAAAAACAAGAACCTTGCGAGTCTTGCCAGTGCCGTTGGGAAGAACGATAGCACCGCGAACCTGCTGGTCAGCATGACGGGAGTCAACGCCGAGCTTTACATGGATTTCAACGGTCTCATCGAACTTAGCAGATGCAGTCTTGCACACGAGGGCAAGTGCATCGGGAACTTCATACTGCGTAGCGCGATCGATCTGCTTCGCGCTATCCTTATATTTCTTACCTCTAAACAATGTTATATCCTCCTTAAAGTGGTGATGCGGAATAATCCTCCCACATTTTTGAGGTCAGGCATATAACCTTCGACCTCGGCAAACGGAAAATCAGTCGGTAACGGTGATGCCCATGGAGCGAGCGGTGCCGCCGATCATGCTCATAGCAGCTTCGATGGAAGCAGCAGTGAGGTCGGGCATCTTTCTCTCGGCAATCTCCTTAACCTGCGCCTGGGTAATGGAACCAACCTTGGTCTTGTTGGGAACACCGGAGCCCTTGTCCAGACCGGCAGCCTTGAGGATCAGCATGGGTGCAGGGGGGGTCTTGGTGATGAAGGAGAAGGAGCGGTCGGCATAAACCGTAATGACGACAGGGATCTTGAAGCCTGCCTGGTCCTTAGTACGCTCATTGAATTCCTTGATGAACTGGGAAATATTGACGCCGTGCTGGCCAAGTGCGGGGCCAACAGGGGGAGAAGCAGTCGCTTTGGCTGCGGGGATCTGCAGTTTAATATAACCTGTAACTTTCTGTGCCATTGAAGAGCACCTCCTGAAAAAATGTGGTGATACGCGATGCGTATTTTTGGCGGGGCGTTACCCCTCCCACGTTCTGCCCGGAAACGATCCGTTTATTCGGAAACCGGCTCAACCTCATCCAGCTCGAGCTCGATGGGGGTATCTCTGCCGAACAGAGGAACAATGACGCGGACGGTATTTTCGTTCACATCAATAGCTTCCACAGTACCCTTGAAGGAAGTGAAAGGACCTTCGCTGATGGTGACCATATCGCCAACGGCATAGGGCACGATGATCTCGCGTTTTTCGACGCCGAGAGCAAGAACCTCTTCTTCGGTGAGTGCAGTGGGCTTACCGCCGGAGCCGACAAAATTGGTAACGCCGCGAATATTCTTGATGATGTACCAGCTGTCATCGCTCATAATCATTTTTACAAGAACATAACCGGGGAATACCTTGCGCTCAAAGGTCTTTGCGCCGGAGTCGGTGACTTCCGTAACGGTTTCCATGGGGATGTTGAGGGCTAAGATCAAATCACCCATGCCGCGGTTTTCCACCGCTTTTTCGATTGTGGCCTTTACGGTGTTTTCATACCCTGAATAGGTGTGAGCCACAAAGTCGGATCGTAGCCATGTCGTTCTGTGAGCCAAGGAGTTGGATTGACCTGTTGTCTTCCTAAGACCGCTTGGCCTCCGACTTATGTTGAGGGCTAAGATCAAATTACCCATGCCGCGGTTTTCCACCGCTTTTTCGATTGTGGCCTTTACGGTGTTTTCATACCCTGAATAGGTGTGAGCCACA
>JAZQOW010000075.1:0-12062 GCA_045628065.1 Faecousia sp.
ATTTTTCTTGTATATTCATTCATATTATGATAAAATACAAAAGGAGGCGCAGTATCCTAGTCGAATCTGCCGGTTCTGAAGAAGGGCCTAAAAATCCTTTAAAGGGCATATCGATGAAGTCCCTGGTGCCTGCTTGTTACGCCCAGTTTCGGGTGGGTGCTGGGGGTTAAGGTTATTGGGCGAGCCGCAATGGCATGTGGCTGCCGCCCCAGTTTCCGCGGAGACCTGAACTTGTGCGACGTCGGCTGCGTAGGCATTTTGTCTTCCCGATGGGTACGACTCAGGAGATGAACCTGCAGCTCGGTGCACAGAATCGTGTGCTGGGTGCAGTGTAGCCTGCCTTGCGTGGATAACTCGGGATTGAGGAGCAACGCGCCGGAGCCTATGGCCATAGGTAAAAGCGATATTCTCATGAAAGATTATCTGCAAAAGAGGATAGGAGCCGGTGGAAGCCGTCGTGGAAATCACCTAGGCTGTCATAAATGGGCAGGTAGGGGATTGCAGTACGGACTCAGTGGCAATCGGGTACCGATATGGGCAACCTGTCGGTGTGCGAATGAAAAGGAAACTGCCTTGTCGGCAACGAAAGGTTTTTGCACAGGGAAAGCCAACCCGACCTAAGCCGTAAGATTTACCCTTCCTGCTGCCACTTTTTCTCAGGAGGCACTCTATTTTGAATAAAACAGTTCGGACATCTGCGGTACAGAAAAAGTCCAGAAAAAATAAAAACAGCAGAGCCGGATGGATCATAACTATTTTCTTTACTACGGTCATCATTTCGGCCTTAATTACCAGAATATCCGATGCCCTTTTGGAGGGCAGCGGTATTTTTGCAGCGCTTGTGATCCTGATGATCATTGTGCTCATCGGCATCGCCTTTGATATTGTCGGCGTTGCTGTCACAGCAGCTGAGGAGCAGCCGCTGCATTCCATGGCATCCAAGCGCATTCCCGGCGCGAGAGAGGCCATCTCCCTGATTCGGAATGCCGACCGCGTCGCCTCCATCTGCAACGATGTGGTCGGTGATATCTGCGGTGTCGTTTCCGGTTCGGCCTCTGCAGTCATTGCTGTGCGATTAATGGAGGATTTCACCCTTAGCTGGCCGTCGTTTTTCAAGGTTGCCATGTCAGCCATGGTAGCAGGTCTGACGGTCGGCGGTAAAGCCATCGGAAAGGGAATTGCCCTTCGCTACAGCGTGTCGATTCTTCATTTCGTCGGCAGGCTCAACAGCGGGGCGAAAAAAATCATTTTCTGGAAAAAACGAAAAAAAAGAAAGTCATCCCGGTAGGGAAGTATTATGGAACTATTAGATAAAATCAATTCCCGTGAGGATTTGCTGAAAATTCTTCCGGAAAAGGAAGCCCAGCTTTGCGAAGAGATCCGCCAGTATCTGGTGGAGTGCGTCAGCCAGACCGGCGGCCATCTGGCCTCCAACCTTGGCATCGTAGAGCTGATGGTTGCCATCGAAAAAGAATTTGATACCAGCTCGGATCGTCTGGTGTTCGATGTCGGTCACCAGTCCTATGTGCATAAGCTTCTTACGGGCCGCAGAGAACAGCTAAAGACGATCCGCACCTATGGCGGTATTTCCGGCTTTCCCAAGCCCTATGAGAGCGATTGCGATGCGTTTACCGCAGGTCATGCATCCAGTGCTGTTTCGGTTGCACTCGGTATGGCAAGGGCCAGAACGCTCCAGAAGAAGCCTTATCATGTGCTTGCCCTTTTAGGTGACGGTGCGCTGACAGGCGGACTGAGCTACGAGGGCATGAACGATGCAGGCGCAAGCCATGAGCCGCTGATTCTGATTCTTAATGACAATGCTATGTCCATTGCATCCAATGTCGGCGGCATTGCCAGTTATTTAAATCTGATCCGCACCAAGCCCGGTTATTTTAAAATCAAACGGATTTACCGTAAAATTGCTCACAATGTCCCGGGCGGAATGGTTCTGTATCGGATCACCCATTGGATCAAAGAATCGTTTAAAAAGCACACGCTCGGTATCAATCTGTTTGAAGAAATGGGCTTCCAGTATATGGGGCCGGTCAGCGGCCACGATATCACAAAGCTCATCTACATGCTGCGCCGTGCCAAGGAAATGAATTGTCCGGTACTGCTGCATGTTCTCACGCAGAAGGGCAAGGGCTATCAGCCCGCTGAGGAGAATCCTGATATTTTCCACGGCGTCGGCTCCTTCGACCCCAAAACCGGCGTATTAAACAGCAGCGGCTGTGTTTCCTTCAGCGAAACCTTTGGCAAGGAATTGACCCGACTTGCTGCCCATGACCAGAGGATCTGCGCGATCACTGCTGCCATGCGCAGCGGAACAAGTCTCGATTCCTTTGCCGAGGCCTATCCCTCGCGCTTTTTTGATGTCGGCATTGCGGAGGGTCATGCCGTATCCATGGCGGGCGGCCTTGCAAAACAGGGTATGACCCCGGTAGTTGCGATTTATTCCACCTTCCTTCAGCGCTCCTATGACATGATCATGCAGGATGTTGCCCTGCTTGGTCTTCATGTTGTATTCGCAGTAGACCGCGCCGGTCTTGTCGGACAGGATGGAGAGACGCACCACGGCATTTTTGATGTAGGTTATCTGCGTCAGGTTCCAGGTATGACGGTACTGTGTCCTGCCTGTCAGAAAGAGCTGGAGCGCATGCTCTCTCAGGCGCTTTACACTTATTCCGGCCCTGTTGCAGTGCGCTATCCGCGAGGCGGCGATGGAAGATACCGCAAATGCTCAGAAGGAAATATCCTTCGCACGGGTAAGGATGTGACCATACTTACCTACGGTTATGTAATTAACGAAGTTTTAGACTGTGCAGATGCCCTCTTCAAGCAGGGCATTCACGCAGAGATCATCAAGCTTGATGTTATCAGCCCTCTCAACATGCAGCCGATTCTATCCTCTGTGAAAAAGACCGGCGCTCTGTTTGTGGTTGAGGATTGTGCAGATAGCTGCTGCGTAGCACAGGAGATTTTTGCAAATATCATGCAGGAGGGTGTTTCTGTCCGATGTGCCCGCCGGAATTTCGGCAATCGTTTTGTTTCCCACGGAAGCTGTGCGGAGCTATTCCGTGCTTCCGGTCTGGATGGACAGAGCCTGAGCCTTTGGATTACGGAGACGTTAGCGAATGGTTAAAAAAGAACGATTGGATGTCCTCATGGTGCAGCGCGGCCTTGCCGAAACCAGAGCCAAAGCGCAGGCCATCATCATGAGCGGCGATGTATATATTGCAAATCAGAAGGTAGACAAGGCAGGAACCCTCCTTGATCCCGAAACCGAGATTGAAGTGCGCGCCAATGCCTGTCCCTATGTTTCCCGCGGCGGTTTGAAGCTGGAAAAAGCACTGATTTTCTTCGGTGTCGATCCTACCGGCTTTGTATGCTCGGACTCCGGTGCATCTACCGGCGGATTTACCGACTGCCTGCTCCAGAAGGGTGCCCAGAAGGTATTCGCCATTGATGTCGGCTACGGGCAGCTGGCATGGAAGCTTCGGGAAGACCCGAGAGTGGTGTGCATGGAACGCACCAATATCCGTTATCTCACCCCGGAACAGCTTGGGCAGCCGCTGGATTTGTCCGTTGTGGATGTATCCTTTATCTCTCTGCGCATTGTTCTGCCTGCGATCCGCGCCCTTCTGAAGCCGGAGGGACAGGTGCTGTGCCTGATCAAGCCGCAGTTTGAGGCAGGGAAGGAGAAGGTCGGGAAAAAGGGCGTTGTCCGTGACCCGGCAACCCATCTTGAGGTTCTGGAGCAGTTCTGGGCTCTGGCAAAATCTCTGGGATTTACCATCTGCAACATGACCTATTCTCCGGTAAAGGGGCCGGAGGGAAATATTGAATTTCTTGCGCATCTCAGTCTTGTACCCGGCACGGATTGCTCCATCCGTCTGAACGAGCTGGTACAGGAGGCACACAGCAGCTTGAAAGGATAAAATATGAAAAATGTGATCCTATCCTCTAATCCCTATCGGGATAAGAATTTTAAGACGCTTCGGCAGGCAAAGCAGCTTCTGGAGGCACATGGCATCCAGTGTTCTGTTTGTCTGGCCTTCGATATGGAGCAGCGCGGCGAGCTTCCCGAGGATATCGTCTTCTGCGATCTCAAAGAAGCACTGAAAAAAGCGGAGCTACTCATCTGCTTCGGCGGCGACGGCACTGTATTACACACCTCCAAAGCCGCAACCCGGGCGGGTGTTCCCGTTCTGGGTGTCAATATCGGCAATATGGGCTACCTCGCAGAGGTGGACAGCAACGAGCTGGAGATTCTATCTGCGCTGGCAAGGGATGATTTCTTTCTGGAGCGCCGCATGATGCTTTCCGTTCAGGTGCTTCGGGATGGAGAAATCGTTTATGACGATATCGCGCTCAATGACGCTGTTGTGACAAAAAATGCAGTCGCTCGTACTGTTCATCTGAATGTCGGCTGTGATCAGCAGATGCCTATCAGCATCAGCGGTGATGGCGTGATCGTGTGTACCCCCACCGGGTCTACGGCCTACTGCATGAGCGCCGGCGGCCCTCTGGTAGAGCCTACAGCAAGATGCATCGTTGTCACCCCCATCTGTGCACATGATCTGATGTCCAAGGCCTTTGTTCTCAGCGCAGGACGTACCGTGAAGGTCACATCAGCCCGGCCGGGAAGAAAAACCGCCTATCTCTCTGTTGACGGCGGAAGAGGCATACGCCTGTTTGCCGGTGATATTGTACAGATTCAGCAATCATCCTATGATACACAGTTTCTCCATTTGAGAGAACGCAGTATGTTTGAAATCATTAATGCTAAATTCAGGAAATAGGGAGGATAATCCTATGAAAACACAGCGTCAGGCCAAAATTTTGGAGATCATTTCCACCTCCGACATTGAGACCCAGGAGCAGCTTCTGGACGCTCTGTCAAAAGCCGGTTACCGCAGTACCCAGGCTACCATCTCCCGCGATATTAAGGAGCTGCGTATTGTCAAAGAGCTAACCAATCTCGGCGCTTACCGCTATACCGCAGCCAACAAGGAATCCGGCGGCACCTTTTCCGCCCGGCTTAATACCATTTTCCGCGAATGCATTACCAGCTATGACTTTGCTCAGAACATCGTAGTCATCAAAACCATGCCGGGTCTTGCATCTGCGGCCTGCTCCGCCATTGATTCCATGGGGGCACCTGTGGTTCTGGGAACTCTGGCCGGAGATGATACCGCTTTTGTCGTCATGCGCGACAATAACGCCGCAGGCGCTTTCTGCGCGGAGATCAAGCAGCTGCTTAGCTGATTTTTAAAGGGGGCATTGCCGTGCTTTCTATGCTTCATATCGAAAATATTGCGGTCATTGAAGCTGCGGACATTTCCTTTGCCCCTGGCTTTAATGTTCTGACCGGCGAAACCGGTGCCGGTAAATCCATTGTTATTGATGCCATCAGCGCGATTCTGGGCGAGCGCACCTACCGCGATGTCATTCGCACGGGTGCGGGAAAAGCATCGGTGCAAGCGCAGTTTTATCAGATTCCGCCGCTTAGCTGGTTTGCTGAACAGGGCATCGCCTATGACAGTGAGCTGCTGATCCAGCGTGAATTGAATCTGGATGGCAGAAATGTTTGCAGAGTCAACGGTCAGCTGGTCAGTGTGGCACAGCTTCGTCAACTCGGGATGCAGCTGATCAATATTCACGGGCAGCATGACTCTCAGCAGCTGTTCGATGAGGACAATCATCTGCATTATCTGGATTTATTTGCCCATAATGAAGCACTGCGTGAACAGTATGTCCAATGCTATGAAGCCGTCCTCCGTGTCAGGAAGGAAGTTCAACGCCTGTCACTGGACGAAGGGGAGAAGCTGCGCAGAACCGAAACCTTAAAGCACCAGATTCAGGAAATTGAGCGTGCGGACCTCCATGCAGGAGAGGATGAGCAGCTGGAAGCCCGGCGAAAGCTCCTGCAAAATGCGGAGAAATTTACCTCGGGTCTTTTGAATGCCCTAAGCTGTCTCTACGGTGACGAGGACAGCAACGGTGCTTCCGCGCTGATTGCAGATGCGGAATACGCCCTGCAAAGGATTGCCAGATTCGATGAGCGAATCGAAAAGCTCCACGGCGCTGTCTCGGAGCTTTCCTCTATGGCGCAGGAGGTCTGTGAAGAACTGATCGACTTAAAGGATGCCGCCGCCTTCTCTCCCGAAGAGCTGGACGAGCTGGAGGGCAGACTGGACATTATCCACCGCCTGAAAAGGAAATACGGCTCCGGCTGCGATGAAATTCTGGCCTATCTGGAAAACGCGAAAAAAGAGCTGGATGAGATCGAGTTTTCCGACGAGCGGCTTCACAAGCTGGAAAATCAGCTCAAGACATTGGAAAAGCAGGCCATGCAAAATGCCGCGCTTCTTCATGAGAGCCGCGAACAGGCAGCAAAATTTCTGGAAACGCGCATTCGTGAGGAGCTTTCTCAACTGGATATGCCAAGGGTACAATTCCAGTGTGCCTTTACTGAAATACCCCTCAGTCCCACAGGTACGGATCAGGCCGCTTTCCTGATGTCTGCCAATGCAGGTGAAGCACTCAAGCCCATGAACAAGGTCGCCTCCGGCGGTGAGCTTGCCAGAATTATGCTGGCTATGAAAAATGTTCTGGCAGAGCAGGATGCCGTTCCGACCCTGATTTTTGACGAAGTAGACGCCGGTGTTTCCGGCAGAGCTGCCCAAAAGGTGGCGGTCAAGCTGAAAAGCGTTGCGGAGAAAAAGCAGGTTCTCTGCGTAACACATCTTCCCCAGATTGCGGCGCAAGCGGATCTGCATCTGCTCATTGCCAAATCAGAGCGGGATGGCAGAACCTTCACCACGGTGACGCCGCTTGACCGCGCAGGCCGTATAGATGAGCTCTCCCGCATCATCGGCGGCGAAACCATCTCCGAAACCACAAGACAAAGTGCGGCGGAGATGCTTTCCTGAAAATTCATTGACTTATGCAGTTTTATCTGATAAAATACCAATAATCATCCGCTCCATGGCGGAGTTGATAGAAATTATTTGCCCTTTGTCCGGTCAGGGCAGAGGGCTTTGTTTTGGAAATCATATTTAAGGAGTAACGATACAATGGAAATCTACGAAGAACTGGTTGCCCGCGGTTTGATTGCGCAGGTCACCAATGAGGAAGAGATCCGCGATATGGTCAATAACGGCAAGGCGGTTTTCTATATCGGTTTTGACCCCACGGCAGACTCTCTCCATGTCGGCCATTTTATGGCACTTTGCCTGATGAAGCGCCTCCAGCAGGCCGGCAATAAGCCCATCGCCCTCATCGGCGGCGGTACCGCAATGATCGGTGACCCCTCCGGACGCACGGATATGCGCTCCATGATGACCAGGGAAACGATTAACCACAACTGCGAGTGCTTCAAGAAGCAGATGTCTAAGTTCATTGAGTTCGGCGAAGACAAGGCCATCATGGTCAACAATGCCGACTGGCTCATGGATCTGAACTATATCGAAGTTCTCCGCGAAGTCGGTGCCTGCTTCTCTGTCAATAATATGCTTCGTGCTGGGTGCTACAAGCAGCGCATGGAGAAGGGCCTGAGCTTCCTGGAATTCAACTATATGATCATGCAGTCCTATGACTTCTATCATATGTTCCAGACCCTTGGCTGCAATATGCAGTTCGGCGGCAACGATCAGTGGGCCAATATGCTCGGCGGCACAGAACTGATCCGCCGCAAGCTGGGCAAGGATGCCCATGCCATGACCATCAACCTGCTCCTCAATTCCGAGGGCAAGAAGATGGGCAAAACCGCAAAGGGCGCTGTCTGGCTTGATCCCAATAAGACTTCTCCCTTTGATTTCTATCAGTACTGGCGCAATGTGGATGATGCCGACGTTCTCAAGTGCATCCGCATGCTCACCTTCCTGCCCCTTGAAGAAATCGACAAGATGGATGCATGGGAAGGCAGCCAGCTGAACACCGCCAAGGAAATCCTTGCCTATGAGCTGACCAAGCTCATCCACGGTGAGGAAGAAGCCAACAAAGCACAGCAGGCAGCCAAGGCTCTGTTTGCTGCCGGCGGTGATGATTCCAACATGCCCACCACCGAACTGACCGAGGAAGCCCTCACCGATGGCAGCATCGGCATTATTGAGCTTCTGGTCGCCTGCAAGCTGGCTCCCAGCAAGGGCGAAGCCCGCCGTCTGATCCAGCAGGGCGGCATCGTGGTCAATGACGAGAAGGTCGGCGGTATTGACGCTGCATTCACCCGCGATGCTCTGGCGCAGGGTCTGAAGATCCGCAAGGGTAAGAAGGTCTTCCATAAGGCCATCCTGAAATAAGTTTATAGCTTTCGCCGTCGTTTCCGTACTGTTCGGAAACGACGGCTCTTTTTCACTTTTTTCTCATCGGAATGGTTGTTTTTGCAGCGGCTATGTGATAAAATATACTGTATTGATATAGTGCAGTTGCATATCCATTTTATTTTTTAACTTATTTAGATTTTTTCCTATATTTTATTATCCATTTTTTGTCAGAATAATCCATAATTCCTTTATAAATTATTATTTTCATCAGGCTGCAGACCGAAGCCGTTTTTATTCTGTTTTCTGCCTTAATTTACAGGAGGTGCACTTTGTTTCCATATTTTTTAGCCATTATCCTCACTGCTGTGTTTTCTGATATTGCACAGAAATCCAGAATGCGGGAATTGCAAACTTTTGGCTTCATGCCCGAAAGGCCTACCAGTGCCACCGGTATTCTCATTTTTATCGCAATGATTCCTCTGATTTTCACTTCCGGTTTCCGCTATGGCGTAGGCAGCGATTTTAACGCTTACTATAAGGCGAACGAAGTGTTCAACGGAGACGTCTGGAACGCCCTGATTCATTTTAAGGAGCCGGGCATTTCGCTGATCGTTAAGATCGTCAGTGCTTTCACCACCAACGGTTCTGCCTATATTTTTGTTTTCTCCTTTATAACCATTTTTTTCTCCATAAGATACATTACCCAGAACACAGATTACTATTTCTTTGCTATTTTACTGTTTATTTTTACAGGCTCCTGGCACGGCTCTTTTAACGGTGTGCGTCAGTATCTTGCAGCTACAATGCTGACTTTTTCCTATAAATACATCATTGAAAAAAAGTTTATTTTGTATGCGCTATTTGTTTATATAGCATCCTTGTTCCATTCTTCCGCAATCGTAATGCTCGTGCTCTATTTCCTTATGCGGAACAAGGTCAGTTTACTTAGCATTGTACTGCTTTCTGTCGGTACCTTTGTCGTTGCGAAAAACTATGATCTTATCTTTGGCTTTATTGGTTCCCTGAAAGATCGTGAAATGCCCGTTGAAGATGCGTATTTTTCGAATTCGGTTAATTTTTTGCGCATCCTTGTTAACTGTAGTCCGGCTATTGCGTGTATTGCAATATTCTGGGGCAAATCGATGTCGCCAAAAGAGACTTTCTTATTAAACGGCCTGATTATCAATGGTGCTGCAATGCTTGCTGCTGCAAACAGTACCTATCTTTCGCGTATTGGTATTTATACAAACTATTTTGTCCCCATCGGCCTTGCCGAGCTGGTTAGATTTAAGAATCCGCAAATTCGAACATTTGCACGTTCCATTATTCTGATTCTCTATTTTATTTTCTGGTATACCGATGTTTCTATCGCGCCGGCACTCAATCATTTTCAATGGACATGGAACATTCCGAAATAATCGACGAGAAAGAAGAGGAGAGCTATCATGAAAGGAATCATTCTTGCAGGTGGACTTGGCACCAGACTTTACCCATTAACTAAGGTTACCAGTAAGCAGCTTCTTCCGGTATTTGATAAGCCCATGATTTATTACCCCCTGTCGACCCTGATGCTGGCAGGCATTAACGAGATCCTGATCATCTCTACGCCGGAGGATTTGCCAAAGTTCCGATCTCTGCTGGGAGATGGCTCAGCAATGGGAATCAGCTTAAGCTATCAGGTGCAGGAACAACCTGACGGCATTGCCCATGCCTTTATTCTCGGCGAAAAATTTATCGGAGATGACTGCTGTGCTCTGATTCTCGGCGATAACATTTTCTATGGCAATGGCTTTGGAAAAATTCTTCGGGAAGCTGTGAATAACTGCTACCGCGGCAGAGCGACCGTTTTCGGCTACTATGTTCCGGATCCGCAGCGCTTTGGTGTTGTAGAGTTTAATAAAAACAACGAGGTTATCTCCATTGAGGAAAAGCCGAAGGAACCGAAATCAAACTACGCCGTAACAGGTCTCTACTTCTATAATAATCAGATCACGGACTATGCAAGGCGGGTGACACCCTCTGCCAGAGGGGAATATGAGATCACCGATCTGAACAAGCTCTACCTTCAGGATCATCTGCTGGATGTTCGTACGCTGGGCAGAGGCTTTGCATGGCTGGATACCGGAACGGTCGATGCACTGGCTGAAGCTTCGGATTTTGTCCGAATCGTAGAACAGCGGCAGGGAATCATGATTTCTGCCCCCGAAGAGATCGCCTACCGCAACGGTTGGATTTCCCGCGAAAAGCTGATGGAGTCTGTCCATCTTTATGAAAAGTCTCCTTACGGCAAGCATTTGCGCGCCGTGGCCGACGAAAAAATAATTTATTAAGGTTGATTTACATGACTAAGATTGAAACAAGTCTTCCCGATGTGTATATTTTAGAGCCGAAAATCTTCGGTGATCATCGCGGTTATTTTATGGAAACCTATTCTGAGCGTGTCTTTGAATCTCTTGGGATTTCGACCAGATTTGTTCAGGATAATGAGAGCTTTACTGCCAACAAGGGCACCATTCGCGGCCTGCATTTTCAGAATGAGCCGATGGCACAGGCAAAGCTAGTTCGTGTGCTTCAGGGTGCTGTCATGGATGTGTCAGTGGATCTGCGCAAGGGCTCGCCCACCTATCTCAAGTGGACTTCTGTCGAACTGACAGATGAAAATAAACGAATGTTTTATATTCCCCGTGGCTTCGCCCACGGATTTGTAACGCTGACTGACGACGTGATTTTTACTTATAAAGTTGATCGTTTTTATGCACCCGAGCAGGATCGCTCCATTCGTTTTGACGATGCTGCGATTGGTGTGGATTGGGGTATTGCTGATCCCATCCTTTCGGATAAGGATAAAAATGCGCCGCTGCTTAAAGACAGCGATTGTAATTTTGTTTACGGAGGATAAGTCGTGAAACTGATTGTCACCGGCGGCGCCGGATTTATCGGAAGTAATTTTATCTTTTATCAGCGTGAGCAGCATCCTGAGGATGAAATCATTTGTCTTGATGCGCTGACCTATGCCGGAAATTTAGAGACGCTGGAGCCTGTCATGCAGGACCCCAAATTCCGCTTTGTGAAAGGCGACATTGCCGATAGGGAAGCGGTCTATGCTCTTTTTGAAAAGGAAAAGCCGGACTATATTGTAAACTTTGCAGCAGAAAGCCATGTGGATCGCTCCATAGAATCACCGCAGGTTTTTTTGCAGACCAATGTCATGGGTACGCAGGTGCTTCTGGACGCCTGCCGAAAATACGGTATTCTTCGCTATCATCAGGTATCCACAGATGAGGTTTACGGCGATCTTCCTCTGGATCGTCCGGATCTGTTCTTTACAGAGACTACGCCCATTCATGCCTCCAGCCCGTATTCTGCTTCGAAAGCCGCAGCAGATATTTTGGTGCTGGCTTATCACCGTACCTACGGTCTCCCGACTACCATTTCCCGCTGCTCCAATAACTACGGACCCTATCATTTCCCGGAAAAGCTGATTCCGCTGATGATTTCCCGTGCGCTGGCAGATGAGAGCTTACCTGTTTACGGTACCGGAGAGAATGTCCGCGACTGGCTTTTTGTCAAGGATCACTGTGCAGCGATCGATCTGATTTTGCGGCACGGAACCGATGGCGAGATCTATAATATCGGCGGTCATAATGAACGTACCAATCTTGAGGTCGTCCGCACGATTCTTCGTCAGCTTGAAAAAGCGGAGAGCCTGATTACCTTTGTTCATGGTCGGCCCGGTCACGATATGCGCTTTGCCATTGACCCTACCAAGATCCACAGCGAGCTTGGCTGGCTGCC
>JAZQOW010000076.1:0-2750 GCA_045628065.1 Faecousia sp.
CTGTTCCACATGGTGTGGTGGCAGATCATCATTGTCCTGGTTGGCATGGCTGCTCTGATTCTGTTCATTGTCTTCATCGTCTTTGTCAACGATGCAGAACGCCGCATCCCCGTGCAGTATGCAAAGCGCGTTGTCGGCCGTAAGGTCTATGGCGGTCAGAACACCAACCTGCCCATCAAGGTGAGCATGACCGGTGTTCTCCCCGTCATCTTTGCACAGAGCATCTGCTCCATTCCCGCTACCATCTGCGCCTTCGCAGGTGTGGGTGAGGGTAACTGGGCCTACGATCATCTGTGGAGCTCCAGAAGCGCCATGTACGCTATCATCTACTTTGTGCTGATCTTCTTCTTCAGCTGGTTCTATGCTGCAATCCAGTACAATCCTGTTGAGATTGCCAACAACCTGAAGAAGAACGGCGGCTTCATCCCCGGCTTCCGTCCCGGCAAGCCCACTGCAGACTTCATCCAGAAGGTCATCAATAAGATTGTGGTCTTCGGTGCTCTGTACCTGGGTGTGGTAGCTATGCTGCCCATCATTACCGGCGACCTGATGCCCTCCTTCCGGAACCTGTCCATCGGTGGTACCTCCGTTATCATCGTTGTGGGCGTTGCTCTGGAAACCGTGAAGGCTCTGGAAGCTCAGATGCTGATGCGTCACTACAAGGGATTCCTTGATTAAGAACTGGGGGCGAACCAAATGAATCTGATTCTTTTAGGCGCTCCCGGCGCCGGCAAGGGAACACAGGCAGAGCTCCTGATGGAGAAGCTGCACATCCCTTCCATTTCTACTGGCAACATGCTTCGGGAAGCCATGAAAAATGGCACCGAGGTTGGCCAGAAAGCAAAATATTACATGGATAACGGTCTGCTGGTTCCCGACGAGGTCATTCTTGACATCGTCGCGGAGCGGGTAGCCCAGAGCGATTGCCGGAACGGCTTCATCCTGGACGGTGTGCCCCGCACACTGCCCCAGGCAGAAGCGCTGGAAGCAAAGGGCGTAAAGATCGACCATGTGGTTTCCATTGAGATTGATGACAGCGTCATCGAGGGCCGTATGACCGGCCGTCGGGTCTGCTCCAAGTGCGGAGCCAGCTACCACGTTGTTGCCAATCCTCCCAAACAGGAAGGCTGCTGTGATCTGTGCGGCGGCGAGCTTGTCACCCGTAAGGATGACGCTCCCGAAACCGTCCGCAGACGTCTGGAAGTTTACCATGAGCAGACTGAGGTCCTGAAGGACTTCTATCAGAAGCTGGGTAAGCTCCGCCTGGTCGACGGCAACCAGCCTATTGATGCTGCCAACGAGGCTATCCTCGTGGCCATAGAGGCAAAGGCATGATCACAATCAAAAATGAACATGAGATCGCTTGTATGCGCAAGGCTTGTAAAATTACCGCGGCAGCCCGTGCTTTGGCAGGGGATATGGTAAAACCCGGCGTAACAACCAAGCAGATCGATAAGGCAGTTCACGATTTTATCGTGAGTCAGGGCGCTAAACCGTCGTTCCTGAATTATGCCGGCTATCCCGGCAGTGCCTGCATCTCCGTCAATGACGTGGTTATTCACGGCATTCCCGATGGCTATGTCCTCAAAGAGGGCGACATCGTGTCTGTGGATGTAGGTGCCTATTATCTGGGATTTCATGGAGATTGTGCTGCAACCTTTCCCTGCGGCGAAATCAGCGCCGAAGCTCAGAATCTGATTGATGTCACGAAGCAAAGCTTCTTTGAGGGCCTTCGCTTTGCGACCCGCGGACACCGTGTGTCCGATATCTCCCATGCTGTACAGTCGTATGTGGAGTCTAACGGTTATTCAGTTGTGCGCGCTTTCGTAGGTCACGGCGTGGGCGCACAGCTGCATGAGGAGCCTGAGGTTCCCAATTACGGAAACCCCGGCCGTGGGCCGCGACTGCTGCCCGGCATGACCCTTGCCATCGAACCCATGGTGTGCGAGGGTACTTACGAGGTCCGTGTCCTGAAGGACAAGTGGACCACCGTAACCGCCGACGGCAAGCTGGCAGCTCACTATGAAAATACTGTACTCATCACCGACGGCGAGCCGGAAATACTCACCGTCACCGAAGGACGCGACTTATGAGTCCAGATAACCCGGAGATAAAGATTTCCGATGTGGTGATGACCACCGCGGGACGGGATCAGGGACAGATCTTCTTTGTTGTCAAGGTTGATTCTCCGTACCTGATGCTGGCCAACGGTAAGGACCGCCCTCTGGAAAAGCCGAAGCGTAAAAAGCTTCGGCACGTAAGAAGCGTACTTCCCCCTGAGACCAGAGTTGCCACCAAGCTTTTGGCTGGTGACAAAGTGCTCAACAGTGAATTACGGAAAGATCTGGCTTATATCAGCCAGGAACTGCAAAGTAACGCCCTAGGAGGTTAACAACTTGGCAAAGGACGACGTAATCGAGATTGAGGGCATCGTTGTAGATGCATTGCCGAATGCTATGTTCAATGTTGACATTGGCAATGGACACACCATTCTGGCACATATTTCCGGCAAGCTCAGAATGAATTTCATCAAGATCTTGCCCGGTGACAAGGTAACCGTTCAAATGTCTCCCTATGATCTGACCCAGGGTCGGATCACCTGGAGAAGCAAGTAAAGTTTCGAGACATTGATCTCATATGGAGGTTAAACAGTATGAAGGTAAGACCGTCCGTTAAACCCATGTGCGAAAAGTGTAAGATCATCAAGCGCAAGGGTCGCGTAATGGTAATTTGCGAAAACCCCAAGCATA
>JAZQOW010000077.1:0-3653 GCA_045628065.1 Faecousia sp.
CCAACATGGTGCTGATCTCGTCAGCTATGATGAACTTAGTCTGGGGAGCAAGGGCTCGCGCTATGCAGAAGCGCTGCATTTCTCCGCCAGAGAGCTCAGCGGGATAGCGGTTAAGCCATGCCTGTTCGATGCCGAGTTCACGCAGGAATGCCTCATCCGGTTTCCGTGCCTCGGTGAGCGTTTTACCAAGCTTCCAACGGGGATTGATGGCCTTTTCAGGGTGCTGGTAAATCATCTGTATGGGGCAGAAGCCCTTGCGGGGCAGAGGATTACCGTCTACCAGTATTTCGCCGGAGGTGGGTCTAAGGTTTCCGGCAATGATTTGGGAAAGCGTACTCTTGCCGCAGCCGGAAGGGCCGACCAACGCAACTTTTTCGCCTGCTTCGATCGTCAAATTCACCTTGTCCAGAAGAGGCGTTTTTTTGTTGTAGCGAAAGCAAATATCTTTAACTTCAATCCGCATGGTGGCAGCACACCTCTCCTTCTCGAACGGTACGGAATGTGGGACGAACAGTGCAGGCATCTGTCCTCATGGGACAGCGATCGGCAAAGACACAGCCGGAGGGAAGATTGCCTGCATAGGGCTGCGTTCCGGCAGTAGGCTCAAATTTGTTCTGCGGCATAGCGCGCCACAGAGCTTTGCTGTAGGGATGGCGCAGAAGGTCTTCTTCCCGGAAGTCTGATGCCTTTGCTGTCTCCACGGTGGTACCCGCATAGAATACAGAGATCCGGTCAGCATAGCGCAGAGCAAGATCCAGATCGTGGGTGATCAGCAGAATTGCCGCTCCTTGATCGGCCAGCGCTCTGAAGCGGGCCATGGCGCTCTCAGCCAGTTCAGGGGACAAACCCGGTGTAGGTTCATCGGCAATGATAACCTTCGCATCGGTTGCTGCGGCGGTGGCTACAAGAGCGCGGCGGGCCATGCCGCCGGAAAGCTCAAAGGGATACTTCCTTGCAGCTTTTTCGTCCAGCTCATACTTTTTCAGAGTTTCAAGGGCAACAGAGCGATCTTTGCAGATCTGCTTTCCAACGCGCATCAGAGGATCCAGATAATTGACGGACTGCGGGACCAGAACCATACGGCTGCCGCGCAGCTTCTTCTGTAAAGCAGGCGTCAGCGGTTCTCCGAACCAGTTCATTTCGCCATTGGTGGTGGCATTTTTCGGCAGGATACCGAGAATAGCATGCGCCAGCAGACTTTTTCCGGAGCCGCTGGAGCCTGCGATGGCATGAATCTCCCCTGCCCTAAGTGTAATGTTCAGGTCAGAGATAACCTGTAAAGCCTTCTTTTTAACACCTCTGTCATACATAAGAAAGGAAACAGACAGATTTTTGATTTCCAGTGCATTCATGTTTTTTCTCCTTACAGCTGTGCCTGACGAGGCTCAAACAAATGGCGTACAGTCGTTCCCAGTGCTTCGATCAGAACCACCAGAACCACCAGTGCAAGTCCGGGGAAAACTACCAGCCACCATGCACCTGCAGATATGTAACGCATGGATTCAGAGAGAATGATGCCTACGGCAGGCTGCTCGGGGGGCATACCAAAGCCGAGGAAAGTCAAGCCGGATTCGTGCATGATCGCGTGCGGAAATTCAAGGATCAGCCCCACAAAGAACTGGGGCACTACATGGGGCAGGATATGCTTGCGCGCAATCCAGAACGGTGATTTTCCGAAACGGCGGGCAGCCATAACGAACTGCTGGTCGCGGATCTGCAAAACCTCAGCGCGTACCAGACGCGCGAGAGATGCCCAGTGGGTCAGTGCAATGCCGATAAGAAGGCCGGTTGCACCCTGACCGAGGGCGATGGAGATCATAATCAGCAGAACTGTGTGGGGAACGCTCATAAAAACGTCAATAAACCAATTGATGGCGTGATCGATCAATCCCTTACCCAATGCAGCGGTCGTGCCAACAATGAGGCCGATCACAGCGGAGATACCGGACGCTATGGCGCCGATGGTAAGGCTGAGGGACAGACCCTTGATGGTTCTTACGAACATATCGCGTCCCAGATAGTCCGTGCCAAAGGGATGCGCAA
This sequence comes from Faecousia sp., assembly GCA_045628065.1. Taxonomy (GTDB): domain Bacteria; phylum Bacillota; class Clostridia; order Oscillospirales; family Oscillospiraceae; genus SVMC01. The sequence continues at coordinate 2,044 of JAZQOW010000077.1, forward strand.
AGGAAGGCGACAAAAATTTCTGAGAGAAATCCGCACGCAGAGCGCTTTCGGACATCAGTGCGCCGGAAACATAGATGGCGATCAAAACGGTAAGGATGATGACCGCCATGATAATACTGGTCAGTCGACGGTTTGTGTTTTTCATTTCTTGGCCCCCTCTCTGGTCTGAGGGTCAACTACCTGGTACAGAATATTTGCTATCAGATTACCCACAAAGATAAAGATGGATGTAAAGAGCACGATGCCAAGGAACAGCGGAATATCCGTGCCTCCTGTTCCGGCGGCACTGGTAGCCGCGCCAAGGCCGGGATAGGAGAAAATGTTCTCCGCAAACATGGATCCTGCAAAAAGCTCACCGAAGGAGCTGAACTGCATGGTGATAGCGGGGAGCAGGGAATTGCGGATGCCGTGCTTGAACAGGATGGTAAGATCACTGTCGCCTCTTGCCCGGGCGAAGAGAGCATAGTCGCTGTCGTATACATCAACGAGTTTTTCTCTGGTATGCAGCGCCAGATTGGCAAAGGACAAAAAGCTAAGGGTCAACGCGGGAAGAATCAGGTGGTGTATACGTTGGCCCAGTGTAACCGCATCCGCAGGAACACCCGCAGGAACCGCCAAACCAAAGGGAAACCAACCCAGAATCGCAGAAAACACTGCAAGGAATACCAGACCGATCCAAAACGTGGGGATCGAACACATAACAAGACAAATGCGTTTCATCATACGGTCAAGGATACTGTCTCTGAACAGACCCATGACACAGCCGATCGCAAAGCCCAGTACGCCGGAAAATACCCACGCCGTGGCCATCAGAGCCAACGATGTTCTGAAGCGAACGCCGATAACCTGCAGAACAGGCTGACGGAACGTGGTGGAATATCCCCAATCGCCGTGTAAAACTGCGGAAAACCATTTGAAGAACCGCTCTACAGGGGGATCATTCAAACCCCAATACTCTTTCATTGCCTCGACATTTTCGGCGGAAACACCGGGATTCGCCTGAATATACTGCCGAACCGGATCTACCGGGGATATTTGCGCTAAAAAGAAGGAAAAAACTGCTACTGCAAGCAGTAATGTAATTCCGCGAAGAATGTATATACCAATTGATTTTGTTGCTTTCATCTGATCCCCCTCCTTAAAGCAACAGAATCCCGGCCCGGTCTGACCGGGCCGAAATTCTGCGCTGCTGTCATTTCAGCTTTACATGGTATAGGTTTTTCTGCTCAGTTCCACTTCCACTGGGCTACATTCTGAACCAGAGGCCATGCATCGCCATGGGCATGAATCTTCTGGTCGCCGGTGTCCAGACCCTCACGAGCCCAGTACAGATGGGTCTTGTTCAGAATGAAAATGTAGGAACATTCACCGCGCATGGAAGTGCCGGTCTCACCGTCCCACTGTGCCTTCTGCCAGAAGGGGATGGCTTCCTCGAGAGTCTTTGCGCCGATAGCGGCATCCAAATAGCTGTCCACCACTTCGCTGGCAAAATTCTCGGGGTTGTACCAATCTGCCTTGCCTGCATTGGAGGAGTGATACAGCATATAGCTGGTCTTGGGATTGGAGGAACCCCATGCAAGGATCAGAGGTTCGGAATACATACGAGCGGG
>JAZQOW010000078.1:0-7225 GCA_045628065.1 Faecousia sp.
CCGTCGGTATCGGAGGAGGGGTCACCCAGATGGGTGTACTGACGCAGATAACGGACTTCCATGGTGCCGCCGCAGCCGCCGAGAACTTCGTACTGAGCAAGCTGCTGCTTGGAGCCGTGGATGGCATGCTGAATGACATCGGGCACGCCGTCGGGACGGTGCATCTCAACGAGACCGCCGGTAGCGTGGTTCCATTCGACATACAGGTTATCGTAGTTATCCATGTTGTTGCAGTATTCTGCAGCCTGGATGCACTGATTCAGAACGTTGAAGTTACGGCTCATCTGCAGGTCGAAGTCGCCTGCGTCGAACCAACCGCCCTTGTTCAGGCCGTCAACATGCGTATCAGGCTCGAAGCCCTTCTGGGTCAGCTGAGCGGGGAAGGAGCCAACGCCCATGCCATCGAACCAGCCGCTCTTGCCCTGATACCAGCCGCTGCTGGCAGAGGGGTTCAGATAGCAGTCGTCCATATGGGAAGCGCCGTGCCAGATCTTATAGCCTTCGCGGACTTCGATGTGGTCCATCTGGACTGCCATGAAGCCGTCGAGGGTGGTCTGCCAAATGTCGTCGTATGCATCTTCTGCAATGGGGAAGACTTCAGTGGCTTCGCCATTGTAATGGATGCGATACATGCCGACTTCGTTGACTTCGCTGAAGTCGAAGCGAGCATACTTGAAGCGCTGCCATGCACTGGTTTCGCCAAGCTGCTTCTCGCAAACCATTTCTTCGCTGCCGTCAGCATTGAGACGCCACAGGGAGATGTCAGCGGGATAATTGTTGTCCCACTTGTCGAGTTCGACAACTGCGAACTTCTCTTCCTGAGAGGGAGCATAGCCAACCTGGCTGAAGGTGACCAGAGGTGCCTTGACCCAGCCTTCTTCAACTTCGGGCTTAATGTTCCAGGAGATAGCAACTTCACCGGCCTTGGTAGCAGTGATCAGAGTGGACAGAACGTACCAGCCGTTCTGGGCTCTGTTGCGGCCATCAAGGAGCTCGAGCTCTGCGTCGGTCTGGGAAGTGACAGTGATAGCAACACTCTTATCTTCCTGAGCGAAGGAGAAGCCCTGAGCAGTTGCAAAGGGAACAGGCTGTGCGTCGCCGCGCTGCTCATTCCAGTCCTTGACATACCAGGTCTGGCTGGGCAGGTTGGGACGGACGGTATCGACCATGGCATCCTGTGCGTGCATGGGGAAGGTGCCATAGGAATCGTAGGTGCCGTCGCCGTTCAGGTCAGCCTGATAAGACTTGTTCTGTTAAGCAGAGGGCAGGAATTCCAGGTTGAATCTTGCCTTACCCTTGAGATCCTCAGGCATATCGCTCTGAAGAACCATCTGCAGAACCATGCTATCCTCGGTGGGATATGCAATCAGGTTGTACTTCAGGGTGCCGTCAGGGCTGCCGGTGAAGGTCATGGGAACGGTGATGGTCTGGGTTTCCTTGTCGCGTACGATGGTGCCGCGGGAGGGAGCGGGAGTTGCGTCCCACTGCTCGGGAGTCGGCAGCATGTGCAGATCGCCGTTGGTGGCGATACGCAGGTTGTTCAGGGACAGCTCAATGCCGCCCATGTGCTGGTCACCAAAGGTGCCGGAGAACGTATTATCATACATAAATACGTTGAAGGCATTGGAACCAACAGTGCTCAGGTAATTGCCGCTGGTGATTTCCATGAACAGGGGGTTGGATTCTTCATCCGCTGCCGCTGCGCTCATGGCCGGGAGTACACCCAGGATCATGCATGCAACAAGAACCAAAGCAAGGATTCTTTTCAGTTTTTGCATAGTTTACCTCCATAAAAATTATTAAGCAGAAGGCGCAGCAAGCGTTCATTAGCTATATCTGACAATCTATGCATTTTAGTCCTGCTTTCTATCGCCCGGTGAAGCTGAAGCAAGCACGACTCCGTGCAGTCTTTCTCCGCATTGAAAAACAAAATGCTCTTTGCAGAAAACGGTACGATTTCCAAATAAATCCATTGAACGCATGCAATGCGCGCTCTTCCACCTATTTAAACATTATAATATAACATATTACTTCCATTTTCAATGATTAATCTATAGTAAATAGAAAACCATGATTCTGCACGAATATCCCTAACACAAACTGTGCATTATTTACAATCCTGCTTTGTTGTTCTGATATCCTTGCCTCAGTTTAATTTGTTCTTTTTTGGTAAATTATTCTACTGCTTAAGCTCCTGTTAAGCCTAAAAACGGCAGCGGACAATGACTTGTCCGCTGCTTAATACGATTCCGGATATTTTTTCTGATGTTACGTTGCAGCCTTCTCCTTTTCTGCCCGCAGCAATCGGCAAGCACAAAGGAAAATACTTAAAGACATCACCAGGATGGCTGCTTCGGTGATGAAGATGGGGGTGCCGAGGCCGCTGAGCACAGCTGCGACAAAGTCCAGCAGAAAATGCACTGCCAGCGCCGCCGGGAACAGATAGCGCCGTCCTGAGCGGGTCACAGAGAGCCAGATAAAAACAGACATACCGATCTGCGCCAGAAGCGCAAACAGCCGTTCCAGCGGAGAGGCCAGAAATACAGCCGGTGCGCTGGTCGCAAGCGCCGTAAACACGGCATTCATCTGTTCCTGCATGGACGCATCCAGCGGGGCAAGAAGCAGCTGCGCTGTTCCTGTATTCAGCATCACAGCATAGATGATATTATTCAGCATACCCAGAGACAAAATGCTGAACATCTCAAAGCCGCCATGGCCTGCCCCATACATCAGAGCCGCATGATCATTTCCGTGCTCTTTTTTCATGATGTACCGCATCGCAATGTAGCGTCCGCCCTCCTCAAAGAGAGCTGCCATCGCGCCGCCATAGATGGCATAGTACCAGATATTCCCCTGAATCGTCTTCCCTACCGGCTGAGATAATACCACAGCATGTACAATCTGCTCCAAAGTCAGAGCAAATACGAAGAATACGCCGCAGCCAAGGAAAAATGTCCAAACGGGGGCCGGATGCCTTTTCCGGCAGCACAGAAGCATGGCAACCGGAATGCCGATGCCCAGAAGAATATTCAGCGCAAAAACACCGATGCTCCAGCCGGAAACCTGCATTTCCATCAATTTTTCTCCTTCAGTCTTACTGCCGTTCCGTAGGCGATGACCTCTGCCGCGCCCTGCATAACAGCGGAAGAGCCAAAGCGGATGTTGATGATGGCATCCGCGCCCAGTGCAGCAGCCTCATCGACCATACGCTTGGTGGCGATCTGGCGTGCTTCGACCAGCATCTCCGTATAGCCCCTGATTTCGCCGCCGACCAGCGTCTTCATGCCTGCCATGAAATCCTTGCCAAAGTTCTTGGACTGCACGACCGTGCCCTTAACCAGACCCAGCGCCTCAATTTCATAACCGGGAACGTAATCAATGTTAAACAGTTTCATATCTTTTCTCCTTTTATCTTAATATTTTTTTGCTTCTTCTTCCTCACCGCCGGAAATCTCCTTCATCCGCTGCCAGAGGGCAATCAGAATCCCAACAACGACTGCCGCGGCAAGTGTTGCATAAATGCCAATGATCACCGCAAAAGAAAGATTACCTACCGGGTCGCCCAGAAGGGCTGCCGCTAAAATGCCGATCCACATGATAATCAGACAGATGATCACAAGAGCGCAGACCACTGCAGGCCATCTTTTAGTAGCGTTTTGCATCGTTCAGCTCTCCTTTCTTTATTTCCCGAATCTGCTGCTGCATCGCCAGCAGCACGCCGAAGATGATTGCGCAGAAGCCCAGCAGCAGTATTGCCAGAATCCCCACGGGTGGTGCCTCCTTGGGTGCTGCAAAAAATGCCCAGATCAGCAGAGCGCACAGCCCCAGCATAACAGCAGAGACGACCACAGCGATCACGACCGGCGCAGTATACCGGATTCGAACCTCCTGCTGCTCCGGGAAGCGGACGCCTCCCTGCTCCAGCTTCGCCATTTGCTCCAGCATTTCCTGCGCATCTAAGACGCCAATGGGCTGCTCCACATTTTGAAGTTCTTCACACAGGCGCATGGACTGCTCAAGATTCCGCTTTTCCCTCTCCAGTGAAATCAGATGCCGCCGCATACCGTCGCCAACCGTGTGGGTACCGTCCAACATTTTTCGGATTTCCTCAATGGGCACGCCCAGCTTCCGCATCAGGCGAATGCGGAGTAAAATCTGTACCTCTTCCTCGCCATATTCCCTGTATCCGTTCTCTGCATTCCGCCGGGGACACAGCAGCCCCTGCTCCTCATAGAATCGGATATTCTTTTTCGGTACACCGCTCAGAGCCTCAGCCTCATTGATTTTCATCGTCCATCGCCTCTTTTCTCCCACGGATTGTCTATAATATAAACCTTCCACAAGGGGGAATGTCAAGCTTTTTTTGATTTTTCTGCAAAAATCGCCTGTGATAGAAGGTAAGCGGTGTGCTCAAAAACTGAAACCGAAGTTCGGCGGCCTGATATGATCTCCCTGAAGCAGGCTGCGCTGATTATATGCTGTTTTATTGTATGCATGGAATCGCAATAAAGAATTTAAGTTTTTTTATTCTGTGTGTTGACAAGTGACACTTTTATCTGTATAATAGCTCATGCTGAAAGCATCGCTTCGGGCCTTTAGCTCAGTTGGTTAGAGCAGCCGGCTCATAACCGGTCGGTCCTGGGTTCGAGTCCCCGAAGGCCCACCATACAGGGGTATAGCTCAGTTGGTAGAGCAGCGGTCTCCAAAACCGCGTGTCGAGAGTTCGAGCCTTTCTGCCCCTGCCATTAAAAATACTTTACAACGAGAGTTGTAAGTGTTATAATACATTATCGGTAGTTATCAGTAAACATATGGCCAGGTAGTTCAGCTGGTTAGAACGCCGGCCTGTCACGCCGGAGGTCGAGGGTTCGAACCCCTTCCTGGTCGCCATTTGCTGCTGTAGCTCAGTAGGTAGAGCGCATCCTTGGTAAGGATGAGGTCGGCAGTTCGAATCTGCCCAGCAGCTCCAAAAAAACCTTGAAACCACAATGGTTTCGAGGTTTTTTCTTTTTCGAAAGATTTGTTGGAAAATTGCAGTTTCCAACAAATCTTCCAACAAAGGACTTTAAGAGCTTTTCTTTTGCAGTGTCGCAATGATGAGTTTGGCGATATCGGGATTGTTTTGCAGCAGTTGATAGGCAAGATCTGCCTCGTCAGCAGCTGCTTTGTTTGTTTCGGATTGCCGTTTTTGAAAGAAATTTTCGTCCACCTTCTGTGCAAGACGGCGCCTGTCTTCGTTGTGCGTATGCGCGTAAAGGTCGGTTACCATTCGCGCTTGAGCATGACCGGTATCTCCCTGAACAGCCTTGATATTGCCGCCGCCGATTTGCAGCTTCAAAGAAGCGCTGCAATGGCGGAGACTGTGAAATACAACCGGTCGCAGATTATGATCTGCAATCAGCTTCCGCAGCAGAGCGGCAATCTGACGTTCCTCGTAGGGTCGTCCGTCTTCATGTGCAACGACAAGCCCATAATCAGAGTATTCGTTACCAATTAACAATTTGAGCGCATCCTGCGAAGATTTTACCTCACGCAGAGCCAACGCAACGGTTTTTGGCAAAAAGATCTTTCGGATGCTGCTTTCTGTTTTTGGAGATTTCAGCACCAGCGAAGTGGTAGAATCGGTTTGCTTCCATTCAGGAAAGGTAAAGATGACTTGGGAGCGGCCACGAAGGGCAAGGACTTCGAGGCTATCCTTTTGGCAACGCTTTAGTTCTTTGTTTACAAAAACATGGGCGAGACCATCCCGTATGCTCTCGTCTGAAAAATCCACACAATCCCATGTGAGCCCCAAAATTTCACCGATTCGCATGGAACAGCCCAAAGCAAGGAGCATTGCGGTATGAAGAATCGGATCAGTGCAGCAAGTCAGGGCGTATTGCGCTTCGCTGGCACTCCATACGTCTCGCTCGGCAGACCGGTATTTGGGGAGTGTGACCCGCTCTGCGGGATTATTGGAGATATATTCCCATTTGACCGCCTGATTCAAGGCACTTCTGAGCAGTGCGTGTGTCTTTTCGATTACAGAAAGCGTGACGGTAGCATTGGTTTTCTTATGACCTTTTAGAATAACCGCTGGCTTGTCCTGTAGGGAGTCATAGAAGAGATCCAGATCGTGCGTGGTCAGATCTTTAACGGCTACATTTCCAAGGTACGGCTTGATATAGTCCTCAATACGGTGCTTACTGCACGACAGAAATGAATCCCCCCAGTGATTCAAGCCATATACCTGCACATACTCATCCATCAATTCGCCTACGGTAATATATTTTTGCCGAGTGGAGCGAACGGGAACGGGCTTGGGCGGCTGAAAGACGCCGAGAGATTTTTCGTATTCGATTTGCGCGATGCGCAGTTTCGCTTCCTCATAGGAGGAAAAGCGTTCATAGAACGGTTTTGAGTATCCGGGACAGCGGTATGAGATTTCATATTGCTGCCCTTTTTTACGTGGTTTCATTGTTACTCCTTTGCAGTATCACGGCCAAAAGCGGCCGGCGTCCTCCTTCCTGCTGCATAAGTGGAGTACCCATTCATGCGGCAAGTATAGCATGAGCGGCTGGAAGATTCAACCGCTCATGCAGTCGTCAGGAGTGAGAAGATGTCAGATAGTCGATCAGAGCCTGCTTTGGAATCCGAAGCTGACGCCCGATTTTAACACTGCGGATCTGTCCGGAGCGCACCAGCTCATACGCTGTGTTGCGTCCAATGCCGAGAATTGGCATCAGATCCTCCACGCGCAGCGTCAGCGGCAGTTCGTCGAAGGAACGATAGTTATTCTCCATCGTGCGCCTCCTTCTTCACCGACGCGAGGTAGATGTTCGTCACATCGGCGCGCTCGTGTCCAAGCAGCCGGGATACCGCGAAATGCGCGTCCAGCTCACCCATACCGCGGTCTGTCAGCTCTTTGTATTTCTCCGCGGCATAGGTATGCCGCAGTCCGTGGAACGTCAGGGGATGCCGTGCGTCCTCGGTCTGAATTTCCTCGCGGTGCTTGAGGATGAAAAGCTGCAAGTGGTTGATTGCGCGATCAGTCGGCAGATCGTCGGGCACCAGCAGCTTGTGCCCACGCTCTGTGCACTCCAGCAGCTTTCGGAGCATCATCGGGATACGCTCATCCTCGATGGGAACGGTGCGGACTCTGCCGCCTTTACCCTTAATTGTGATGGCGTTCTCGCGCAATGCAGTTTCGGCAATCGCCGTATCAATGCGGAAGCACTCGTGGATG
>JAZQOW010000079.1:0-3088 GCA_045628065.1 Faecousia sp.
TGCTTCGGTATGCGTAACTTCAATAATTTCAGAAATAGAATCCTTTTCTGCGGTACATAAAAATCGTGCCGGAGCACTTACTCCGACACGATCTGATTCTATTTCATTTTATCTCTACCCCAACTATTGACATAGAGCCTAAAAAAGCCGCCGATGGTGTTTCCCATCGACGGCTTGAAATTGAAGGCAGGAATCTTTTGTTTACTTACTTCCACTGGAAAGTTACGATGCCGTAGATCCAGATGAAAATGATTGCTGCGGGCACGATAAAGCGGAAAAGCGGTTTCATCCAGCGCTTCACCTTGAGACCGGTGCCGGAGTTGGCTTCAGCCAGGAAATTCTCCCAGCCCCATCCAAATTTATTGCAGCAGAACAGTGCAATGCACAGGGAACCGAGAGGGAGAAGGTTGTTCGAAACGATAAAGTCCCAGAAATCGAGCCAGGAGCTTTCTGCGGTGAAAGGATGGAAATGGAAAACGCTGAAGCCGAGTGCAGTTGTCAGAGCCAGACAGAAAATGACGCTGCCGCAGACAATGCAGCCCTTGGGGCGGCTCCATCCGGTCATCTCCCGGACCATGGCGAGAATATTTTCGCATACAGCCAAAACGGTCGAGAGTGCGGCAAAAACCATGAACATAAAGAACAGGGTGCCCCACCAGCGGCCGCCCTCCATATTGTTGAACACGGTTGCCATGGTGTCAAACAGAAGGCTGGGGCCGGCATTGACCTCAACGCCGTAGGTGAAGCAGGCGGGGAAAATGATGAAACCGGCGATAATAGCAACAAAGCTGTCGAGGACAATGATGTTTATGGACTCACCCATGAGGGAGCGCTCCTTGCCGATATAGCTGCCGAAAATCGCCATGGAGCCGATGCCGACGGAGAGCGTAAAGAATGCCTGATTCATTGCGCCAACGATAACGCTTCCGGTGATCTTGCTGAAATCGGGGATCATGTAGAAGGCGAGACCCTCCTTGGCGCCGGGAAGAGAGGCGCTGTGCACGGCGAGAATAATAAGCAAAACGAGCAAAATGCTCATCATATACTTGGTGATGCGCTCAAGACCGCCCTGCAGCTTAAAGCAGAGAATGACGAAAGCAACAACCACCGTGACAGCAAGATAAGCCACATTCACAGTGGGGGTTGTGATCATGGCTTCAAAGCCAAGATTTTGGTTCCCGCCGGTGATGAATCTGACGAAATAATAGATGATCCATCCGGTGACAACGGTATAGAAGCTCATGAGCATGATGTTTCCGGCAAAAGAGACCCAGCCGTGGATATGCCATTTTTCGCCCGGTTTCTCAAGCTTCTGATACATATACAGAGGGCTTACCTGCGCATGGCGGCCGATTGCAAACTCCATGACCATGACGGGAAGACCAAGAATAAGAAGAAATAAGATATAAATCAGGACAAATCCGCCGCCGCCGAACTGGCCGGCCATCCAGGGGAATTTCCAGACATTTCCGCAGCCGATGGCACAGCCTGCGGAAAGGAGTATGAACCCAAGGCGGGATCCGAGTTTTTCTCTGTTGTGCATATTTTGTAAACCTACCTTTTTTCAGTTTGATATTTGATTATGCTTGGAGCAGCTGTTCTATATTTTCTATGTTTTTTTTCAGTGGTGGACGCAAAAGTAATCTGGAGGTTCTTTGACGGTATTCCATGTACGCCGGACGTCGGGAAAGCTGCCGCTTTTCCATCAGGGGGATGGACACAACATTAAACAGCACACATACACTCAGGCATCCGATTCCATAGCGCCAATGGCTTATGTCATAGGGCAGCATAGCGAGATAAACACCGCACCAGAAGGCGATTTCTCCCAGATAATTGGGGTGACGCGAATACTTCCAAAGTCCGGCGGTGCAAACCTCTCCGCTTTTTTTGCTGTCCAGGAATCTGTGCATCTGCCTGTCTGCATAGAATTCCAGCGCGATGCCGAACAGCATGACAAGCATACCCGGAATCGCCATGACGCCAATCGCCGTCTCGGAGATCGAAAACAGCGGGAGCATTCCGGCGAACACCACCAGAGTGGGCATGTAGTGAATTCCGAAAAAATTCACAAGCGGCCAGAACAGGCGCGGCGTCTCGGCGCGGTATTTTCTGTATCGCCAATCCTCATACGAAAAATCAGTAAACACCGCGACCCAGTTCAGCGTTAAGCGCAGCGACCAGAGGAGGAAAACGGCCAGAAACAGCAGGTGCATCGAGCTGAGCGCTTTTTCGGCGGCAAACAGCCAGATGATCATGACACCCGGTGTCAAAGACCAGTAGGCATCATATACGCTTGAGTTGCGCAAAAGCACGGAGAAAAGAAATACGACCACCGTTGCGACAGAATCGAATACGAACAGCTTTGCCATGATGCTTGTCAGAAATATGCAGGGCAGATAAGCTATAAGAAATGCCAGAAGGTATATCAGCAGAATGATTAGAAGATCATGAATTTTTTTCTTTTTCAATATGATGCGGAGTCCTTTCAAAAGTGGATTGCTGAAAAACAGTTTTTGTGCATTATACCAAAATACAGGGGAAATATCAAGAAAAAATTAGTCTTTGATTCTGATCGTTTTGTTCAGAATCGAGACCGATACACAATTCCTTCCGCGTTAGCCTTTGCGTGAATAATCCAAAAAAAGAAAAAAGCGGGCGTTCACAGCGGAGGAAATACCGCCGGGAACGCCCGCGTTCCATGAAAATGCTGATCAATATGCCATTTGCGGTCGTATAGACACTATATGAAAAACCACGCAATGCTTGATAGAATTGCACCCTTTTGCACCTCCCCTCTGACCCAAAGTCATCAACTTAAGACAGTGGTTTAAGATCATCCTAATCTTATAATAGATTACATGACCCGCCGTTGGGGCGAACTGTGTTTGCCCGCCTGCCGATGCAAGCGACATTTGATTAAGCTGCAAGCCGGGGCGGGCGAACACAGTGTTTAGAGTAGTAACATAGTTTACAGATTGTGCAACCACATAGTTTACACATTGGGTGTAAAATAAAGGCAAAAACGGGAGGAACCGCGAATGCCTTGGAAAGAGAAAAAGGTTGCACAAATGAGAGAAGACTTTGT
>JAZQOW010000080.1:0-34454 GCA_045628065.1 Faecousia sp.
AGCGCGCAGTCTATCCGTGTTTTCGGGCTTTTCCCTCAAGTGGTACGGCGAGCTTTTCCGCGACGGCGACACCCTGAACGCCGTCAAAAACACCGTCATCGTCGCCGTGAGCGCGTCGGCCATCGCCACGGTCATGGGTACGGCTGCCGCCGTCGGCATCCACAAGCTGCGCACCCGCTGGCTCCGCTCGGCTCTGGACACCGTGACAAACATCCCCATGATAAACCCCGATATCATCACCGGCATCTCCATGATGCTCATGTTCGTGTTTGTCGGCTCCCGACTCGGCCGCGCCACCAGCCTGAGCTTCGGCACGATGCTCATCGCGCATATCACCTTCTGCCTTCCCTATGTGATTTTGCAGGTCATGCCCAAGCTCCAGCAGATGGACAAGTCCCTGCCCGAGGCCGCCATGGATCTGGGCTGCACCCCCCTGCGTGCCTTCTTCCGTGTCGAGCTGCCCGAGATCATGCCCGGCATCATCACCGGCCTGATCATGGCCTTCACCCTGTCGCTGGATGACTTCGTGATCAGCTATTTCACGCAGGGCAACGACTTCCAGACCCTGCCCATCCGCATTTACTCCATGACCAAGAAAACGGTCACACCGAAAATGTACGCGCTGGCGACCCTCATCTTCTTCGCCATCCTGACCCTTCTGCTGCTTTCCAACATCATCGGTGACGAGGATACCCGCCGCCTGCGCGAGGCCCGCAGGAATCGCCGCGCCAAAAAGGAGCTGTCCTCCAAGACCAAGCGCCGCATTGCCTACGCTGTTCTGGCGGTTGCCGCCTGCGCCGCCCTGATTTTCGCCCTTGCCCCCTCCCGCCCGCAGGTGCTCAATGTCTACAACTGGGGCGAATATATCTCCGATGGCTCCGAGGACAGCCTTGATACCATCGCCGCTTTTCAGGAATGGTACGAGGACACCTACGGCAAGAAGATCGAGGTCAACTACTCCACCTTCGCCAGCAACGAGGATATGTACGCCAAGCTGAAGAGCGGCGCCGTGAGCTATGATGTGGTCATCCCCTCCGACTATATGATCGCCAAAATGCGGGATGAAAATATGCTCCTGCCCCTGAATTTTGACAATATTCCCAACTATGAGAACATCGCCGACTCCTTCCGCGGCCTCTACTATGACCCGGATAATCTCTATTCCATCCCCTATACCTATGGCGTTGTCGGCATTCTCTATAATGCCAATGTGGTCGATGAAGCCGATGCGCAGGACTGGTATCTGATGTGGAATGACAGGTACGCCGGGCAGATCCTCCAGTTCAATAACTCCCGCGATGCCTTCGGCACCGCCCAGTATCGTCTGGGCATTGACGTGAACACCACCGACCGCGCCCAGTGGCAGCAGGCGCTGGAGGAGCTGAAGAAGCAGAATCCTCTGGTCAAGAGCTATGTCATGGACGAAATCTTCAATATGATGGAACCCGGCGAAGCCGCCATTGCCGCCTACTATGCCGGTGACTACTTCACCATGCTCGATGCCGAGGCCGAGGATGTAGACCTCCGCTTCTACTATCCCGAGCGCACCAACTACTTTGTTGACGCCATGTGCATCCCCTCCTGCTGCCAGAATCAGGAGCTTGCCGAGATTTTCATCAACTATATGCTCTCCGAGGAGCCCGCCATCGCCAACGCCGAGTATATTTACTACGCCAGCCCCAACAGCGTGGTCTACGAGAGCGAGGACTATATCGACGAAATGGGCGAGGAGGCTATGGAAATCCTCTATCCCGATCAGGGCAATTTCGCCGAGAAGTATAACGCCTACGCCTACCAGAATCTTGATGCCGATCTGCTGAGCTACGTCAACGATCTCTGGGAGGAGCTGAAAATCAACTAAACCGAGAAAACTTAAGGCTGTCATTTCAAAAGAAAGCCAATGTCTGTGTTATGCGATGCCGTAGGGGAGGGGCTTGCCCCTCCCGAATCCGACCTTGGTTTTCCGTATGTTTCCAAAAGGTGCTGATCCCACCATCGGGGAGGAGCAAGCCCCTCCCCTACGGCGATTTATTCCGTATATGCCGCTGTTAAGTTGATGATAGTGCTTTCCGGTGGAGCTTTTGATGTGCAAATCGCTTTCTGAATCGAAAAAAGGCAGCGTGTTGAAAAATCTATTTCACACGCTGCTTTTTTATTTGAGTACCGCTAAAAATATGATATACTGATACAAAGGAGGCGAAGCTATGGCGAAGTCATCGAATCAGAAGATGAAGCTGCTTCTGGTCATGAAATATCTGCTGGAAAACTCGGATGAAGCGCATCCTGTCAGCATGAATCAGCTTCTGTCCGCCTTGGAGGCGCAGGGGATTGCGGCGGAGCGCAAGAGCGTGTATGACGATATTCAGGTTTTGCAGGATTTCGGTATGGACATTGTGAAAAGCAGGCAGGGATATTTTATCGGCAGCCGGCAGTTTGAGCTGCCGGAATTAAAGCTGCTGGTGGACAGTGTGCAGTCCTCCAAATTTATCACCCAGCGCAAGACCCTTGCTCTGATCCGCAAGATCGAAAGCCTTGGCAGCACCTATGATGCCCAGCTTCTCCGGCGGCAGGTGTATGTCCGGAACCGGGTCAAGAGCATGAACGAGAGCGTCTATTATCATGTGGACGAAATCTCCGCTGCCATCAACCGTGACAGCGCGATACGCTTCCACTATTTTGAATACACCGTGCAGAAGGAGCGCAGGCTCCGCAAGGGCGGCGCTTACTATGAGGTCAGCCCCTATGCGCTCATCTGGGACGATGAAAACTACTATCTTCTGGCATGGGATCACGCAGCCGCCATGCTCCGGCATTACCGGGTAGACCGCATGGCGGATATCGAAGCCACGGCGGCACCCCGGCAGGGCAAGGAGGCCTTTGCCGGCGTGAATATGTCCGGCTATTCCCAGCGCGTGTTCGGCATGTTCATGGGCAAGGAGGAAACCGTGCGCCTGCGTTTTTGCAACCATCTGGCCTCTGCCGTGCTCGATCAGTTCGGGCGCGATATCCTTCTGGTACCCGATGGCGAGGAGCATTTTATCTTTCAGGCGCAGGCCGTCATCAGCCCTCTGTTTTTTGCATGGCTGTTCGAATTCGGCACCGAGGCCGAGCTGCTCTCCCCGCCCCATGTGCGCGAGGAATACTTCCAAAGGCTCCGCGCCCTGCTCCCTGAATGAAAGCATGGGTCGGTAGCATGCGAAAAAAATCTGATTTATCCGGGAACTTTTTTCGTTTCATAACGTCAAATAAACAAACCTCAAGAAAGGAATGAGACAATGAAAAATGTAAGCAAAACAAAAGCCATCTGGCGCATCGTTGCTGTGGTAATTGTCGTGGTGGTACTTGGAATCATGGTATCGTCCGCTTTCTACTACACCACGGAGGATCAATACGCCGTGGTCACCACCTTCGGCGAGCCGCAGCTCGTGGAAAACTCCGGTCTGCATTTCATGTTCCCGCTGGTGCAGCGGCGCAGCATCATTTCCAAAAACATCCGGGGCATTCAGATCGGCTATGACAGCTCCACCGGCGAATCCATTGAATCCGAATCGGTGATGATCACCGTGGATTACAATTTTGTCAATGTGGACTTCTATGTGGAATGGAAGGTCACCGACCCGGTCAAGTACCTCTACGCTTCTGAGCAGCCCGAGGAAATCCTCAAGATGCTCTCCCAGAGCTACATTCGTGATACCATCGGCCTGTACGGTGTGGACAGCGTCATCACCACCGGCAAGAGCGAAATTCAGGCCGCCATCAAGAGCAAAATCTCCGAGCGCATCGCCAAGGAGGATCTGGGCATTGCGCTGGTGAACATCACCATGCAGGATGCCGAGCCGCCCACCGCCGAAGTGCAGAACGCCTTCAAGGCCGTGGAAACCGCCAAGCAGGGCGCAGAAACCGCCACCAATAACGCGGACAAGTACTACAATCAGGTCATCCCCGGCGCCAAGGCGCAGGCCGATGAGGACATCCGTCAGGCAGAGGCCTACCGTCAGGCGAAGATCAACGAAGCCAATGCACAGGCCGAGCGCTTTACCGAGCTTTACGCCGAGTATAGCAAATACCCCGAAATCACCCGCCAGCGCCTGTTCTATGAAACCATGGGCGATATCCTGCCCGATGTGAAGCTCATCATCAAGTCCGAAAATGACAACATCAATACCTATATGCCCGTGGATGTGCTCACGCCCACACCGGCACTCGAAGAGGAGGCAGAATGATGAACCCCAATGAAGCGAATGTCTATACGCCCAAGCCCAACCGCAAGTCGCTGCGCCGATGGATCATTGCGCTTGCCGCTGTGCTGCTTGTCATTATCGTGATCGCCAATTCTCTGGTGGTCACCCATCAGAATGAATTTACGGTCATCAAGCAGTTTGGCGCCGTGGTGAATGTGGTCAGCCAGCCGGGCCCCTCCCTGAAGGTGCCCTTCATCCAGACCACGCAGGTCATTCCCAACACCCTGATGCTCTATGACCTTGCCGTATCCGATGTTATCACGTCCGATAAGAAATCCATGATCGCCGACTGCTTTGTTACCTGGCGCGTCACCGACCCCTACCGGTTTATCGAGACCCTGTCTGCCAGCGTGACCAACGCGGAATACCGCATTGACGCGGTGGTTTACAACTCCCTGAAAACCACCATCTCCAGCATGCGTCAGGAGGAGGTCATCTCCGGCCGTGACGGACGGCTGGCCGAGGCAATTCTGGCCAACTGCGACGGTACCTTCAGCCAGTACGGCATTGACATCACCGCCGTGGAAACCAAGACGCTCGATATGCCTACCGAAAACAAGGAGGCCGTCTACGAGCGCATGATCTCCGAGCGCGAAAAAATCGCCGCCGAATACACCGCCAACGGCGCCTATGAAGCGCAGAAGACCCGCAACAACGCCGATAAGGAGGTCGATATCCTCCTGTCCGAATCCGAAGCGCAGGCCACCGTCATCCGCGCCGAGGGCGATGCCCAGTATATGAACATTCTGGCAAAGGCCTACGACACCGAGGACAAGGCCGACTTCTACACCTTCATGATCTCCCTTGACGCCGCCAAAAAGAGCCTCTCCGGCGGCAGCAAGACCCTGATCCTGGACAAGGATTCCCCGCTGGCCTCCCTGTTCTACGCACAGAAGGACTAAACCGCACCCGAATAAACAGCAGCCCCGGCATCAAAAGATGCCGGGGCATTTTCGGTAATAAGGGGACGATTCTCAATGTCATTAACTTAAGGCAAGGCTTTGCCCTTAGGTGGCAGTTCGCCCCTACGGGGGCTGAACGCTATTAACCGAGCGCCTCCAGAATTTTTTCCACGGTTTCCTGCGGTGTGCCGGTGTTTTCGATGATCACGTCTGCCCATGCGGTGTATTTCGGTTCACGAAGGGCGGCGAGTGCCTGAAGGTTGGTCGAAAGCGGGCGGCCGTCGGTGGGAAGGTCGTCGAGCGGGCGCTTGAGCCAGATGATGCGGCCGTTCTGCTTGAGGCGGGCGTAGTTTTCATCGCGCATCACAACGCCGCCGCCGGTGGCAAGCACGCAGCTCCAGCGGCTTCCCAGCTCCTGCACGGCATCGGACTCCAGCACACGGAAGGCGGCCTCCCCCTCATTTTTGATGATGTTGGGAATATTGCCGTGGTGCCGGGTGATATAGTCATCGGTGTCATAGAAGGGTCTGCCCAGCGCTTCGCTGAGCAGGTGCCCGATCGAGCTTTTGCCGCTGCCGGGCATACCGATGAGGACGATATTTTCCATCTCCCGCCGTATGGTATTCTCCACATCATCGTACGGCGGCAGCTTTTTGCCCAAAAACAGCTCGGCTGCCTGCGCCGCCTGCGCGACCAGCATCTTGAGGCCGGATACATGGGGAATCCCCAGACGCTCGGCATCAAGCATCAGGCGGGTGTGCATGGGATTATAGATCAGGTCGATCACGCCCCGGCATTTCGGGAATTCGCTGAGATCGATGGGGGCGGCATCGTTATGGGGGTACATGCCCACCGGGGTTGCATTGACGATCAGGTCCGCCCAGTGGTCAAGATTTTCATAATTGACGGGGCCTTTGCGCGAGACGATATCCACCTGCGCCGCGCCCATATCGCGCAGCACCTGCGCCGCCATCACGCCCGCGCCGCCGCTGCCGAGCACCAGGGCATGAAGCCCCGCAGGGCGCACGCCCAGCGCCAGCACCAGCGCGAAGAAGCCGCCATAGTCGGTGTTGTCGCCAAACCAGCCGTCGGCGGTGCGCAGCATGGTATTCACGCTGCCGATGGTCTTTGCCGCAGGGGACAGGGAATGGCAGTAGGGCAGCACGGCCTTCTTATAGGGCGTGGTCACATTCAGGCCGCGGCATTTGGTGGTAGACAGAAATTCCGCAAGCTCATTTTCCGGCACGGCGAACAGGCTGTAGTCATAGCCGCCCAGCAGCTTATGAAGCCGGGGAGACCAGCTGTGGCAGAGCTTGTCGCCAAGCAAACCAAACTCGGCATCGGCAAGAATCTCCTGCTGCAAGGCGCGGCTGCGCGCAAAGAGGCGCAGATACACATCCTCCAGCAGTGGCTCCATGTCGGCTCTTGCCTCGCGGGTGATGGCTTCCAGCTTTTCGCCCTCGCGCGCAGCGTCCCCGACCGGGTAGCCATGCTCCCGCTTCCAAAGGCCGATTTCTTTTGCGATATCCATACGCCGGGTGAGCAGCTC
This sequence comes from Faecousia sp., assembly GCA_045628065.1. Lineage (GTDB taxonomy): Bacteria > Bacillota > Clostridia > Oscillospirales > Oscillospiraceae > SVMC01. The sequence goes on from JAZQOW010000080.1 coordinate 6,693, forward strand.
GCAAAGCTCCCAATCCACAGCGTCCATTCTTGCTCTTAGAACCTCAAGTTCCATTGGTGATCCTCCAATATTGCGTCGAAAATTGCCGCTGCCGCCACACAGGGGACAGCCTTACAACGAAGCAGGGGTCATGTCTGCCCGGGACGGACAGGTCAATTGAAGGCTCCCCTTATAAATAAGGGGAGCTGTCGCCGTAAGGCGACTGAGGGGATTATGCATAAGGTTTTTCATTTGTATCAACCGAAAACCAGCCTCTGTTACTTACCTCCGCCACCCGGCATCCCCGCCCGGAGCAAAACACCGCCCCAGCAGCCCCGCATACCCGGCAGAGTCAATATGCACTTCATAAGGCCGGGACGCGGAAATCTGAACGGTTAACATAACCCGCCTCCAGTGGGATAACGATATTACAAAATTGTTAGCGCTATCTCCGTATGATATTAGGAATTAATCTGTTTCAAATATTCTGCCTCTATAGAATGCCTTAAGCAAGATGAAATACCATTCAATTTTGATCCCATTATTGTTACCATATACCTTGCCCTTGATATTGCTAAATAAAGCATGTTATACGCAGAATACATGATAAAATGTCTAGAAATATCACTAGTGCCAAAGGTGTTCGGTACGCGCCCTTCATCGACTCCGATTAGTATTACTCCTTGGAATTCAAGACCATTGATCGAATATGGTGACGAGAGTGTTAATTTATCAATATCATGACCGGCATTTCTATCTAATACATTAAATTGCTTTCCGATCTTGCTTTCTAATATCTTTACATTTTCTTCAGAAAGCCATTTTTCATCAAAAGAAATCACAGCAATATCACAAAGTTTGCACTGCAATGTTTTGATAAATTTATCTATTTCTTGGCCTAGGTTTTCAATTAGCTGAGTATCACTGTCATACATATGCAACTCTGGGCGAGGCGTTTTTTCCTCCTCTTGGCTTGTAAAACAAAACTGTGGATTATTATATGGGTTTGAGAAATTCTGACCAAACATTAACGTCCCTGAAGCTGCTATCGAAGCACATAATTCAGCAATTTGAGGACTACTTCTGAATACAGTCTGAAGATTTTTTGATTCTGTTTTTCCAAATGCCTCTCCTGAAATATAATTTGTGCTTATGTCACCCTGATCTCCAATAGCTTGAGCATAATCCAAAGCGAAACATATTGGTATTTCTTTAACAGTAGGTTGATTTGTAAGGAAATGAAATACACTTTGTTCATTAATATTAAATAAATGCATCTCATCTGCAAAAATATAATCGAATCCGTCATTAATTCGTTCTCTTCGCCAAATTGGAGCATCCAATCGCGAAAGTGTTTCCATAGTGACATCATCTACATCATATGTGCCAACGTCTTGTAGACTCTTCTGATAGTTAGTAAATATTGAAAAAATAAGTTCCTTGTCAGATTTTGATTGACATGGGATACTATTCTTAATGGATTTAATGTCATAATATTTATCTATTGAGCAGTCGGTACGTCCCTTAATTTGAACGCTAAACTCATGTTGGAGCATATTGCATAAGACTTGTCTAGGTGTCTTAGCTTCAGAAAACAAGTCTTTTACTTCTTTGCTTATCAGAGGAGAATATGTTTTCAACGTTTTGCTAGAAATGGCATTTTGTACTGCTTCGTCAATTAACAATAACTGATAATTTTTGGACTCAAGTGCATCTACATCAAGAAGTACACTATCTGCTATTTTAGCGAAATGACAGCAAAATGATAAAAGCGTCTCAAAACGAATGGATTGCGGGGAATTGGTATCTAAAAAGCGAGCGCTATCGTCATAATAAGAGAACAATTCTTTATTTCGAATGGATGTAGATTCGCTGTGTGCAAAAAACGCTATTTTGAATTGCTTCCCTTCATTCTGTTTTTGTTTTAACAATTTATATGCCCGCATTATCATTGATACAGTTTTTCCTGTACCTGCAGCCCCTTCAATGCGAAGTGGAGAATCCAAAACATCATAATCAACAATAGCGCGTTGTGAGTCTGTTAGCATTTGGTACTGTCTATCAAATCCCCAATAGATAAAATCACTTCTTTCCGCTAGATTAGATGATTCGACTGTTTCAAGAGGGCGTGTGTTAGTTAAATTTTCCTGTTGCAAAGAAATTGCATATTTACTGATTACCAGATGGTGCTTTGCTGCATATTCTTCACCAGCTTCGCGCAAGACGGAAGTATTAACAACGTCTTCCGTTTGAGACGGATCTTCTGCATTATACTTATATGCTAATAAGGGATATTCTATACCTCTATTAATTAACCTAAGTATTGTGCTTGACCGTTCTATCACAATCCGTGAGTGATCGGGTTGAGGGAAAGGAAATAAAATTGACTTTGAACCAAAATATCTTTCTGATGCAGAAAATGGGCGTCGATCCCATATTTTCAAAACCAAACGAAGCGTTTTTTGAATCAAGGTCAATAACCTTGCAGGATTCTCTTTTTCGGTCATTATTTTGCACTGCTCGAGATCAATACAAAAAATACGATCTTTATCTGAAGTATCACTATCCTGCGTTTGTTTTAAACCAATAAATTGAATACCGTTAGAAAAATACTCAATTGCAGTATTATGGAAGTATTCGCTTTGAAGTTCTCCGCAAATATGTTGGACAAGTTTTTTTCCGTCACTATACTCCACACTTTGCAATTGGGTATCTGCAATTAATGTTGAAATTGCACTTTGATCAAAAAGTAAATACTTCATTACTATATCACCTCTGATAACATTTCTTGACAATGTCCTTAAAATCTTTATCCTTTGGGTCTTCAATTCCAATACGAATAAATGCATTCGAATATCGCTGCATCAAATGTTCACACCATGGTGAGTTAATTGTACCATCAATACAGACAAAGTCCGAATTACCCTTAAGCCAATACATTGATAATAGCCGCTCGTGTTCAACATACGCCTGAATTATCCGATCTTGTTCCTGGTGGTTTTCAACCTCAATTACGTCAATCAACTCTTTTAATGTTGGAAGCTTTGGGAGAATCTGAAAATCAATGCCGGGAGATTCTATTCTGCTAGCGTCATCTATGGGGAGTTCTCTAATTTCAAGTAGATCAACAATTAATCCCTTATTGAACACTTTATTACCAAGATAAGCGTGTTGGGGCAAAAAATAGTAGTGACTCTGCTCGCCTTTATATATTCGCGCAAGTTCTTTTTCCGCAATTTTAGGGCATTCCTTGATAGCTTCTCCTCTCTTGGAATCGTCCATCGTATTACAAGAAAAAATAAAAAACTCTGCAATTTTTTCTGACAATTTTTCAACTCTATTCAATTGTGATTTATTTCGATTGTACTCCTCCCGTTTGGATGCTAGTACCTTTTCCAAATTTGTCTCATCTAATGAAAGCAAGATTTTTCCATTTAAATCCAGTTCATCTGCCTTGCAAATAATGTCACTTTCCAGACCTTTTATTTTATCTCTGTATACGAGTTCATACCCATGTTTTGTGCGAAGCCAATCTGAAGCATCTATTGCGATCAAAAAATAGTACTTGGGCACTTTCTTTTGCGCGATATCACATCTTGCAGTAATAATAACTCCATAACAAGGTATGGTTGGATATTTGGAAGATTGAATTCCATAAATGATGGTGCCTTGATCTATTGAAAAATTGCTCATTCTATATCTACTCCATGATCAATAGTGCTTTAATTAACCAAAAGAATTATAGCTCTTCTAATTTAATTAGCAAAAGGATATTGCAAGGGATTGTACAAAAACATAAAACAAAAATATTATTCTATAACAGAACATTAATATCTAGATGACATTCTAGATGTCAAGTTCTGTTAGGTTTTCAAAGGTTTCCCTCTTCACTGCGACATAAGTTTCCCCATCCTTGAGCATGACGATGGGCGGGCGGGGGAGGCGGTTGTAGTTGGAGGCCATGGAGTAGTTGTAGGCGCCGGTGGTGCAGACGCAGATGATGTCGCCGCGGGAGGTGGTCTCCGGGAGGAGGATGTTGGGCTGGATGATGTCGCCGCTCTCGCAGCAGCGGCCGACCAGGTCGCACGCGAAGGTGGCTTCCTCTGCGGCGCGGCTGCCGTGCAGGACGGTATAGCTCGATTCATACAGGGCATAGCGGGGGTTATCACCCATGCCGCCGTCAATGCTGACATAATTCTTATAGCCGGGAATCTGCTTCACAGAGCCTGCGGTGTACACCGTCAGGCCGGCATCGGCCACGATGCTGCGTCCCGGTTCCATGACCATGAAGGGCAGCGGGAAGGAGAGTTTTTCGCAGAGCGCCTTCAGGTGATCGGCGACCTCGCCGATGCGTGCGGCAATATCGACCTTGCCCTGCGATTCCAGATACGGCACGCCGTAGCCGCCGCCGATGTCGAAAATCTTTGCGGTATAGCCGTACTTCTCGCGCATTTCAGCCATAAAGCCCACCATAATATCGCAGGTGCGCTGGTAGACATCCTCGCCGAAAACCTGAGAGCCGACATGGCAATGGAAGCCGTCAAGGCGGATATTTGCCTGCTTGAGGGTCAGCGCTACGATCTCGTCAGCCTGCCCGGTTTCAATCGCAGAGCCGAACTTGGAGTCTACCTTGCCGGTGCTGATGGCGGCATAGGTGTGGGGGTCGATGCCGGGGGTCAGGCGCAGGAGAATGGGCTGCACCGTGCCGCGCTCTGCCGCAATTTCGTTGATGCGCAGAAGCTCGTCCTTGCCATCGACAACAAACCAGCCGATGCTGCACTCCATGGCAAAGCGGATATCCTCATCGGTCTTATTGTTGCTGTGAAAAAATGCGTGGCTCAGGTCAAAATCTGCTTTCTTTGCGGTATAGATTTCGCCGGAGGATACTACATCAATATACATGCCTTCCTCAGCCATGATCCGGTAGATGCGGGAGAAGCTGGCAGCCTTGCTGGCATAGGCTGCGGCAGCCTGGGTGCCGAAGTTTTTGGCAAAGGCCTCCAGATAGACCCGGCAGTTCTCGCGGATGCGGTTCTCATCCATCAGATACAGCGGAGTTCCGTAGCGGGCGGCAAGATCGCATACATCCTGTCCCGCAAAGCAAAGGTGGCCTCGGTTGTTGATCGAAAGATTAGCTGAGAGCATGGTGTTTCCTCCTGTTTATTTTTCTGAGTTCAGGTATCGCTGCATAACAGTGACAAATTGTGCGCGGGTGGTGGGGTTCGACGGCTGGAGATAGGTCTGACCATCTATCAGGTTGCCGTTGATATACTGATTACTGACCGCCCAGCTCATCGCTTCTCTGGCAAAGTTGGGTACGCTGTCCCAATCCGGGAAGTGGTCGGCGCTCCGGTCTTCTGCCGGGCAGCCGGCATAGCGCCAGAGGAATACGGCAAACTGTGCACGGGTGAGCGCCTGATTGGGGCGGAAGGTGCCGTCGGTATAGCCGGTCACGATGCCGTTTTCCGCGGCCCAGCTGACCGCATCGCTATACCAGGTGTTCTCCGGCACATCCGTGAAGACGGCAGTGCCCTCCGGCGCCGGGGAGCCGCTCATGCGGTAGAGGATCGTGACCACCTCACTGCGGCGGATGGCTGCCGTGGGGCGGAAGGTGCCGTCGGTATAGCCGTTGACAAGACCGATGGACAGGGCATAGCGGACATTGGCATAATACCAGGTGCCGTAAGGCATATCGGAAAAAAGTCCGGAGGGGTCATAGGGGTCATAGACGCCATCGGGAATCTGGCTGGTGTACATGGTTTTGCCGTCCTCGGCATAGGAATAGACGGCGTAGAGCGTCACGCCGGTATCCCCGAAGGCCAGAGGGTTATCCGGCTCGCTGTAGCCGAAGCTGAATTCGCTGCCCGCAGGGAACAGCTCGTTCGGCGCGGCGGCGGTATCACTGACCTCATGCCTGCACCAGCCTGCGAAGCGGTAGCTCCGGCTCTCGTCTCTGGGTCTGCCTGCCGGAGTCGGAAGGCGGCCATGATAGAACATATAGCACAGAATATCCGGCGATTTCACGCCGTCCGGCAGAACCAGACGCAGCCAAAGATCCAGTCTGGGCAGTTGCCAGCCGGAGCGAACGGTTTGCAGGCCGTCGGGCTGACTGGGGTAGGGGTCCTCTGCCGAGGCTACCACCGGGAAAGCGACGTTCAGCGCTTTGGCTCTTTGAATATCACGGCAAATCCAGAAAGCATCCCAGTCGCAGACGCGGCTGAGCTGGAGGCTGAAATCCCAGCTGCCCCAGGTATCCTTCATGGCAGCCACGGCGCGGGCAAGGGTCTTGCCGTCGGTCAGCTGATCCATGACCGTGCTCATCCAATATTTGTCCGCATCGAAGGTGACATCCCGGGAGTAGCCGTAGACGGCGGCAACGCCCTTTTTCAGAAGCGGGGCGCTGATGCCCTGCGTCGTCATGCCGTAGCAGGTGCCGTTCCACAGGAGATTATCCGGTGCGGCGCGATCCATATGGTTGGCGATCGCGGTGCCGTCCACATGGCAGAAGACCATCCCGTTGGCGCCGGTGCCGCTGTATTCGGCATGATAGATGCCGGTACGGGGGTCCCTTTGGTAATCCCGAAGGGTCAGCCCCTCGGTGGTGTCAAGGCAGATGTAGGAGGTGGTTTCCTCACCGTTGATCTGCCCGTGGCTGTCGATGAGCACCACGGCGCAGGATTCCAGTGCATCGGCCAGCGCATCTATGGTGGCGCCGGTCTGCGTCAGCAGGGTATAGCTGCCGCCGGTAAAGGCAGCCAGAATCTGCGACCATTGATCGTAGGTGCCGTCGATGCCTTCAAAGTCCTCATCCAGACCGTAGTAGGGGGCGATCAGGCAGATATCCCGGGCTTTGCCGCCCGATTTTTTGGCAGGAAGCTTGGCGGGGGGCGGCGTGACCTGTTTGCTTGTCCGCGCTTTGGTGATGTGCCGATAGATTTCCGGAGAGAAGCGGCAGGCAATGCCGTCCACCGTCTCCCAGGTCAGCTCGTCCCCATGGCGGCGGAGTGTGCCGGGGGCGATATTCGGCGAATTTTGCACAAATCGTTCCGCTTCATCCGTGCTGATGCTGTTGGCAGATGTTTTTTTGCTCGTCAGCCGGGAATAGAGGCCGTCAAAAATCTGATCGGCCTTCGTATAATCCGGCTGCTCGGCGGCCTGTGCGCCAATAGAAAACAGGCACACCAGCGCAGTGAGTGCAATGAGCAGGATGCAGAATCGTCTCATATTATGCTCCTTCGTAGTCCTTGTAGCAAAGGTTTACATCCACAGGACCCTCAATTCCGGGCACGCTTGCTGCATTGTCGTACTGCCAGAGCTGCACCGCATAGGCAAAGCTCTGGGTATCGGCATATTCAGCCAGCCAGAAATCATAGTCGCGCAGGGTGCGCAGGGAGAAGCAGTTATAGCCATCGGATTGATTGAAGTAAATGCCTGCGGTGTAGCCGAGCTTCTCGATCTCGCTGCAAAAGATTTGGGCGAAATCGGTCATTTCGTCGCCGGTGACGTTGATGGTGCGGGAGGAGTCGGTATGTACGCGCTCCCAGTCAAATACGATGGGGTATTTTAATGTATAGCCCTCCACGGCTTTGAGCACAAATTGGGCTTCCTCGAGAGCTTCTTCTTCGGTGGTGGCCTGAGAGTAGAAGTAGGCGCCCACATCAAGCCCGGCATTCAGTGCGCCCTCTATGTTGTCGATCGCCGTGGTGTCCGGGAAAATATCGCCCTCGGTGTAGCCGCGGTAGCCGACACGCACCATGGCAAAGTCCACACCGGCATCTGCGACCGCGTTCCAGTCGATCTCCTTCTGGTGGGAGGATACGTCAATGCCGACCCGGGAGACTTCACTTTTCGAGCATTGGATAAAATCACCCCGCCGGTAGTAGTCACCGGAATGATAGGGATTTGTGGGAATGGATTGATCCGCAGGGCTGACCGAATTGAACAGATATTGTCCGCCCAGACGCAGGGTCTGCCGCAGCGCGGTGGGGAAATCCGCATCCGTGTGCGCCATATAGAATTTCGTACCCATCAGGGTACCGATGATGCCAATAGCCAAAATCAGCAGGAGCAGGAAGGTCAGGAACGGGTGCTTCTTCCTTCTGCGTCTTCTTTTTCGTGCTGCCATATTTGACCTCCGTTTACTTCAGCGGCCAATGCGGCCAGCCGATTACGCTTAGTATAACACATCCTAATACTCAGTACAAGGATTCTTTTCTTCGTTCACAGAAGCTTTACAAGGAAAAGGGATTGATTTTTTGGCGATTTCATGTCACAATATAGGATAAGAATATTTGATTGTGTTCATAAGGAGCGAATATGAGAAACGAACCTTCCCCCGCACCCGCCGAGGATCGGCTGGAGGCGGTTTTACGGCAGCGGCAGGAGCGCACAAGGCGGCAGCGGCGCTCTGCACTGTTTACAATTGCCGCGATCGTGCTGCTCTGCGCGGCGGTCGTATTGATTCTGAGCGGCGGCAAACGCTCCGCTGAAGCGGAGCCGGGCATCAAGGTGGCAACCGATGAGGATACCATCACCATTGCCGCCGTGGGCGATATTTCCATCAGCGATGCCCAGCTGGCTGATGCCATGGGGGTAAGCGGCTATGATTTTTCGACCTGTTTTTTGGGCGTGGCAGACCTTCTGGACGATGCCGACCTGACGGTAGGCAATCTGGAGTGCGTGTTTGCCGGCGCTCCCTATGGCGGCTCCACTTGCAGCGCGCCGGAAATTCTGGCAGATACGCTGGCGGGTCTGGGCTTTGATCTGCTGCAAACCGCCAATTCCGCCACCATCATGGGCGGCATGAGCGGTCTGGCCTCTACCATTGATACGGTCAGGGCAGCCGGTATGCTCCCGGTCGGCACCTTTGCAAGCAAGCAGGAGCGTCAGGAGAGCGGCGGCGTGACCATGGTCGAGGTGAACGGCACAAGAATCGCCTTTATCGCCTTCACCAAGGGACTCGGCAACATGAGCCTGCCGGAAAACAGCGAATTTGCAGTCAATTGCCTGTATTCTGACTATAACAGCAACTATTCCGATCTGGATACCGACGGTATCGTCAAGGCCATGACCGCTGCCAAAAAGCAGAAGCCCGATCTGATGATCGCGCTGGTGCACTGGGGCAGCGAATACAGCCGGGAAATCAGCAGCTCCCAGAAGAAGGTCGCCCAGCTGCTGTATGAAAACGGCGCGGATGTGATTCTGGGCACCCATTCCCACATGGTCGGTCAGGTCGAAGCCCAGACGATCACCATGGAGGACGGCTCGACCCGCGATGTGCTGACCGCCTATGACCTCGGCAACTTCTACACCGATTCCACCAAGGCGGACACCCAGACCTCCATTATCCTGAAGCTGACCTTCACCAAGGACAAGTGGGGCAAGCTCACCCTCACCGACTGGGGCTACACCCCCATCTACTGCGCCGACTACGGCTCCGGCACCAAAAACCGCTATCAGGTCATGAGCGTGGAAACCGCGATGGAGCTCTATAAGCAGGATTATGTTTACCATGTCCCCGATGAAACCTATGCCCAGATGGAGAAGGATATGGAGCAGCTTCCCGCCGTGATCGACCCGATCAACGAAAAGAAGCCAACGGCAGCCAAGGAGGCTGCCGCTGAGAGCGAAGAGGACAACGAAAATAGCGAAGAATCCACCGAAGGGGAAGCCGAAAGCTAACGGCTTCCCCTTCGCGGCATATGTTACATGACCCGCCGTAGGGGCGAACTGCGTTCGCCCTCCTGCCGATTCAACTGACATTTCATTAAGACGCAAGCCGGAGCGGGCGAACACAGTTCGCCCCTACGGGGGTTGACGGACAACTGCCGCAAAGCAAAATCATGCGGTTTCAGCGGACTTTCGGCAGGATGATCCCCTCAGTCGCCTGCGGCGACAGCTCCCCTTATAAATCAATGTCATCAGCTTAACAGAGGTATATATGGAATGCATCGCCGTAGGGGAGGGGCTTGCTCCTCCCCCATGGGCAATGTCATCAACTTAAAGGCTGCCCTGTTATTGAATAGACTTCAAATGCTTTCGTAGGGGCGAACTGCGTTCGCCCGCTCCGGCTTGCAGCTATATGAAATGTCGGTTGAATCGGATAGCGGGCGAACACAGTTCGCCCCTACGGGGGCTGGGCGCCATTGAATCACCTTAAGTTGATGACATTGCCTTATAAATAAGGGGAGCCTTTGGCTGATTGAAAAGAAAAATCCCTCTGCCCTGCATCAGCAGATGCGGGCAGAGGGATGGTTTTATTCGTCGTAATATTCCACGATCCAGCAGAAGGGGATGCCGAGGGTACCCTCGTAGTGGTCTACGGTGACGGTATCGCCAACTTGCAGGGTGTTGAAATATTCCTTGCCGACTTTGTGAGATAGTTCGCCGTCTGCGCTGGTGGTGGTGACGCAGTAGCTGGTGCCCCCTTTGCTGGAGTGGTTGACCTCCAGATCGGTGACGGTGGAGAATTCTGACCAATCATAGCCCTGATTGATGTCCAGAAGATTGATCGTGCCGCCGATGCCCCAGCCGATTAGGGTGATAAGAAAGATGACCGGAAGCAGGCCAATGGGATCGGCCTTCCTCTCCGGGGCAAAATACCACAGTGCGCTGCCCAGAACCAGGGACAATAAGCCATTAATGAGGAAATAGCGCCCCCAAGAGATGTAGTCCACCGCATCCACTGTAAAAATCCACAGGCTACACAGCGACAAAGCCAGGGGAGGCAGCACAGAGTGCATAGGGACTCCGTACATATTATATCGTTTATCTTCATTGAGGCAGAACCACTGCGGCTTTAGGAATACCAGCAATATTGGGATAGCTGCAACCAACAGGTTGATTGCTAGAATCATATCTAAAGGCAGAGCAAAAAATGGAAGGACAAATCCAGCAAACACGGATAGCGCCACCACTGCCCAATACAGTATGCGATATTTTTTAATGTCCTCTTCTTTTCGGTTGCGTGCAAGCTCTTTTCCGTAAGCCTCCCGGGCGGCTTGGCGCTGGGAGTTTTTGGAGATTTTTACCTCCTCGGTGGCGGGGAAGAACCGGCGAAGCTCCTGCGCCGGATGGGTATCGAGGATGAGGAATGTCCGCTTTTTTCCATCGGCTGTTTTCATTTTCAGGGTGCCGCAGTTGGGCATCGGTGTGGAGATGTTCTGCTTCATGGTAAGCAGGCAGGAGGTCACGGAACGCTTCTCGATCCATAGATCCTTCGACCCTGCCATGGAAGCGCAGGCATCGGTGAGGGTGTCGGGATAATCCGTGATCTGCTTTTCCCGCATCCCCATGGTCTCGTTGCCCATATAGAGGAAGGCGTAATAGCTGTTCGTTTGCTCGACCAGATAAATCCTGTCACTCGGGAATCCCATGACCATCAGTTGTTCCATGGAAGCGGTCTCCTGTATCAGCTCTCACCGCCGGAACGGGGCTTGCGGTGATAATAGCGGCGGTTGTTTTTGTGCGGCTTCTTTCCCTCGGGATGGGGCTGCTTTTCCCCTTCGGGGCGGGGCTGCTTTACAGGCTTTTCCCCCTCGTGGCGGGGCTGTTTTGTTGGCTTTTCTCCCTCATGGCGGGGCTGCTTTACAGGCTTTTCGCCCTCATGGCGGGGCTGCTTTGCACTCTTTTCCCCCTCGCGGCGGGGCTGCTTTACAGGCTTTTCTCCCTCATTACGGGGCTGCTTGGCGCTCTTTTCGCCCTCAGGGCGGGGAGGCCGGGGTCTGCGCTGCTCTTTGGGCGTGTCGGGGGCATCTTCCCTGCGCTTGCGGTGCTCGGGGGCTTCGCGTCTGCGAGGCTCCGGGAACTCGGCAACGGTCGGCTCCTTCTCGGCGGGGGCGGAGGTGCGCAGGCGGGTGCGGGGCTGCTGCTCCTTGCCGCCGGAAATGGGCGCGATCTCCTTGGGGATGGGGGGATCGTTTTTGTGACCCTTGCCGCTGCGCAGAACGGCAATTTCATCATTGCGGTAGGTGTTGATCTCCTCAGGGTGATCCTCCATGCGCACTCTGACGCTCTGGCGAAGCAGGTTGACCTCGGTGATGGTGCCGCGCCCGTCGGGGGTATCGACAAAGGATTCATTGCGCGGGCTCTGGCGAAGCAGATCCTCATAGGCCTCCTGCTCATATTTCAGGCAGCACATCAGTCTGCCGCAGGTGCCGGAAATCTTGGTAGGATTCAGGCTCAGGTCCTGCACCTTCGCCATTTTGATGGAGACGGGCTGGAAATCATCCAGAAATTCGCTGCAGCAGAAGGGTCTGCCGCAGATGCCGAGTCCGCCGACCATCTTGGCCTTGTCGCGCACGCCGATCTGCCGCAGCTCAATGCGGGTGCGGAATACGGAGGCCAGACTCTTGACCAGCTCGCGGAAGTCTACACGTCCGTCAGCGGTAAAGAAAAAGAGAATTTTGCTGCCGTCAAAGGCATATTCCACCGACACGAGCTGCATTTCCAGACCCTGCTCGGCAATTTTCTGGTTGCAGATCTCGTAAGCGGATTTTTCCTTCTTGCGGTATTCCTCGGCCAGCTGCTCATCGGCAGGCGTGGCGATGCGGATCACCGGGCGCAGCGGCAGAACCACCTCCGCCGCACGGACGGTGTGGTTTGGGGTGATGCAGGTGCCGAATTCTATTCCGCGCGCGGTATCAATGATCACATGGGTGCCCGCGGGGATATCCAGCTCACCCGGGTCAAAGTAGTAGACCTTCCCGCCGGAGCGGAAGAGGATACCCACCACGCATACCGGCGCATTCGGATTCAGGGGCTGCTCCTGCGGCTGCTCCTGCTGCTGTTCCGGCTGCTGTTCCTGCGGGATTTGCTCGATTGTAAGTTCGTCCATAATAACTCCTGTCTTTTGCTGTAGCAAAGAGAAAAATAATTCATTTCATAGCATCGTGCGCAGCGCGCCGCAAAGGTGCGCAACGCCCACATTGCCCTGTGCATAGTCGCAGGCTTTTTGCAGCGTCTGCATTGCGGAGAACAGCTCCTGCTTTGACCGTCCGCGGGCAATGGCGCGGGCGGCATCGGAGGCGGTAAGACCGGCACCGGCGCGGATGGCCTCGTGGAGCAGCGTGCGCCACTGGCTCAGCTCCCGGCAAAAGGCCTCCCGATCCAGCTTTTCCATGGGGATCAGAAGCGCCGTCAGGCGAAGGGAATCGCGGGCAGCATAGGCCTCGGCAAATTCCGCGCTCCTGCCTTGCAGGGCGGTGCGCTCCATGGCCTCCATCGCCTGCCCGAGATAGCCGCCGGATGCGCCCATTGCGGCAAGGCAGTCTGCCCTGCTCCTGTCCGGAAATCGCTTTTGCAGCTCGCAGAGCAGAAGCTCCGGGGACAGGGGAGAAAGGCGCAGCTCCTGAAGGCGGCTGCGGACGGTGGGAAGCAGCTGATCGGCATTGGGCGAGAGAATGAGGAACGCGGCATAGGCCGGCGGCTCCTCAATGACCTTGAGGAGGGTATTCTGCGCAGATAAATTCATCTCCTGCGGAAGAATATAGACCTTCGCCTTCCCCTCATTGGGCTTGGTAAAAACATCGGCGCAGACCCATCGGGCGGCATCCACGCCGAAAAGCTTGTGCTTGTCATCGGTGCAGGTGATCACATCCGGGTGGCTGCCGGAGAACACCTTCCGGCAGGCGGGGCACTGCCCGCAGGGCGCAGCCCCCTGCCCGGTGCATTCCATGGCGGCGGCAAGGATGAGCGCTAAGGTATGCTTGCCCGCACCGGCCGGACCGCAGAGCAGATAGCCGTGGGAGAGCCTGCCCTTCTGCCGGGCGGCAGAGAGGGTCTGACGGAGGGCATCGTTTCCAAGAAATTCGCCGAAATTCATATCTCCGCCCCCCAGCATCATATCCCGAGCCATACTACTCCATATTATATCCCATTATACTGCGCCGACTGCCTTTTTGCAAGAATAACCGCAGAATTTACCAAACTTTCAGCCATAATTCAGCATTTGTGCCGGATATTGCCGCGCTTTCCGGCTTCATGCGATTATTTCATAAGAAAAAACAGGAATTCCATTCTTTTTTTAATGACAAACAGAAAAAAGAATGTTATAATAAATTCTAACCCACAAGTGTAAACGGTAATGTAATCGGCTTAAGGTTATTCAATGGCAGTCAGCCACCGTAGGGGCGAGCAATGCTCGCCCGCCAACCCGGTACAACCGACCTTTTATAAGGATGCAGGACGGCACGGGCGAGCAATGCTCGCCCCTACGAAATCTTTTCCATAACAGGGCAGCCCTTAAATTGATGACATTGGCGTAAACGGAGGATCAGGATGATTCAGGAAATTGCGCCCCACAGCTTCAGCAACATCTATGCACCCGCAGAGCCTTCGCCGGAGGATTATATTCTCTGCATGGCAGAGCACAGGGCACTATGCTCGCTGAACGATGGCAAAATTTCCCTTCCTGTGTATGCTGCGCTCCGGCCGGAGAAGCTTTATTTCGGCTTCCGTCTGGATGGGCGGAATGTCTTCCTCTCCGATTGCATTCCCGACCCGCTCCCTGCGGGCTTTGCTATGGAGAAGACCTATGACCTTCGCACAGCCGAGCCGATGCATCTGGCCTATGCCATTGGCGTCGGCGGCAGCCTTCTCAGGTGGTACAGCATTACCCGGTTCTGCGGCAAATGCGGCACGCCGATGGCCGATAGCCCAAAGGAGCGTGCACGAATCTGCCCCCAATGTGGGAATGTGCTCTATCCCCGCATCTGCCCTGCGGTCATTGTGGCCGTGTGCGATCACGACCGCCTGCTGCTCACGCGATATAAAGGCCGCCCTCTCAAGCGCTATGCGCTGGTCGCAGGCTTTAACGAAATCGGCGAGAGCATCGAGGAAACCGTCCACCGCGAGGTCATGGAGGAGACCGGCCTGAAGGTCCGCAATCTGCGGTTTTACCGCTCCCAGCCATGGGTGTTCACCGACTCCCTGCTGATGGGCTTCTTTGCCGAGCTCGACGGCAGCGACGCGGTTACCATTCAGGAGGACGAGCTGGCTGAGGCTGCATGGTGCCCCCGCGATGCCATCCCCGGGGATTATTCCCCCATTTCTCTCACCGGCGAGATGATTTCCCTCTTCCGCGCCGGAAAAGAACCCAAATCGGAGGTATGACCCATGGACGAAGAACGCAATGAACTGATGACCCCGGAAGAGGAACCGAAAAAATCAAACTGGCTCCCGCAAAGCACCATCTCTGCCCTGTTCCTGCGCATTCTGGTCAGCGGCTATGTATGCTATCTGGGCATTACGCTGCTCAAGCCCATTTTCTCAGGGCAGGACACCCGCCCGCTGCTTATTATTTCGGCGGCAGTGATGATCCTTCTCGGCGCCGGATTTGCCATCTATACACTGCTCAAGATTTTTAAGTCAAAATGAGAAACAGAGTTTTGATGCTGGCTCTGTGCCTTGTGCTCCTGCTTTCCGCCTGCGGAAAGGCTGCACAGGAGCCTGTCAGAAGCCAGCCGGTGGAGCAGGCGCCGGAGCTGAGCAATCAGATCGTGCTTTCCTGCGAGAGCGCGGAGCTGACGATAAATGAAGCGCAGTTCCAGTATTATTTCGGCCACCAGTTTGCCAGTGTGCTTGATGCCTATGGTGAGCGCGCCTTTGACCCCGCGCAGGACCTGTCCGCACAGGCCTATGACGATACCCAGAGCTGGCAGGATGTGCTGCTCACGCAGGCGCTTGACCAGGCCGAGCAGACCGCCCAGCTTTGTCTGGCTGCCAAAGCAGCCGGATTTTCCGATCCTGCGCCGCAGCGCTTTGACGAGATCGAGAAGCTTGTCGAGCAGAGCGCAAAGGAGCAGCATTATCCGTCGGCAGAGGCTTATCTTGCTGCAAACTATGGCGAGGGTGCAACCGTTTCCGGTTACATCGAATTTCTGCAAAATGCTGCTCTGGCTGATGCCTATTCGCAGAGCCTCCTGACTGACCGCGAATACCCGGCAGAGGAGGTCGAGGCCTTCTATGACAGCCATGCCGAGGACTATGCCGGAACCTTCGATATCTCCAAAAATGATGAATGCCGTCTGGATGTGCGCATGATCCGCTTCTACCCCGATGACCCGGGTGACCCGAAGGACTGGAGCGATGCTGAAGCGCGTGCCAACGATGTCATTAAGCAGCTGGAGAAGGAAGCCACGGATGAGGCTTTTGCCGCTCTGGCGGATCAATATACCGAGGACTTCAAAGCCCCCGAGGGCGGCCTTTATGAGAAGCTCAGCCCCGGCATGAACAGCGCCATTCTGGACGAATGGCTCTTCCCTGAGGAGGAGACCCGCAAGCCCGGCGAATGGAAGCTCCTCCGCGAGGACGATGTCTATACCCTGTGCTATGTCTCTGCCGCCGAGGATACCCCCTATTGGCAGATCGCTGCGGAGCAGGATATGCGCTACGCCGACTATATCAATGACCTTTCTGCTTTGCAGGAAACCTACCGCTTTACCCGATACCCTGAAAACGTAACCCTGCGCGTACCCACCGCGCATATCGCCAAGGACGATATTCCCGATAACGTCGAGGCAGTGGGATGATCATTATCACACGCGGAATCCCCGCGGGAAAGAAGGTACCTAATGGAAGAAATGAAACAGCCTCTGGAGCAGGAAAATGCAGCTGAGCTGGCCGACCAGATTCAGGAGGCAAAACTCCCGCAGGAAGCACCTGCACCCAAAGCACCTGTTATGCCGAAGAAGGCCAAGAAGGATCTTGGTGTCACCATCGGCATCATCTGTGCAGCAGCCATTGTTTGCGGCTCGATCGCCTGGAGTGCAATTACTTTCAGCAAGACCATGAAGCAGACGATGAATATTCTGGATCAGAAGACCGAGACCAGTGTAGAGGAAGATTCCGTAGTCGATCCCGAAACCGGTGATGCCTCTCAGGTAGATACGGATGCAATCAAGAGCCACGACACCTATGCTTATACCGATGAGTCTCTGGCCGACAAGTACAACGCCGAGATCGTTGCCACGGTTGGCGATGAGCAGCTCACCGGCGCGATGTTCCAGATTTTCTACTGGTCCTCTGTATACAATTACCTCAATGCCAATGCAGACTATATTGCCTACCTTGGGCCGGATGTCACCAAGCCGCTTGCTGAGCAGAACTATGGCGAAGATACCACCTGGGAGCAGTATTTTGTGCAGACCGCTCTGGATATGTATCTGCAGTATGTTGCCCTGTACAACGATGGCATGGCCAACGGCACGGAGCTGAAGGAAGAGGCCATCGAGAACATTGAAAACCTTGAAGCAGATTTCACTGCGCAGGCAGCCGAAAGCGGCTTCGATAATGCCAACGACTACCTCAAGCAGAGCTACGGCCCCGGCGTTACCGTGGATGTCTATAAGGAATACTACCGCCTTGCCACCATGGCCTTCGCCCGTGCGGAAGAGCTCCAGAGCACGGTCGATGTTTCCGATGAGGAAGCCGAAGCCTATTTCGACGCCAATGCAGAAAAGTATGAGCAGCAGGGCATCCAGAAGGTGGACAAGCCCGTTGTCAATATTCGCCATATCCTCATTCAGCCCGAGGCTGATATTGATTCCGATCCTTCCGACGACAACACCGAGCCCGACACCAGCTCCGATCAGGCCTGGGCTGCCGCTGAGCAGAGTGCCAACGAAATCTTCGAGACCTGGAAGCAGAACCCCACCGAGGACAACTTTGCCGCCCTCGCAACGCAGGATTCCATGGACTCCGGTTCCGCAGAAAACGGCGGTCTCTATGAGAGCGTCTATCCCGGCCAGATGGTCACCGAATTCAACGACTGGTGCTTCGCTGACGGCAGAAAGGTCGGCGATACCGGCATCGTCAAGACCAGCTACGGCTACCACATCATGTACTTCTCCGGCGTCGGCGAAGATATCTACTGGCGCTTCCAGGCTAAGGTCGATGCAGGCTACGAGATGTTCGATTCCAAGCTGAGCGATGTCTTCTCCCAGTATACCCTGAACACCAACTACGACAACCTCCACATTTATGACATCATTACCTTCCAGCAGTCTATGAGAGCACAGTCCGAAGAGGAAAGTGTTACCGAATAAAAAATCCTACAGTTTTCTTAAAAAACGATAATTTAGGAATGGAGATTAAATTATGGGTCTGATCAAAGCGATTCTTGGCGCAGCCGGCGGCGTGCTGGCTGACCAGTGGAAAGAGTATTTCTACTGCGAGGCACTTCCTGAAGATGTTCTTGTTACCAAGGGTCAGAAGCGGGTATCCTCCCGTTCCTCCAACACCAGAGGCAATGACAACATCATCTCCAACGGCTCTATCATCGCCGTAGCCGATGGACAGTGCATGATCATCGTGGATCAGGGCAAGGTCGTTGAGCTTTGCGCTGAGCCGGGCGAATTCAAGTACGATACCTCCTCCGAGCCCTCCATTTTTGCCGGAAATCTGGGCGACAGCATTCTTGAAACCTTCAAGCAGATCGGCAAGCGCTTCACCTTCGGCGGCGAGGCACCCAAGGATCAGAGGATCTATTACTTCAACACCAAGGAGATCATGGGCAACAAGTACGGCACGCCGTCCCCGGTTCCCTTCCGTGTTGTGGATGCCAGAGCCAATCTGGATGTGGATATCTCCCTGCGCTGCTTCGGCGAGTACAGCTACCATATCTGCAACCCCATGCTGTTCTATGCCAACGTATGCGGCAATGTTACCTCCGACTACACCCGCGACCGTCTGGACAGCCAGCTGAAGACCGAGCTGCTCACCGCCCTCCAGCCCGCCTTTGCCAGACTCTCTGAAATGGGCATCCGCTACAGCGCCATTCCCGCCCACACGCTGGAGCTGGCCGATGCACTCAATGATGTCCTGTCCGCCAAGTGGCGTGACCGCATCGGTATTGAGATCGTGGCCTTCGGTGTCTCTTCTGTCAAGGCCAGCGAAGAGGACGAAGCCCTCATCAAGGAAATGCAGACGCTGCAAAATCCCGCCATGCTGGCAGCACATCTCGGCGGTGCACAGGCTGCGGCCATGAAGGCTGCCGCCTCCAATTCTGCCGGTGCCGCTATGGGCTTCATGGGCATGAATGCAGCAGCCGCCGCCGGCGGCATGAACGCTGCCTCCCTCTACCAGATGGCAAACCAGATGCCTCCTGTCCAGCAGAGCGCTCCGGCAGCAGATGGCTGGAAATGTGCCTGCGGTGCCGTAAACACCGGCAAATTCTGTGCCGAGTGCGGCGCACCCAAGCCCGTTGACGGCTGGAAATGTGCCTGCGGTGCCGTGAACAAAGGTAAGTTCTGCGCAGAATGCGGCGCCAAGAAGCCCGCGGGTGCCGTCCAGTACCGCTGCGACAAATGCGGCTGGGAACCCGAGGACAAATCCAACCCGCCCAAATTCTGCCCCGAATGCGGCGACCCCTTCGATAACAACGATATCGTATAATTGTCCATAACTGCCTGAAATTCGGCTCCCCTTGTTTATAAGGGGAGCCGTTGCCGTAGGCCGATGGAGGGAATTTTGTTCGAAAACTTGCTAAATGCTGAACAATTTTCTGCTTTTGCGCGTATTTCAGCAGATTGTCAATCTGATCAGTCGGCTATGCCGCCAGCTCCATCCGGAGGAAATAAAGGCTGACATTGCAAAAACAAGCCGATGTCTATGTTATGCAATACCGTAGGGGAGGAGCAAGCCCCTCCCCTACGGCGATGCATTCTGCATATGTCATCAACTTGAGGGCTGCCCTGTTATTGAATAGACTTCAAATTATTCCGTAGGGGCGAACTGCGTTCGCCCGCTCTGGCTTGCATCTAAATGAAATGTCGGTTAAATCGGATCGCGGGCGAACACAGTTCGCCTCTGCGGGGGCTGTGCGCCATTGAATCACCTTAAGCTGATAGCATTGCCCCTCAAGGAGAAGGCTTTGCAGCGCCGCGGCTGCGTACTTGATTTTCCAATTTGGCTGATAAAATGAATGGCTGTAAAAAGCTCCGATTTGCCGGAAAGCTTTTTTACAGCCATTTTCAATATTGGGCTTAAAGGTCGGGACAGGTGACCTCTCCGCGCTCTAAGTAGCCGCGGATGGCGAGGCGGATGGTTTCTACATTGGTGTAGCGGGGGTGGTAGTCGATGAGGCGTGCTTCTTTTTCCACGCTGTAGGAGCCGGAGCGGGCGATGTGGAGGTAGGTTTCGTTGCACTCGGCGGGGTTGCCCTCGTGGCGGCACCATTCGTCCCAGGGGAGGAATTCGATGTTGGGCTCTTTGCCGAAGAGCTCGAACAGCAGCATGGCATAGCCGTAGAGCGTGATGGAGCCGCCGCTGGCTGCCTCAAAGACCTGACCGAGCGCCTGCTCGCGGTGGGTGATGGCCTTGAAGAAGCACTGCGCGACATCATAGCCGTGGACATGGTGGATGGTCTCCATGCCGAAGTTGGGCAGCTTGATGCCCTTGCCGTCGGCGATGGACTGGATGGGCTTCACCGAGAGGTTGCCCCAGGGTCCGATGATGGGCCAGTGGGGGCCGGAAATCTGCCCCGGGCGCACGCAGGTGGCGGGGAAGCCGGAGGTGCGGTAAGCCTCGGCCAGATAGCGCTCGGAGGCCAGCTTGTCCTTGCCGTAGTCGCAGAGGGGTTCGCAGCGCATATCGTCCTCATTAACCGGCAGCACCTGCGCTCTGGCGTGCGTCCAGCAGGAGGAGCAATATAAATAGTGCTTACAGCCGGTGTCCGAGAGCGCCGCGACCATGTCCATGGTATCCTGCACACGGAAATTGATCAGATCTACGACCACATCCGCGCCCATGTCTGCGATCTTCTTTGCAAACATCGGCTCGTTGTCACGATCCATTTTCATGCGAATGGCCTGCTCCCATGCCGGATGCGGCTCATAGGGCTCTTTTATGCCCCGGGAAATGGCAACGGTCTCGTAGCCCGCTTCCACAAGCATGGGCACAAGATAGGTTCCGATATGCCCGCAGGCACCGATGACGATAGCTTTCATAAAATATCCTCCGTTCATAATCTGATATGGCAGTGCCCCGGAAGAAGATATTTCCGGGGCATAGACGGTTATTTTTCGGATGGCCTCATAGCGCAGCCGCAGATGAGGAAGAAAATCGGGGACAGGCTGCACGCTTTGAGATAGGGGAAGGGCACCTGCTCTGTCAGACCCATGACCAGCATACCGACGGCAGCGGCCATAAGGAAGACAACAGACAGCTTCTTACGCGGATGGAAGAAGAGCTTTGCGCCGCGAATGCACCAAATCACCACCAGCGCCATGCAGAACAGGAAGCCGGGAACGCCGAAGCGGCGCAGAAGCTCCAGATAGCTGTTGTGCGCATGGGTCACCTGAAACTCCGGCTTGAGGGGGTCGATATTCGTGATCCTGCCCTCACTGATGGAGGAGATGCCCAGCAGCGTATCCCGTGGAGAGTCGGCAAGACTGTGGAGAACCTTGCTCCAGATCAGGGTGCGGCTGGTCAGGGTGCCGTTGTCCTCCGTAAAAAAGCGCATGGAAAGTGATGCAAGATTGTTTTCGAGCACATGATTGCCTGTAGCGACGGCAGCCACTTGTAGAATACCGCGATAGATGTACAGCGGCAGATAGAACGAGACAGAGGCCAGAAGACCCGCCACGATTCCTGCGACCAGCGCCGCAAGGAAACCGACAACACCCGGCTTACGCCGCCATGCTGCGGCGAACACAAGCAGAGCGATTGCCAGAGATACACCGAGGATGGAGGTTCGGCAATTTGTCAGACCCAAGGTCATCCAACCCAGCAGAGCGCTGAGAGCATACGGCCACCGCTTCCCGGAATCGGAATCAAGAGAGCAGAAAATCGACAGAAAAAGCAGGGCAGCCGAAGAAAAAGACATGATATTTGCGTTGGTCAGTCCGTACAGTCTGCCCTGATAGAAGCAGCCGGTCAGCATATTCTCCCCGGGGATCCGGGAGAAAAGAGAGGCTGTGGCAAAAATCAGCACGAATAAATTGACCAGCGAAAAACCAAGGACGGACATGACGGCAAACCGCCTGAGCAGAAGCTCCGGCTCTGACGTTGTGCGCATCAGGAAATACATTGCGGCTAAGAACAGCCAGACGCAGAAAGGAATGGAGGTGAAATAGCGCGGGGTAAGCCCATAGCCTGCAAATGCGGAAACGCAGGTCATCAGAAGAAATGCAGCAAACAGCCATGTATCCCACCGGCGGAGCAGCCTGCCGGTCATGATGCAGTATAGCGCACAGGCCACGGAGATCCATCCGATGGCGGCGCAGATCGGCCGCGCCGCGTTTCCCCACAGCGCCTCAAAGCTGTAAAGGAAGCCCGCGATAGCGGCGAACCAAATCCAATATTTGGTCAGGGTGCTTTCTTTCTTCATGCTGATTCCTCCGGAGGCCGGTTGCCTTGCAGTGAATACCTATAATATAAACCATGTTGTACATTTTTTCCAGAAAAAATTTGCAATTTCACAAATTTTTTCATCCACGCGCCGGAACGGAAAACGCAGACGAATTCTTCATCATATCTTAATCCCGCAGCCGCTGTTTTCTTAATCTGCTTTTTGCTATACTTTTCAGCAGAAACAGACAGGGGGCGTTGTTTATGAGGGAATTTCTTCAGATTTTTTTCATTCTTTTGAAGGTGACCGGGCTCTACTTTACGCTGATATCCATATTTGCGCTGCTGCCCTTAAAGAAGACGAAGCATGCGGCAGCCCAGCTGCGCTTTGCGGTGCTGATTCCTGCGCGAAATGAAGCGGCCTGTATGCCCGGGATCATCCGCAGCCTGAAAAATCAGAATTACCCGCCTGAACTGTATGATATTTATGTGATTCCCAACCACTGCACCGATGATACCGCAGGGGAGGCCGTTCGGAACGGCGCAAAGCTTCTGCCGGTTTCCTCCGCCGTTTCGAGCAAGGGTGCGGCGCTCCATGAGGCATTTGCCTGCCTGCTCCGGCATGAGCGGCATGATGCCTACTGCGTCTTAGATGCGGATAATGAGGCAGCGCCCGATTTCCTGTCGGAAATGAATCGGGCGCTGCAAACCGGGGCGCGGGCAGTCAAAAGCCGCATTCTGACGAAAAATGCCGCCGATTCTGTAACGGCGGCCTGCTATGAAATCTATTTCTGCAATGCCAATGTGTTTCTCAACCGCGCGAGAGGGGTGCTGGGTCTCCCGGCGCGGCTCATCGGCACCGGCTTTGCCCTGCGCCGTGACCTGCTGGAGGAGCTGGGCGGCTGGAATACCGCAACGCTGACCGAGGATGCCGAGTTCTATGCCACGCTGGCAGCGCGTGGGGAGCACATCGCCTTCTGCCCCGAGGCTGTGACCTACGATGAGCAGCCGCGCAGCTTCCGCGAATCTCTGGTGCAGCGCCGCCGCTGGATGAGCGGTGTGCTGGAGGTCGGATGGAAAAAAGCCCCCGCCCTTCTGGCGGGACTTCGCTTTCCCCGCTCCTTTTTTGGGGCATTGGATGCCGCAATGCAGTTCCTTTTCCCGCTCCTTCAGGCTTTTTTGCTGCCGCTGGCCTGCGTAAAGCTCGTGCTTGCACCGCAGACCCTTCTGACCGGCGCGGCGAGCTTCTATCTGGGCGCGATGCTCACCGGTCTTGCCGCTCTGCTTCTCCAGCGCCGCCTGAACCGCCATACGGCAAAGGCTCTGCTCTTCTATCCGGTTTTCGTCTTCTCCTTCCTCCCGCTTCTCACCTGGTCTCTCTTTTTCCCAAACAAGACCTGGACACCGATTTTACATATGGGAAGACCGGTTCAATCATAAAAACCGGAGGGATCGAATTCCTGTGTTTTTCATATTTACTGAGGTATGAGAAAAATATATGGTTAAAGATTAGAACATTTTGATGCTGCAAAACCCAAAAAGATTGAAAAAACTTCCTGAGAAAATGAGTGGCACTGTTGACAAACACCCAAAATATGGTAAAATGAAAAAGCTAGCTCCAATATGGATTTACAAAGAAAAATCCCATTTTGTAGCGCTGATTTTATTGCATCGGAGCGGTGCAGAGAAGAAAAGGGGTGAAATGCCAACAGAAAACCATGTCGTTCCGCAATCATTCGGCCAAACAGTAAAAATGAGCGGGGAAGTACAGGATGAATTGACATCCGAAACGCTTCTCAGAAAGGACAACAAAAATGAAAAAAATTTTCACCAAGATTTGTCTTATTACCCTAGCGTTCCTTTTAGTCTTCAGCACCTGCGCATCGGCCTTTGCGGCAAGCACAACCAATGAAATTACCCAGCGTGAGATTGACAGTTCCGAATTTGCTTATTATGCTGCTACCCAGGGCATGGTGCTCCTGGAGAACAATGGCACACTTCCCATTGCAGCCACCGGTAAGGTCGCTCTCTTCGGCGGCGGCGTCCGTCATACTGTCAAGGGCGGCACCGGCTCCGGCGATGTCAACCAGAGATCCGTTGTTCTGGTCGATCAGGGCTTTATCAATGCCGGTTACACCGTTACATCCACTGCATATCTGGATGCATTTGATGCCAAATTTGCTGCTGCCCCCGGTGGCGGCGGCGGTCTGCTGGGCGGCTCCAAGTATGTTGATGATATTGAAGACATCAGCGAATATATTGCAGCTGCAAAGGAAGCTGGCACGGACTACGCTTTCTATTTTGTATATCGTAACTCCGGCGAAGGCAGTGACCGTAAGGCCGCTAAGGGCGACTACGAGCTGACCGATGCCGAGAAGGGCAACATTGCTGCCATCTCCGCAGCCTTTGAGAAGACGATCGTTGTTCTCAATGTAGGCGGCGTGATCGACACCAAGTTCTTTGGCGAGACCGAGGGTCTGGACGCTATGCTGCTGATGTCCCAGCCCGGTATGCGCGCCGGTGATTCCGTTGTTGCTGTGCTGAACGGCACCGTGAACCCCTCCGGTAAGCTGACCGATACCTGGCCTGTCAACTACAGCGACTATGCCAATGCTGCAACCTTCAGCTCCAACGACAACGATACCAAGCACGAGATTTATACCGATGATATCTATGTCGGCTACCGTTACTTTGATACCTTCGGCGTAGAGGTTGCCTATCCGTTCGGCTACGGCGGCTCCTACACCAGCTTCGAAACCGCAATCGACAGCGTCACTGTTTCCGGCACGACCGCTACTGTGAAGGCTACCGTGACCAACACCGGCGCTGTTGCCGGCAAGGAAGTCGTTGAGGTTTACTTCTCCGCTCCGGAAGGCGCACTGGAGAAGCCGTATCAGGAGCTCATCGGCTATGCAAAGACCGGCGAACTCGAACCCGGCGAGAGCCAGAGTGTTGCAGTGACCTTCCTGATTTCCGAAATGTCCTCCTACGACATGGACAAGGCTGCCTATGTTCTTGAGAAGGGCGATTATATCATCCGTGTTGGCAACAGCTCCAGAAATACCGCTGTCGGCGCAGTTCTGACGCTTGCAGAGGATAAGCTTACCGAGCAGCTGAGCAACCAGATGGTGCAGGATCAGGAATTCGAAACGCTCAGCAATGCCGAAGCAACTCCCATCACTTATGCTGAGGAAGCAGCCCAGATCGCTGCTGCCAAGCGCATTGCCATTGATGGCGATAAGATCGCAACCGAAAACAACGCCTCCGAGTATGAAGACGAGGAGATCACTTCCTATGTCTATGAGGATACCGACTACGCCAAGGCTACCGGTACCAGATACACCAAGGGCCCCAGCGGCAACAACACCGTTCAGGCTGTGAAGGTCTTTGATGCAGCCGACGAGAAGGAAACCATTGAAGTGCTCGAAAGACCCGAGGGTCTGGAGCCCGGCAAGTACACCCTGCGCGATGTTGCCACCGGCAAGATCACCATGGAGCAGTTTGTTGCTGACCTGAGCTATGAAGAGATGGCCTACATTGTTGAAGGCATCGGCTGGGGCGGCTCCTCCACCCCGATCATCGGCGCACAGGCCAACTCCGTCAATGGCGCTGCCGGTGAGACGACCGCAAGATACTATGAGACCCGCCTGATCCCCAACACCGTCCTCTCCGACGGCCCCGCAGGCATCCGTATCACCCAGAGCTACCAGAAGAACGGCACGACCTACTACCAGTTCGCAACCGCATTCCCCATTGGCACCCTGATTGCCATGACCTGGGATCCCGAAGTCATTCAGGAATTCGGCAACCGCATCGGTATTGAAATGACCGAGTTCGGTGTTACCTTCTGGCTTGCCCCCGGCATGAACATCCATTCCAACGCCCTGTGCGGCCGTAACTTCGAGTACTATTCCGAGGATCCTCTGGTTGCCGGTCTGACCGCCGCCTACACCACGCTGGGCGTCCAGAGCCATCCCGGCATCGGCGTTACCATCAAGCACTATGCAGGCAACAACCAGGAGAACAACCGCAACGCCGTGAACAACTCCATTTCCGAACGCGCTCTGCGCGAAATCTACCTCAAGGGCTTTGAAATCTGCATCAAGATGGCGCAGCCCATTGCAATCATGACCTCCTATAACCAGAATAACTCCATGCCCGCAGCAGATGACTATGATCTCTGCACCGATATCCCCCGCGGTGAATGGGGCTTCAAGGGCCTCATCATGACCGACTGGGGCGGCGGACAGTCCACGCCTGTCAACAGCATGCATGCAGGCAACGACCTCATCATGCCCGGCGGCTCCTCTGCCAATATCATTGCACAGTTCACGAACACCGCGCCGACCTTCGATCCGGCAACGGGCTATGCGAAGGTCACCACCAACAGATGGGGCGGCAGAACGGAAGATTGGGGCGAATTTACGCCGAATGCAGCAGGTGCAAGCGAAGTTTCCGTTACGGTCGCAGCCGAAGTTGACGCTGCAGCCAATGCGGATGTTAAGGCCAAGGTCGAAGCAGGTATTGCTTCCATCAAGGTAAATGAAGACGGCACCAAGACCGTCACCTACAAGGGCGACTTTGCTGCCAACACCCTGCCTCTGGGCGACCTGCAGAAGGCTGCTGCCCATGTTCTGAACATCGTCATGCAGTCCACGCAGTTTGAGAAGATCACCAAGGAATATGAGGGTGAAGTGGTTACTGTCGATTCCTACTCCGGCAAGTATGCCCCCGAGCTCAAGACCTTCCTGAGCAACTTCGCCGATGTGGCCAACGATGCCTGGTATGCACCGTATGTCACGACCATGAAGACCCGCGGCATCATGAAGGGTGTCGATGATACCAACTTCGATCCCAACAGCAACATCAAGCGCGGCGACTTCGTGCTGATGCTGTACCGCATGGCCGGTGAGCCCGATGTTTCCGATCTCGCAATGTCCTTCCGTGATGTCAAGAGAGCTTACTACGCAGATGCTATCAAGTGGGCAGCCAATGAAGGCATTGTCAATGGCTACGGCGCTGAGATTTTCGCTCCCGAGGATAAAATCACCCGTGAGCAGATTGCAGCAATCTTCTATCGCATGGCAGGTAGCCCCGAGGTAGAAGCGAAGCTCGACAACTACTCCGATGCAGGTGACGTGCAGAGCTATGCTGTAGACGCCATGGCATGGGCAGTTGCCAACGGCATCATCAACGGCGTGAAGGATTCCGCCACCGGCGCAATCCAGCTGAAGCCGTCCGCAGCCGCAACCCGCGCACAGATTGCCGCTCTCGTCAGCCGCTCTCTGAACAGCATTTAATCCATCATCCATAAATTCCCCCGCGGTCAGCTTTAGCTGACCGCGGGGACAGCAAACAATAACCAAGGGGACGGTTCTGCGTGTTTAACACGCGGAACCGTCCCCTGTGCCTGCATATGCTATGCGATACCGTAGGGGAGGGGCTTGCCCCTCCCGAATCCGGCCTTGGTTTTCTGCACACATTCCAATCGGTGCT
>JAZQOW010000081.1:0-6067 GCA_045628065.1 Faecousia sp.
CCTGCAAAACCTTCATTCCCTGATTCAAATCCGGGTGTCATCTCCAGAAGTAAGGAAACTAACAAAAGTTGTTGGTTTCCTTATTTTTCATCTAAAAAGTTGCAAAAACATACTTTATTAAACCGTGAAAAACACCAAACAATTAAGCAAAGGAAAAGGTTTGCAACGATAAGAATGACAAAAATCACACCTAAACGAGAGACATTGAAAGAATTTGCCGAGCAGTTTATCACGGTCAAAACTGCGCAATCTTCTTGACACAAATCCTTGCTAAAGATAATATAATATTACAAACTAAAACTTGCTTTGAGGCCACAATGAAATACCATATTTTTGACTTAGACGGCACTCTTGCCGATTCAATGCCCAACTGGCAGCGAATGATGCTTTACATTCTCGATATCACAAAAACTCCGTATCCGAAAGATATAATCAGAACTATTACGCCGTTGGGCAATATCGGAGCATCAAATTATTTTATCAACAATTTGCGCGCCAACGTTTCAATGGAAAAACTTCTTGAAATGATGGACGAATACTCGCTTAACGAATATGCCCATAACATACCGATCAAAGAAGGCATACGTGAATACTTGCAGAAGCTCAAAGATGAAGGAAATTTCCTCGGCGTACTTACCGCAAGCCCTCACCGTTTTACAGATCCGTGCCTGAAAAATAACGGTGTATTTGATTTGTTCGACGTTGTTTGGTCGATTGACGACTTTGGCACGCTTACAAAGGATAAAACCGAAATCTATGACGAAATGGTTAATCGCCTTGGCTGCAAACGAGAAGATGTTGTTTTCTATGATGATAACGTTGTTGCCGTAACAACCGCAAAGAAAGCAAATATCACAACCTACGGTGTTTACGATATTACCTCCGAAGGCGACAAGGAAAAAATAAAATCCCTTTGTGATATGTATATAGACGATTTCAGCGCTTTACTATAAAAGCAGATGCTGCAAAATCGCTCAAAAAAGCTCCGAGATTCACGGTAAAATATGAGTCTCGGAGCTTTTTCTATCTAAATAGCAGAACGCAAGCACTTGGAAAATACACGAGATCAGTTCTGCTGTGTTACTTTCCCCGCTTGTCAAAATGGGCGATTATCACAGAGAAAAAGCCAGATTCCTCAAAGGTATCTTTCCTTTTTTTGAAGCCTATGCTACAATACGATCAGAAACTCAGGGGAGGATCAGAGAGATGTCTCATTTTCCGATTTTACAGGAAATGCTGGAATCCAACAGCGTCATCTTTGCGGTGGTGGGCCTTATTCTGGGCCGTGCCGTCGGCATGAAGCTGAAAACGCCAAAACGCAACCTCATCGCCGCCCTCATCAGCGCAGTGATGTACGCCGTGTGCGAGGTGCTGGCACAGCATCCTGCCAGCTATGCGATGGGCATCGTACTGCTGGGCGTGGGAACGGTGGCCGTCGGCGCCACAGTAGCTTTGCTCATCAGCACTGTCATTGAAAAGGTGAGAAGTAAGGGAGAAAAGCAGTAAAAAGGGGGGAGCCACGGTGGCTTTCGGAAAAAAGAACAGGAAAAAGTCCATGAACACCAGCGAAAAGATCGTTACGATCGGAGCGATCACCGGCATGGTGATAGGCTTTATCTGCGGACTGGGCTCGTGGGATTATGTATGGCCTATCGGGGGCGCGGGCATCGGCCTGCTCCTCAGCGCCGTCATCTGCTCTGTTGTGGAGGAAAGAAAAAAGAAAAAGGCAAAGCGGAAGCGTGAGGAACGGCTGGCGCAGGAGCGGGAAAATATGGACACCGAAAGGCTGGATTGCATTATAGATTACCTGAAGGGCAAGTCCGGAAAGACCGTCTACCGCATTGAAACGCAGGAGGGTGCGGGGGGCCTCACCGACAGCAAATTCGGCGGCTATCCCTACTGGCCGGAGGGTAAGCCCTATCCCACCGCCAAAAACGGCGAAAAGCTGTTGCTGCTGGCGCAGATCAATTTCGGCAAGGAGCAGTTGGACGATCCGCTGTTGCCCCAAAAGGGCATTTTGCAGATCTTTACCGCCAACGATGATGTGGTGGGCTGCGAATTTGCCTACCCTTCGCCGCAGGACGGCTTCCGTGTGGTGTACCACGATGGGACGGAGCCATCCATGACTGTGGAGGAAATGCAGGCGCAGGGCATCCCTGCCAATATCGCCTTGGACAAGCAGGATTGCATGTTCCCCTTTGCCAAGGAGTGGGGCATCACCTTCCGCAAGGATACCGACTATATAAATGACTGCGTGGCCGACTATGACGTCATGGTGGCTCAAGCGCTACGCGAAATGTATGGCGAGGAAATGCAGGGCAAGGTACATCAACACTTTACCTACACGGAGCAGAACTATCTTGCTGAGCCTTTTTATGACGGTGCTTACGGCCATAAAATGCTGGGGTATCCGACATTTGTCCAGTGGGATCCCCGCTGCACCCCTGCCGAGGCGACCGGAAGTGCGGCACAATGTACCACGGCGCACTACGATGTCCTGCTGCTGCAGATCGACTCCCAGGGCAATGACATCATGTGGGGCGACTGCGGCGTGTGTAATTTCATGATAAACAGTGAAGCACTGCGGCGACTGGACTTTTCCGATGTGCTCTATAACTGGGATTGCAGCTGATGGTGAAAGGAGAACAGTATGACACGTAAGGAAAAAGCCATGGCATATTTCCGTCAGGGCTACAACTGTGCCCAGTCGGTGGTGCTCTCCTTTGCTGATCTCATCGACATGGATGAGGGGACACTGTCCCGCCTGAGCTGCTCCTTCGGCGGCGGGATGGGACGGCTGCGTGAGGTCTGCGGCGCTGTGTCGGGTATGTTTATGGTGGCAGGCCTGCTATGGGGCTATGAGGGGCCGGAGACCGGCAAGGTCAAGGCGGCGCACTATGCCCGTATTCAAGAGCTGGCCAAAGCATTCGAGGCACAAAACGGCGCCATCGTCTGCCGTGAGCTGCTGGGCCTGCGGCAGAAGCACGATGATCCCACCCCCGAGCAAAGGACGGCGGTGTACTATCAAAAACGCCCCTGCGCGGAGCTGGTGGGCAGTGCCGCGGAGATACTGGAAGGCTATCTGGCGGTAGACAAAACGAATGTATCATGATACACTGAAAAAACAATATGAAATAAAGGAGATACCACGATGAAATATGAAATCAAGGGCGAGCCCATGCCCGTTGTCATCTGCGAGCTGGAAGCAGGTGAGAGCATGATTACCGAGCGCGGCTCTATGGTGTGGATGAGCCCCAACATGGCAATGGAGACCTCCGCAGGCGGTCTGGGCAAGGCCTTCGGCCGTATGTTCTCCGGCGAATCTCTGTTCCGCAATACCTATACCGCCAAGGGCGGCCCCGGCATGATCGCCTTTGCCTCCAGCTTCCCCGGTGCGATCCGCGTGGTGGAAGTGACGCCTGATCGCCCCGTAGTGGCACAGAAGTCCGCTTTCCTTGCCGCAACGGCTGGCGTGGAGCTGTCCGTGTTCTTCCAGAAGAAGCTGGGCGCCGGTTTCTTCGGCGGTGAAGGCTTCATCATGCAGAAGCTGACCGGTCACGGTCTTGCCTTTATCGAGATTGACGGCTCTGCCGTGGAATATGAGCTGCAAAGAGGCCAGCAGCTGATCGTGGATACCGGCAATCTTGCCATGATGAGCGATACCTGCTCCATGGATATTCAGTCCGTCAGGGGCGTGAAGAACGTACTGTTCGGCGGTGAGGGCCTGTTCAACACCGTGGTCACCGGCCCGGGCCGTGTGACGCTGCAGACCATGCCTTTGGCCAATTTTGCAGGCGCTATTGCAGCTTATATCCCCAGCAAAGACTGATTTTTCACAAAAAAAGAGGCACTCTTACTGAGTGCCTCTTTTTATTTGGTTATCACGCCTTACAGCTTGGTGCCGCATTCGCCGCAGAATTTCATGCCGGGTTCATTTTCCGCTCCGCAGTTGGGGCATTTGTTGGCGGTGGCCATGCTTGCACCGCACTCGCCGCAGAATTTCTGGCCCTGCGGTACGCTTGCGCCGCACTTGGGGCACTTATTTGCCGAAAGTGATGCGCCGCAGTTGACGCAGAATTTACCGCTGCCGGCCGGCTTACCGCAGTTGGGGCAGGTGGTGGTTTTCTTTTCGATGCTGCCGTGCCAGACCTTTGCCGTTTCGGCAGCCTCATCAATATTGCGCTGCATGGCTCTGCTGTGTGCCTGTGCCACATAGCTTGCCTCACGAGGAGCGCAGTCGGTGCAAAGGCCCTCGTCATCGTTCCAGCAATCTATGCAGACCCACTTGTTGCAGGCAGGACATTTGCGGAAGTTTGGCTGTACCTCAGACTGTGCATCGTCAAAAGCCTGCTCATACTCTCTGCGCCACTGGGGGGATTCGTTGCTGAAGCGGTTGTTGAGGATATCGCTGCCGCGCTCCATAGCCCAACCCAGCTCGCTGGCCTTACCACCCAGCAGGTTGCCGATGCTGGAGGCCATTCTGCCGAAACGTTCGGATTTGTTACGCTGATGGTACGTGGTGGATTCTACGAATGTACTTTTAAAACCGTTGCCGCAGCAATCGCAGAAGAATTCAAACTGAAAGCCTGCGTCGGTGGACAGGTCGTTGTGGTTGCGGGTGAATGAGTGCAGCATAGTAAACCCTCCGTCTATGAAAAAACATAGTGAAATGAATCATATAAGGTATATATACCATAATGTTCCGTCTAATGCAACTGTTATTGCGCGGATTGCTTCTTTTCTCGGGCTCTGTATTGATTTTGCATGCCGATTGCCGGCGGGAGGAACAATAAAAAAGTACCGCCTCATGATGAGACGGTACTTTTTATGGGGGGAAATTAGGAATTCAGGAAAAATAAAGGGGGATAAAATCAGATGTGCTGCTTCAGAACTTCCAGGAACTTCTTGCAGTCATCGGGATAGATGGCGCCCATGTTGGCAACCTGGAACATGTTCATTTCCAGATACTTGCCCTTACCGGGATACACGGTGTAGCCGGCATCGCCCATCTCGGCCACGAAAGTGGCAACGTCCTTGCCCTCGGGCAGGAACACGGAGGTGACGGTGTTGGACATCTGCTCTTCGGGCAGCAGGAACTTCAGGCCCATCTCCTTCATGCCCTCACGCAGGATCTTTGCGCAAGCGGTATGACGGTCGATGTAGTTGCTCAGACCTTCCTCCATGACCATATCCAGAGCCTTGTTCAGGGGCCAGAACAGGTTGTCGTTGGGGGTGTTGGGGGTCTGGTGGCACTTCTTGGCCATCTGATAGTGCTTGGCCAGGTTCAGATAGACGTTCTTGCCCATCTCGGGAGTCAGGGAAGCCATCAGGTCTTCCTTACCGCAGACATAAGCGGAGCCGGGATATGCACCCAGGCACTTGCCGCCCACGCTGGTGCACAGGTCGATGTTGTTGTTGACCACATCGATGTGCTGACCGGCTGCTGCGCTGACGCAGTCGACGAAGAAGCGCTTGCCATACTTCTTGGCCAGCTTGCCGACCTCGTGTACGGGGTTGATCATACCGGTGCTGGTCTCATGGAACACCATGCACACGAACTTGATCTTGTCATTCTTCTGCAGAGCTTCCTCCACAGCGTCCAGGTTGGGCATATTGCCCCAGCCGAACTCCATGTTGGTGGTGGGAACCTTGTACTTGGTCAGGATCTCCAGCAGGCGGTTGCCGAACTCGCCGTTGTTGAGCAGCAGAGCTTCGTCACCGCAGTTGAACACGGAGGACAGGCAGGTCTCGTTAGCGGAGGTACCGCTGCCGGACACGACCACGGAATAATAGCTGTCATCAGCCTCGAACAGCTTCAGGACCTTGCTCTGGATGCTGACAAACAGTTCTTCGAACTCGGGGCTTCTGTGGCAGATATCATAGTGTGCCAGAGCCTGACGGACGGGTTCCTCAACCATAACGGGACCGGGGCTAAACAGATAAGACTTCATGAATAAATCCTTCTTTCTTTCTGAATTTTGATGTGTGATTTTTCTCTTGGTTACTACGCTTGGTTACTTCTATTCTAACCGACCTCATCTTACAATAAAGGCCGGATGAAGTCAAG
>JAZQOW010000082.1:0-14689 GCA_045628065.1 Faecousia sp.
TTCCCATTGAGCATAGAGACATTCTCTCCTTTCTTGGTGTAGGGGTACATTCATTGTAAAGGAAATTATCTCTATGCTCAACCTTTTTATAAAACTTTGGGGCCAGGCTCTTCACCTGACCCCAACATTTATTATAGAACCGAAATTTTTTATATTATGGTAAACTGGTTGCATTGTGCCTTTTTTCCGCAATTCATGGATAATTTGGAAAATCTGCCGCAAACTATGGTTGCATGAGCGAATAACGATGGTAAAGGAGTCAAAAACTGTGAGGAAAATCAAAGTCGTTCAGTATGGGTGCGGGAAGATGAGCAAATATCTGCTGCGCTATCTTTATGAGCACGGTGCGGAAATTGTCGGCGCGATCGACAATAACCCCGATATTGTGGGCATGGACATCGGCGAGTATGCAAACCTTGGGCGCAAGACCGGGATCCTCATTCGGGAGGATGCGGATCAGGTGCTCGATGAGACCGATCCCGATATTGCAATTGTGACCCTTTTCAGCTTTGTCAGGGATTGCTTCCCGCATTTTATGAAGTGTCTGGAGCGCGGCATCAACGTGATCACGACCTGCGAGGAGGCGACCGATTGCCGCACCACGGCGCCGGTTCTGGCAAACATTCTCGATGTGACCGCAAAGGAAAATAGCTGCACCTTTGTCGGCAGCGGCATGGAAGATATTTTCTGGGTGAATATGGTGGGCATGATTGCCGGGGGCTGCCATGAGATTCACCGCATTGAGGGCGTGGTTTCCTACAACGTGGAGGACTACGGCGAAGCACTGGCCAGAGCCCACGGCGTTGGCCTCACGCCTGAGGAATTTGAAAAGCAAATCGCCCATCCCGAGACGGTTGAGCCGTCCTATGTCTGGAATTCCAACGAGGCCTTGGCTGCAAAGCTCGGTCTGAGCGTGAAATCTGTCTCCCAGAGATGTGTGCCCTATTTCCATGACAGTGACCTCTGGTCTAGCACCCTGCACACCACGATTCCCAAGGGAAACTGCATCGGCATGGCGGCGGTGGTCACCACGGAGACCTTCCAGGGCATTACGCTGGAAACGCAGTGCGTGGGGAAGGTCTACGGCGAAGATGACGGCGACCTTTGCGACTGGAAGATTTTCGGCGAGCCGGACACCACCTTCCGCGTGCTCAAGCCCGCCACAGCCGAGCACACCTGCGCGACGCTCGTCAACCGTATCCCCTCCGTCCTCCGCGCCCCGACGGGTCTTGTCACCGTGGATGAGCTGGAGGAGATCCGCCACATGGTCTATCCGATGGAGCTTTACGTGTAAGCAGCAAAATATAGAATAGGGGACGCTTCTGCGTGCTAAGCACACAGGGGCGTCCCCTCGTCTTTCTTTGCTTTATTTAGCTTTGGGTTCTTCTCGCTTTTTAATAAAATACAAAGCGATTCCAATCAGGAATGCCGCGATATCCATAAAATATGCCACCAGCAGGCAGAACCATGCCATTGCAGGGAACTCTGAACGGAACAGATAATTCAGTGCAGTTTCGATAGAATTTAGCTTCGACAGTTTTTGATGCTCAAGCTTATAGGCCTTTTCCAGAGTATCATTCACATAGTCGCTGTACTTCTCTAATTCGTGTCCCTCAGTTCCGCTAATGGTTTGCACCAGCAGTTCAACATCCGGCAAGGTCTTGAGCAGACGAACAAACACCGCCAAATCCTCCTGCCGTGCCCTTGTCCAGGTTTCCGTGTTTACCTGATTGTACAAATAGGATGTTGACTCGTGGAAAGGCTCCGGGTTCGCTTCGGATTCGGAAGCGGGTGCATCTTTGGGTTTTGCATCCTCTATAATATAGGCTCTTCGTAAATGTTCTGTTTCAAAGTCCTCCATCTGACGGTCAAGCGTCTGATATTTTTTAAATTCCCCAAGGTAAATGATGCAGCCCGAAAGACTCTGAATCAGTGCATCGTCTACGGAATCTGTGTGTTCCAGATAGGCCGTTGTCAGGTTTTTTAAATTAGTGATTGCGGAATCTATTTCTTCATCCGGGACATCCTCCGGCGAATAAATCGTCTTGTAAATACGTTGAATATCAACATCATGCAGCTGTTCGATCTGCTCTTGCGAAAAAGCGTCGTATATGGACTTCACTCCTTCAAAGGAACTGCGTAGCAGCGTATATTCTGCTTCAAAACCCTGTTTGGAATCGTTTAAAGTGTTATCCAGTTCCTTATTTATAAGATCGTGAACTCCCTGAATCTGGCTAATAATAGTATCTATTTCGGTTATATTTCGCGAGATGTCATCACTTTTTCGTTTCGCATCAGCGGCATCGGAAAGAGAATCTATGCCTTCGTAGAATTCGGAATATTTTTGATAATAGGTTTTATATTTTTCTCCCAACTCCTTAAATAAACTTTCATGCTGCGTGATGCTGTCTTTTTGTCCTTCTCTGTTCTCTGCATTTTCCCGGTCAATCACTTGCGCCGCGTTATAATAGTAGCTTCTCGGGATTTCGCTGGTCAGATTTTTGCTTGGCTTTCCGCCTTGCGCGGTCTGCTGTGCATTCGACTGAACCATTTGTGAAATGGCATCGTTTACGCTTCGGAATTCAGGTGCCAGCTTTTGCATTTCCGAAAGGATGACACGCCCCGCCGCGTCATTGGTATTTTTCAGATTTTTTGATTCGGTTACAAGGAACTGTTCAAGCTCAATGTTATAATTGCTGGCTTGATTATCCTTATAAGCCCCCTCAGCAAGAAAGACATAACTAAAGGTGGACGAAAAACCTATCGCACAAAGGTACAGCAATGCCATCAGACCAATGAGCCATCTGCGCCCATTTTGCTTGAAGTATTGACAAATATCAATAAACCTTGTGCCCAATACAAGGACAATCACCTGAATTCCAAAGGAAATCAGGTAGGCCTGCCAACTTCCGGCACCGAGAATCTTCTCCATTCCATTTGCGGTGGTTAGAAACGAAACGAAGGACAAAACCGCAGCACCGTATTGCAGAATTTTTTCAATGCTGGATTTTCCGAGCTTTTGCTCCTTGCTTTCAGGTTTGGTTTCGCTTTGCATCTGCATCTGCATTTCCTCCTTTCAGTGGGTTCCAACCGGGGAACCTGTGGATTCCTGATCTTTCGATTGTTCGGCCTGTGCTGCCTCATCCTTTGCTTTTTTGGGAGGGAAAAATTTTTGAACCATTTGCTGAATACAGACACCAAGCAAAACCTCAAAAACGACCCCCAGAAAATCGGGAATGAACAGCAAAAGCCGCTCAACACTCTCTACGATCCCAAAAAAGAATATCTTTAAGCCCTGTGCAGACTCTTTGAAGAAGCGTTGATCCTCTCGGGAATGGAAGATAAAATAAATTAAGGTTCTTACAAAGAAGTAAACCAGATAATAGATTATCAGCAGAACGATTATCAGCAGTACAGGAACACTAAAGCCACAAAGGATTATTAAGATGATGTTTTCCTTTAGTTCATTTAAAATCCCCGCTTTAGTTTTAGCAAACGTTTCGGAAAGCCATTTAAATGCGGCATCTATATTCCAATGCCAAAATACAAAACCACAAATTACTACGGCAATCAATAGGACTGTCAGTATTAATGCCAAAACTTGCTCCCCGAGAGAATCCGAATCATCGCCGTTTTTTATTGACTTTATTTTCTTATTATGTCGTTCTTCTATTTTGGCCTTTCGGTTTTCCGCACGGAGTTGTGCTGTTTCTCTGGCGGATATGATCCATGTATCGACAAGGCTTTGCGATGCATTCGGTTGAACGCGCCCATTCGTTTTGGGGTTGGTTGGAGTTTCTTGGGCACCAGCCGGTCTGGCATCGGCAAGCTTTTGGGATAAATCCTTCCGTTTTTTCAGGAAGCTTCCGAGAAGTATGATGAGGCAGCACACCAAAAGGAAGCCGAAGAACTCCCAAAAGTTCTCCCCGATCTGTGCCATCGTCTCATTCAGGCACACCGTATTGTAGAGCCGATTGGTAAGAATCAGGCAAATACTGAGCATAATAAAAGGGGCGATATGATTCGCATGATCCTGATTGTTTTCCGCCAAAACCTGAGAGAAAAAAATACTGCCCACAAACAACAGGCAGAAAAAAGCAGAAAACGGCACTGCATTATTGAAAAACAACGCACCGACATCCCGCAGGAAACGAAAAACCACAGACGTAGGCTTTGCGTATGCATTCGTCATCAGAAAATCCGCGCAAAGCGAAAGCAACATTGCCGCAATTGCGGCAAGATATGCCCACGCAATGCAATTCATTTTGAGTTTATTCTTCATATCTCTCTCCTTCCTATCGGTGTTGGAGCATCAATCAGTGAAGCTCCTTGAAAACACCGAGTATTCCTCTGTTCCTATCTCGACAAATCACGCCTCTAATTCCGATTTGCACCTATATAGGTGCAAGAATAGTATACCATCACCATATAATAATTGTCAATAATCTTATCCTCCGGCAAGCCCAGTTTTCCGATGTTTTTCGAGCTTATTATGCCGCCTCCTGACGAAAACACAGCTGCGCAGTTTATTTTCGGATGGATCGGTACAACGGCGCTTTCCATAACGAATGTGCAAAGGTGAGTATACTTTGAATTCTATTATTGAAAAACGGATCGGGAACAACATTAAGCTGCTCCGCGAACGATCCGGCATGACACAGGAACAATTATCTGCGAAGCTTCAGCTCTGCGGATGTGACATTACCAGAAGCGCTGTCGCAAAGATTGAAGTTGGACAGCGCCATCTTTATCCGGATGAGCTTATCCTGATAAAGTCAATTTTGAAAACATCCTATGAGGAACTGCTTTGTATAGATTCGCCCATGCATTTTCAGTGATTTGCAGGTCAGGGGACGCTTCTGCGTGCTTATGCACACAGAAACGTCCCCTTTGGTTTTCTTCCTTTTCTTTCTGTACGGTGTCAAATAAAAATACTTGACATTGGTGGGGTTATCGTGTATCATAGTGAGGCTGGCAAGGGAAAACACTTGACAGGCAAGGAGGCGGAGGCTATGGCGCTTGATACGTTGGATCTGACGCTGCTGCTGGACTACTACGGCGAGCTTCTGCCCGAAAAGCAGCGGATGTATTGCGATCTGTTCTGCAATCAGGATTATTCCCTTGCGGAGATTGCTGCCGAGAGCGGGATTTCCCGGCAGGGCGTGCACGATGCGCTCAACCATGCGGAGGCTTCCTTACGGGAGTTTGAGCGGATTCTCGGCTGCGCCGGGCGCGATGCCCGGGTGCGCGGGGCTGTGGCGCAGGCGCAGGAGGCGCTGCTTCCGCTTATGCAGTGCAGCGACCGTGCGGTTTTGCAGGCAGGGGAGAGCTTATCCGCCATCCTGCAATCCATCCGCGAAACCATCGATACCTAACATATTACCAACCGGGCAGGAGGCTGCCCCAGGGAGAATACAATGGCATTTGAAGGCTTAACCGAAAAATTATCCGCGGCGTTCAAAAAGCTGCGGGGCAAAGGCCGGATCACAGAGGGTGACGTGAAGGTCGCCATGCGGGAGATCCGTCTGGCGCTTCTCGAAGCGGATGTCAGCTACAAGGTCGTTAAGGATTTCGTGAAATCCACCACCGAGCGCTGCGTCGGCTCCGATGTCCTCGAAAGTCTGACCCCGGCACAGATGATCGTCAAGATCGTCAATGAAGAGCTGACAAAGCTCATGGGCTCTGAAAATCAGAAGCTCTCCATCAACCCCAAGGGTCCCACCGTCATCATGCTGGTGGGTCTTCAGGGCGCAGGTAAAACCACCAACGGCGCCAAGCTTGCCGGTCTTCTCAAGCGGCAGGGCAAGCGTCCCCTGCTGGTCGCCTGCGATATCTACCGCCCTGCTGCCATCGAGCAGCTGTGCGTCGTCGGCGAAAAGGTCGGCGTAGAGGTCTTCCAGATGGGCAAGACCAACCCCGTGGATATTTCCAAGGCGGCGGTGCGCTATGCCACCCAGCATGGCTTTGATATGGTTCTCATTGATACCGCAGGCCGTCTGCACATTGATGAGCAGCTCA
The DNA here is from genome assembly GCA_045628065.1 of Faecousia sp. Lineage (GTDB taxonomy): Bacteria > Bacillota > Clostridia > Oscillospirales > Oscillospiraceae > SVMC01. Next base: position 6,019 of record JAZQOW010000082.1, read on the forward strand.
TGAATGAGCTGAAGGCCATCAAGGCTGCCGTCTCGCCCGATGAGATTCTGCTGGCTGTGGATGCCATGATCGGTCAGGATGCGGTCAATGCCGCGCAGAGCTTCGATGAATGGCTGGATATCACCGGCGTCATCCTCACCAAGCTCGATGGCGATGCCAGAGGCGGTGCAGCACTTTCCGTGCGTGCCGTTACCGGCAAGCCCATCAAGTATGCCGGTCAGGGCGAAAAGCTTGACCAGATCGAGCCCTTCCATCCCGGCCGTATGGCTTCCCGCATTCTGGGCATGGGCGATGTGCTCACCCTCATTGAGAAGGCTGAGTCCGCGATGGACGAGAAGAAGGCGGAGGAGCTTGATAAGAAGCTCCGCGCCGCGAAGTTTACCCTTGCCGATTATCTGGATCAGCTGAACCAGATCAAGAATATGGGCTCCATGCAGGATATGCTTGCCATGCTCCCCGGCGGCGCCAACCTGAAAAATGTGCAGGTGGACGAGAAAGCGCTGGCGAGAACCGAAGCTATCATCCAGTCCATGACCCCGAAGGAGCGCGAAAATCCTGCCATCCTCAACCATAACCGCAAGCGCCGCATTGCCGCAGGCTCCGGCACCAAGGTAGAGGATGTCAACCGCCTGCTCAAGCAGTTCGACTCCATGCAGAATATGCTCAGGCAGCTCACCGGCCCCGGCGCATCCCGCAAGATGAAAAAAATGAGCCGCCTCGGCGGTGGCGGCGGATTCCCCGGTATGGGCGGTCTGCCCGGCGGCTTCAAATTCTAAATCGCTGCAAGCAACGGCTTGTCGATATATAAAATTATTTTACTATTATTTTTTGGAGGTATTCCCATGGTTAAGATTAGACTCAGAAGAATGGGCGCCAAGAAGGCTCCTTTCTACCGCATCGTTGTTGCTGATTCCCGCTTCCCCCGTGATGGCCGCTGCATCGAAGAGATCGGCACCTACAATCCCCTGACCAACCCCGCTACCATCACTGTCGATGCCGAGAAGGCACAGCAGTGGATCAAGAACGGCGCTCAGCCCACCGACACTGTCAGAGGTCTGCTGAAGAAGGCCAAGGTTCTGTAAGCAGAGGTCGGCAAGATGAAGGAACTCCTGCTTTATATGGCAAGGAACCTTGTCGATCATCCCGATGCTGTTGTTGTCACGGAGATTCCGGGCGAGATCACCGTACTCGAACTGCGGGTCGCACCGGAAGACATGGGCAAGGTGATCGGCCGCCAGGGTCGAATTGCCAAAGAGATCCGCACCATTATGAAGTCCGTTGCCCAGCGCGCCGGTACCAAGGTCGCTGTGGAGATTATGGATTGATTGCGGACGGTCCAAGGAATGACCATTTTCTGAACACAGGCATGGCTGGATATGAATTTCCAGCCATGCCATTTTTTTGCTTTTCTGGGATTTTTTTCCGGATATGGATGCTATGGTGCCCGGAATAATGCACAAAATCAGGTTCGCTTTTTTTACATATTGGAGATTTTCTGAGCGGCAAAATTTTATTAATTGAAATATAGAGGCAAAACGATTAAAATGGATTCATTAGGCTGCCGCAGACGGGAAGCGAAGGGCGCTCCCGGAGGTCGGCACCCCATATTCTTTAAGGAGGAACCTTATGAACAAGAAAATCACAAAAGTTCTGGCAAAGCTTCTTTGCCTGGCGCTGTGCCTGGGCATGCTGCCCGCAGGGATTATCAGTGTCAGCGCAGCTGAGCCGGAAGCAGCTGCGATTCCGATTTATGAGGATACCAGCTACAGCTTTGCAGAACGTGCAGCCGATCTGGTTGCCCGTATGAGCCTGGCGCAGAAGGGCTCCCAGCTTATCAGCTCCCCGGCTCCTGCCATCAGTGCATCCGCACTCGGCGGCGGCGCACTCCATACCACGGCCACCAAGAACCTTTCCCAGTACTACTGGTGGAATGAAGGCCTGCATGGCTACAACCGTATCGACAACGGCGCATCCGTCCGCGGCGGCGGCGCAGGCCCTGCCAACTCCGTCTCCTATCCCCAGAGCCTTACCGTCGGCAACACCTGGAACCCCGAGCTGTACTATCAGGAAGCTCTGCAGGTTTCCGATGAGATCCGTGAGCGTACCAGCCGCAACACCCAGACCGGCAACGCCATCGACCTGAACTTCTATTCTCCCACTGTCAACCTCCAGCGTGATCCCCGCTGGGGCCGCAATGAGGAGTCCTATTCCGAGGACCCGCTCGTTAATGTCAGAATGGGCAGCCAGTATGTTCTCGGCCTCGAAGGCAAGAACCAGGACGGCAGCATGATCGACCCCGATGGCTACTACAGACTCCACAGCACCATCAAGCACTATGTTGCAAACAACAGTGAGTCCAACCGCCTCAGCGGCGGCGCCGTCACCGATCTGAGCGCCCTGCACAACTACTATCTTGCCCCCTATCGCGGCATCATCAAGGCTACGGACGTCAGCTCTGTCATGACTGCTTACAGCAGCCTGAACAAAGAGCCCTGCTCCTTCAGCTCCTACCTGATGGATACCATCCTTCGCCAGACCTACGGCCTGAGCGGCCACATCACCTCCGACTGTGACGCAGTCGGCACCATGAGCCGCTTCAATTATGTCAACCCCCATACCGGCAAAACCCTGACCAATGACGAGCGTCTGGCCGGTGCTCTGGCACACGGCGAAGATCTGGAATGCAACGGCGGCTACTCCGGCACCGGCAACTACCGCAATAACATTACCAGCATGGTCGGCGGCAACATCCAGACCGATAAGGGCCTGTTCACCGAGAATTCCGTGGACATTTCCCTGCACCGTCTGATGATGGCCCGTATCTCCACCGGCGAATTTGACGATGGACTGGCTCTGACTGCTGCTGCCAACCAGCGTATGGCAGACCAGAAGGCCGCAAAGCCCAACAGCAACGTTGCCAACCAGACCAAGGAACGTCTGGACATTGTCGATGCCGTCAATAACGAAGGCGTTGTCATGCTCCAGAACAAGGACAGCTTCCTGCCCATCAAGGCTGTCAACGGCGAATACAAGGTCGTTATCGTCGGCTCCTGGCAGACCAATATGTATCTCGGTCTGTACTCCGCCAGCGAAAACAACAACGAAAATCAGGTGAACATCCAGAAGGGTATCACCGATGCCATCAAGAAGATCAACCCCGGCGCAACCTTCACCTACATCACCAATAACAACAATGTCAGCTCCAACGAGTCTGTCATCGCTGCCGCTGACCTGTGCGTTGCTGTTGCAGGTACCAACAACAGCTACTCCGCAGAAGACCGCGACCGCAACACCATGGCCCTCAATGACAATCAGGCTACCATGATTGCCAACGTCGGCAAGATCAACCCCAACACCGTCGCAGTTCTCGAAACCTGCGGTCCTATGGAAACCTACACCTTCTCCGATAATGTCAAGGCCATCCTGTGGGCCAGCTTCGGCGGCATCCGCAAGGGCATCGGCTTCGGCAACATCATCACCGGTGCAGTTAACCCCTCCGGTAAGGTCACCGCAACCTGGTACCGCAGCGCCAGCGAGCTTGCTGCTACCACCGACTACAATATGTATGCAACCAACGGCAGCAAGGGTCGTACCTATATGTACTACACCGGCAATGCTGTCTATCCCTTCGGCTACGGCCTGAGCTTTACCACCTACGCATACTCCAATCTGAAGATCGACAAGAGCGCCTATGATGCCAACGACACCGTGAAGGTCTCTTTCGATGTCAAGAACACCGGCGCTGTCGCAGGTAAGGAAGTTACCCAGCTCTATATCGCCCAGCCCAATGCTCCGGCTGAGCTTCTCCGCCCGATCCGCCGTCTGGAAGGCTTCGAGAAGATCGAGCTCCAGCCCGGCGAGACCAAGACCGTCACCATGGAAGTCAAGATCCCCGATCTTGCCTACTATAATGAAGCCAAGGCCTGCTTCGAGGTCGATACCGGCGCCTATCAGGTGCAGGTCGGCAAGGACAGCGCAAGCGCCAACCTCACCGCCGACTTCACCGTTTCCGGTGCACTCAATGAATACCCCGTCCTGCTGACCGTCAAGGCCAATGCAGAGGGCGACACCGAGAACGGCATCGAAGAGCGCCTGATTTACTCCAGCGGCACCATCGTCAACCCGCAGCTGACCGTTGCAATGAACAATGAAAAGCTCTATGGCTACATCATTGCCAACCAGCTCAGCCCCATCAAGCAGATGAAGTCCTGCCCGCTGCCCGAGGGTATGACCTTCACCTACAGCTCCAACCGTCCCTCCGTTGCCAAGGTTGAGAACGGCGTCATCAAGACCGCCGCTCCCGGTGTTGCAACCATCACCGTTACCGGCACGCTCGACGGCGTGAGCGTTTCCAATGACTTTGTCGTTTATGTTGTTGCCGATGCCAAGCTCAACGGCATTACCGTGAACGGCGAAAAGCTTGAAAAGTTTGCAGCCGATAAGTACAGCTACAATGTGAAGCTGGACTCCAACAAGATCCCCGTTGTGGAAGCTACCGCAAGAGAAGGTCTCGTGGTTTCCGTGCAGCAGGCTACCGAGCTGCCCGGCGCTGCCATCATCACCTGCACCGATCCCGAAGCGGGTGCATCCGAGGTCTATACCGTGAACTTCAAGGTCAAGGCCTCCGGCGGCGGTCAGGCCATCGCTGTGGACTTCACCAACCCCGATGACGCTTCCAAGTTCGATATCGTGAACGATACCGGCATCGCCATTGCCGAGGGCACCGGTCTGACCCTGACGGCGACCCGTCCTGCATTCGAGCCCTGCAACGGCCAGAACTCCGGCGATCAGGCAACCAATCCTGCTGATGTGGTTGAAGTTCCTGTCGCAGGCGACTGGACGGCTACGCTGGAATTCGACTTTGCCACCGGCTCTGCACGCAATGGCTACTATCAGTTCTTCGGCTTCTATGCTTCCGAAGGCGATGACTACCAGAATCTGGCCGGCATCCGCGGCGGCGACGGCGCGATGCAGGACTTCCTGCGCAAGGATGGCGAAATCACCGCTGAGACTCTGAATTCCACCCCCGGTCTGGCTTCTGCCGGTACCTACTGGTATCAGATCGTCAAGGAAGGTGACACCTACACCTGCCTGCGCTCCGCTGACGGTGACGAATTCACCGAAATGTTCTCCTACGAAGCTACCGGCATCGAAGCCAGCAAGCTCGTGATCGATGCTTACACCGGCATGACCGAGGGCTATCGCTTCACCCTGAAGAGCCTCAATGTTGAGGTCGTTGGCGGCGGACTGCCCAGCATTGACTTCACCAACCCCGAGGACGCTACCAAGTTTGACGTGGTCAACGAGAAGAACGCTGCCATCGCTGAAGGCACCGGCCTGACCCTGACCGCGACCCGTCCCGCATTCGAGCCCTGCAACGGCCAGAACTCCGGCGATCAGGCTACCAACCCCGAGGACGTTATCGTTGTTCCCGTGGCCGGTGACTGGACTGCTACGCTGCAATTCGACTTTGCTACCGGCTCTGCCCGCAACGGCTACTATCAGTTCTTCGGCTTCTATGCTTCCGAAGGCGAAGACTTCCAGAATCTTGCCGGTATCCGCGGCGGCGACGGCGCGATGCAGGACTTCCTGCGCAAGGATGGCGAAATCACCGCTGAGACTCTGAATTCCACGCCCGGTCTGGCTTCTGCCGGTACCTACTGGTATCAGATCGTCAAGGAAGGCGACACCTACACCTGCCTGCGTTCCGCTGACGGTGACGAATTCACCGAAATGTTCTCCTATGCAGCCACCGGCATTGAGGCCGACAGCATCGTGATCGACGCTTACACCGGCATGACCGAGGGCTATCGCTTCACTCTGAAGAGCCTGACCTTCGAGGGCGGCTCCGCCGCTCCCGCTGTCAAGGAAAAGCCCGAAATCTCCGCCATCACCGTGGACGGCGCCGATATCGGCTTTGATCCCGCAAGCAAGATTTACAACATCGAGGTTTCCAAGGACAGCACGGAAGCTCCCGTGATCGCCGCTGTTGCAGGCAACAAGTCCACCGAAATCGAGATCCAGCAGCTCGAAGGCCCCTTCGGCACCGCTTATGTCACCGGCACTGCCAACGGCAAGTCCGTGACCTACTCCGTAAGCTTCAACTATGGCCCGCAGGAAGACTACTTCGCAGACGGCGATATGTCCGACAACTGGACCATCCTGCACGAAGTTAAGGATCCCACCCCCGAGCGTCCCTGGACTTACTATCGCTTCGAAGAAGGCACCGGCCTTGTCATGCCCACCCAGAAGGGCTCCATCTACATGGCCAAGCAGGCTGACCCGCAGGGTCCCTGGACCAATGCCTTCCTGACCCCGGCACAGGGCAACTGGGAAGTCATTATCAAGGCCTTCTATCCGCAGCTTCCCAAGGACATCTACCAGCAGACCCAGGTCTTCGCATGGCAGGATGAAGACCACTACATCCGCATCAACTGCCAGTACAACGCACAGCACAACCTGCGCGTCGAGCCCGCAAACGAAGTCGGCTCCGGCACCTTCAATATTCTCGACGTTACCTACGCAACCCCCAACCCCGATAACACCGCAACCCTCTACTACAAGATCAATAAGACCGGCACTACCTACACCGTTTCCTATTCCACCGACTGCAAGACCTGGGTCGCAGGCGGCAGAGTGGAAAATCTGGACTATGTCGATCCGAAGATCGGTATCTTCTGCACGCAGGACGACGGCAACGACAACTACATCGAGCTGGCCTTCGAATATCTGGCAGTCACCTCTCTCAACGGCGTTGACCAGAGAAATGATGTCGAGGTTCTGACCTGGGCTGCCCAGAATGTTGCTGATTACATCGCCGCAGGTCTTCCCGCAGAAGCAGCTGAAAAGCTGACCTACAAGGCTCCCCACGGCTATGAAGTCTCCTTCGAATCCAACAACACCGCTGTGATCGCTGCTGACGGCACCGTCACTCCCGCTGCTGCCGACACCACCGTTCAGGTTGCCGTAAAGGTCACCGAGGGCGACATCAGCGTTACCTCCGATGCTGTTGCAATCACCGTCAAGGGCACCAATCCCGCAACGCCCGTTGCAGGTCCCGTGCTGGTGAAGGATCCCGAATCCCCCACCGGCTACACTGCCAAGTTCACCTATTATGCTCCCGATGCAAAGCAGGTCTACTTCTGCGGCGACCTCATGCTGAGCAATCATGCTGATCTTACCGATACCAAGACCTACCGTCCGGAAGAGTATAAGCCCGGCCTCATGCGCAGAGGCGGCAGCCAGTTCAAGGAGCCCATGGAAAATCTGGGCGACGGCTACTGGTACTATGAGCTCCCGCTGAGCGCAGGCGCCAACCAGTATTGGTTCAATGTGGACAACAACCGCCGCATGATGCCTGACCCCGCAAACCATCCCGTCTGGAGTCCCAACAGCAATGAAAACTCCAAGGACGCTTACAACTGCCTCTATGTGCCTTACGATGAGAAGATGAACTATGAGCCTCTGAAGGCCCGCGTTGCTGAGCTTCCCAGAGAAGGCGCCGACAAGGGCACCTGGAGCTACGTTCCCTACGAAATCGACGGCAAGACCTTCTATATGGCCGTCTATCTGCCCTACGGCTACGATGCCAAGCGCGCAGAGCCCTACAAGACCATTTACCTCATCCACGGCTCCGGTCAGGACGAATCCGACTGGATGGGCATTGGCTCCGCACAGAACATCATGGACAACCTGGTTGCCGAAGGCCGCACCGAAGCTGCCGTTCTGGTATCCCTGTCCCTGAATAACGGCGCCATCGGCGATCAGAACTCCAAGTTCGCCAACCTGTTCAATGTGGTTCTGCCTTTCGTGGAGAAGAACTACAATGTTTCCAAGGAAGCAAAGGATCGCTCCGTTTCCGGCCTGTCCATGGGCAGCCGCTACACCAAGTACATCATGGAAACCGATGCACTGTCCTTCGGCTACTATGGCATGTTCAGCTGCATGGAAACCATCAAGATGGAAACCCCGAACCTTGACAAGGCACACATCTTCGTGGGTGTCGGTCAGTACGAGGCTGCCAACTATGTGAACGCCACCAACACCAACGTCACCAATCTGGAAGCCGCCGGCTCCTACTACGCTTTCCAGAGAGTCGCAGGCGCACACGACTTCAACACCTGGAATCAGCTTCTCCGCATCTATGTAGAGAACTATCTGTGGAACCCCGAAGCCTTCGGCGATACCGGCGAAGTGCCTCATGAGCACAGCTACACCGCCAAGGTCACCGCTCCCACCTGCACTGAGGCCGGCTACACCACCTACACCTGCGCTTGCGGCGACAGCTATGTTGCTGACGAAGTTGCAGCTCTCGGCCATGACGTCAAGGAGACCACCGTTGCCGCTACCTGCACCACTGCCGGTTCCGTTACCGCAAAGTGCAGCCGCTGCGATTATGAGAAGGTCACCGTCATCCCCGCACTGGGCCACGACCTCAAGGAGACCACCGTTGCCGCAACCTGCACCGAGGCTGGTTCCGTCACCGTCACCTGCGCTTGCTGCGACTATGAGACCGTCACCGAAATTGCAGCCCTCGGCCACAACTTCGTAGACGGCGAATGCACGCGCTGCGGCGAAAAGGAAGAGGTTCCCTATGTGAATCCGTTCGAGGATGTCATTGAGGACACCTTCTACTATGATGCAGTTGAGTGGGCTGTTAAGAACAACATCA
>JAZQOW010000083.1:0-36114 GCA_045628065.1 Faecousia sp.
TTCGGTTTTCAAATGCATAGGATGTCCTCATCATGTACGCTGCGCCGCAAAGGCAGCGGCGGCAGAAAGAATGGACAGCAGGGCAGGGCTTAGCTGTTGCCCTGCTGTTTTTGTGCGCCCCGGTAGAGAAGATAGGCCTACGGCGCGCCGGTTTCAAGAAAGATCGACCAGTACTGATTTTTGTCCATAATGGAACCTCCCCTTGGGGCCAAGGTCATCAACGTAAGACAACGCTTTGCTGTTCGGTGGCAGGCACCCCCGTAGGGGCGAACTGTGTTCGCCCGCTCCGGCTTGCAGCTTAATCAAATGTCGGTTGAATCGGCAGGCGGGCGAACGCAGTTCGCCCCTACGGCGGGACATATCATTTTTATGAGAGCAGGGTGATGCTCAAGGCCCGCCTTAAGTTGATGACATTGCCCTTGACGCTAACATATTCTATGCTTAGCTTTGCCGAAAGGGGCGGAGAAAAACCGGAAATTATTGGTCGTAGCCAAAGTTGCGGATCAGGTGCTGGTTGTCGCGCCAGTTTTCCTTGACCTTGATCCAGGTTTGCAGGAAGACCTTGGTGTCGAAGAAGCGCTCGCAGTCGGTTCGCGCCATCGAGCTGATTTTTTTCAGCATGGAGCCCTGCTTGCCGATGAGAATGCCCTTGTGGCTGGCCTTTTCGCAGAAGATGGTGGCATCAATTTCCAGAAGGCCATCCTCTCTCTGAGAGAATTTGGTGATCTCCACAGCGGTGCCGTGGGGGATTTCGCGCTCTAAGCACCAGAGAATTTTTTCGCGGATAATTTCAGCCGCGATTTGCCGCTCGGGCTGGTCGGTGATCATATCATCGGGGAAGAACTGGGGGCCTTCAATGGCGAATTTCATGCATTCGGCAAGAAGCTCATCAAGGCCTTCTCTGTTTTTGGCACTGATGGGAACCACCGCGTCAAAGTCATATGCCTGGCTGTAGAGGGCAATCACCTCTAAGAGCGCTTCCTTCTCCACGGTGTCGATCTTATTGATGACCAGAATGGCGGGCATATCTGCGGCCTTGAGCTGCTCAATCAGCCCGGCCTCCTGCGGCCCGATGGAGGCAATCGGCTCCACCAGCAGCATGACAGCATCGACATCGGCAACGCTGCGGTTGACAACATCTACCATATAGTCACCCAGACGGGTGCGGGGCTTATGGAAGCCCGGCGTGTCCAGAAGCACCAGCTGGGTATCGCCTTGATTGACGATGCCGCAGATGCGGTTGCGGGTGGTCTGGGGCTTATGGGATACAATAGCGATTTTTTCGCCGACAAGGGCATTGATCAGCGTGGATTTGCCCACGTTGGGACGTCCGGCGATGGTGATCATAGCAGATTTTTCGTTCATGGGATACCTCTTTATTATCTGGGAAGCTGGATGATTTTCAGAATGGCTTCTTCCCGTTCCCGCATTTGTTTTTTCATAGGGCCTTCATCCATGTGGTCGTAGCCGAACAGATGAAGGATGGAGTGGATAGTTAAGTAACCGATCTCGCGCTTGAGGCTGTGGCCAAAGTCTTTCGCCTGCACTCTGGCTCTCTCCAGAGAAATGACCATATCGCCCAGAGGGAGCAGGCCGGTTTCCGGGTCGAGCAGCTCATCTAAATTCTCCGGGAGCTTTCCCGGCTCGAAGTCGAACATGGGGAACGAGAGCACATCGGTGGGTGCGTCCACATTCCGGTAGGCCTGATTGATGGCCTGAATGCCCATATTATCGGTGATGAGCACATTGATCTCGCAGGGCACCGGCGCTCTCTGCGCATCCAGCACCGCTTTGATGCACTTGCGGATATGCAGATTCAGGGGCAGGGAATCCAGAGCCTGCTTCTCAAAGGAGACGACAATGTGATGGTTCATGGCTTTTTCCTCTTAAAGGTCTTGCCGGGTGCCGGTTTTGGTCCCTCGTGGCGCTTTTCGTAGACTTCATAGGCAGCAACGATCCGCTGCACCAGCGCATGGCGCACCACATCCGCCGGGGTCAGGCGGCAGATGGCGATATCCTCCACGCCGTCGAGTACCCGAATGGCATCCTTCAGGCCGGAGGTTTTGTCGGTCGGCAGGTCGATCTGGGTGATATCGCCGGTAATTACGATCCGGGAGCCAAAGCCCAGACGGGTGAGGAACATTTTCATCTGCTCGCGGGTGGTATTTTGCGCTTCGTCCAGAATGATGAAGCTGTTGTCGAGCGTTCTGCCGCGCATATAGGCCAGCGGCGCGACCTCGATGCTGCCCCGCTCCAGATATTTCTGATAGGTTTCCGCACCCAGCATATCAAACAGGGCATCATAAAGCGGACGCAGGTAAGGATCGACCTTATCCTGCAAATCGCCGGGCAGGAAGCCCAGGCGCTCGCCTGCCTCCACGGCGGGGCGGGTGAGGATGATGCGGTCAACCTCCCGGCTGCGGAAGGCGGCCACTGCCGCCGCCACGGCAAGATAGGTCTTGCCGGTACCGGCAGGGCCGACACCGATGGTGACCGTGTTTTTCAGGATGGCCTTCATGTATTTTTGCTGACCGACGGTTTTGGCCTTGATCGGCTTTCCCTTGGCGGTGATGCACACGACATCCCGGGAAATCTGCTGCACCTGCTCATCATTGCCCTCGTTGACCAGGGTGATGAGGTAGCGCACCTTCTGCTCGTCAATGGTTTCGCCCTTGGCGGCAAGCTGCATGAGCGCCTGAATGGTGCGCGCAGCTTTATCGGTCATTTCTTCGTCACCGGCAATCTTCAGCTCCATACCACGGTTGGTGATATGTACACCAAAGGCCTGCTCAATGCGCAGAATGTTTTCATCAAACGAACCGAACACATCAATCAGTTGTTCCATTCGTTCCGCGTTGATCGTTCGTTCCATGTTGCTCCAGCTCCAGTATGGGTATTTCAGCACTGCGGGAAATCATTTCCCGGCAGTGGAGGGTTTGGGTCAGGCAGCACAGTGCGCCGTCCTCGGAATATTCGGTATCCTCGGACAGGGACTGGGCGGCGATGAGGTTCTCCTGCGTCCAGCGGCTGCAAAAAGAGGACAGAAGCTGCCCTGCGCGCTCCTCCGTCAGCCGGATCGGCTGGGGAGCGGTGCGGTAATAGGTTTCGATCCACAAGCCAATGGGGATCGGATAGCCGCCGGGGAGGTGCAGGATACCCCTTCTTACTATTTTAACACAATCCCCCATGAAAATTCCACTACTTCCGCAGATTTTTATTCTTTTTCTTCCGACGCTCAGCCAGATACAGCGTCCTTCCCGCTTTTCCGGCATCCGCAGGAGCCGCTGGGCCGGGGTAACGACATGAATCTGGCGGCGGGTTTCGGCAAATACCTCGCCCAGGGCCCGCGTGACCATGGTGCAGCGCTCCAGATCCACCACGCCGGAGATCAGTACATCGCCCTTGAGAACCGCGTCGCCCGGCTTGCAGGCGGCCTGTCCGCTCAGAACGCTGACATTGGTAATGACCCCATCGGCATCGGCAATCAGGTTGGACGCGCCCTGCCGCTGCACAATGGGCGGAGAATCAGGCTGCGGCGTGATGAGCACCGTGGCGCGAAGCCCGGAAATATTGACCGCCGCCCAGCGCAGCCGGGGCAGGCGCAGGAGCAGCTTGTTCTGCACCAGCTCCGTATCCACACCCGGCCCCCAGGTGCCGAAGCGGACACCGGCCTCGTCCAGCGCCTGCAAAATTTCCTGCTTTTCCGCACCCTCGCAGCCCTCTACATCCAGCGCCACGATGACGTTGGAAAGAAGGATGCTGCCGATGAGCGCTGCCAGAAGACCTGCCATCAGCGCCCAACGGTTTTTGAGACCTCGAAAATCCTTTCGGAAGCCGGAATACTGTATCTGCTCAACCGTGCACTGACAGCACAGGGCAAGCCGCCTGACGGCAGTGATATCTGCGGCATAAACCGTCAGACAGAGGGTAAACTCGTCCTTTTTGCGAATATCCCAGAAGGGAATGCTCTCTGAGAGCAGCCGATCCATGCAGCTGTCCGGTTCGCAGCCGTGGAGGGTGAGATGGCAGATGCCCCGAAAATAGTCGATGATTCGTTTCATTCCGCACCCTCCAGAGAAACAGCGTCAATGCACCCGCTTATGGCGGCCTGCTGCGGGTTGAGAGAGGCCACCTGCAGGCGCTGCCCTGTAATGCACACCGCACCCTTCAGCGCGCGCACCTCAATTCGTGTCGGCTCATAGTGCCGGATGCCCCGGTGCCCCTCTATGGTGACCTGATAGCGGCCGCTGATCAGCACCTGCGAAACCTGCCCCACCGTCTCCGGCGGCAGGTCAAGGGCGCGGCTCACCTGAAATAAATAAGCTCCTGCCTTTTCCATGGCAACACCTCCCCTTCATCCTATGAGCCGAAGGCATGATTCTTTCCGGACTGCATACCATGGAAGAGCTGATAAACATGCTCTTAAGGCTACCATTTATTTGGGGCTGCCGTAGGGGCGAGCATTGCTCGCCCGCCAAGCCGAGACAACCGACATCTAATAAAGATGCAAGCTGGAGCTGGCGAGCAATGCTCGCCCTTACGGTGGGTGCCTGTCATAGAACAGCCGAATTTTGCATTTAGTTGATGGCATTGCAGTGTAGGGGGATTTGGATGAAAAGATGGAGATTTTTGATACCGGCAGCGGTGCTGCTTTTGCTGATGCTCCGCTCAGGGGCGGCGAGGGATGCGGCGGTGCAGGGGGTGGAGGTGGCGACCCGGGTGGTATTTCCGAGCCTGTTTCCCTTCTGCGTGCTGACGCGCCAGCTTCCGCGCCTTGGACGCGGGGGGCGGAGTGCGTTTCTTATGGGGCTGTGCGGCGGCTATCCGCTGGGGATGTATACCCTGTGCCGTCAGGCTTCGGCGGGGGAGCTCAGCCGGGAGGAGGCGGAACGCTTGATTCCGCTTTGCAATCATACCGGGCCTGCCATATTTTTCGGCATGGTGGGAGCGCTGCTTTTTTCTGACCCTATGGTTTGCGCCGCGCTGTATGGCATTCATCTGCTCAGCGCGCTGCTGCTGGCGGCAATGTTCGGCCTTGGGGCAGGAGAGGGCAGTCCGGCGCCTGCAAAGAGCGAGTCCATCACGCAATCCATTCAGCGCGGCGCGGTCTCGACAGGGCTTTTGTGTGCGTATGTGGTCTTTTTCTCGGTGCTTCTGTCGCTTCTTCTGCCGCCGATTCTGGTAGTTTTTCGATTTCTTCCGATTCCGGAGGATGTGCTGACGGCTATCCTGAGTGCCATTGCGGATTTACCCAGCGGGATTCGGGCTGTGGCGGCGCTTGGATCACCTGCCCTTGCTTTTCTGCTGTGTTCCGCCGGGATAAGCTGGGGTGGGCTGTGTGTCCATTGGCAGGCAAAGAGCCTCTGGCAGGAAGCGGGCTTGCAGCCCCGGGGCTATTTTGCAGCGAAGGCCTTGCAGGCGGCATTCTCTCTGGCGCTGGCTTTCCCGGCAGCCGGGATCATTTTTCATGCGCCGCTCCCTATCTGGCCGGGGGTGCTGCCGTTTTTGACGGTGGGAATAAAAAAATCCGTTGATTTTTTCCGACATGTGGGGTATGATGGAAAAAAGAATGCAAAAGGGAGAAGATACCATGCTGTTTCGTAGAAAAATCGAACGTGCCTGCGCCTACTGCGCCCACGCTGTCGCCATAGATGAGGACACCATGGTCTGCCGCAAGCGCGGCCCTGTCCCCATGGACGGTGCCTGCCGCCGCTTCTCCTATGACCCCCTGAAGCGCGTCCCGGAGACAGCTTCTTCCAATCTGCCCCGGAGCGGAGAGAATGCGGACTACAGCCTGTAAAAAAATCTGAGCGGAAACGGTTTGTACGTTTCCGCTCAGTTTATTTATCTTTCGTAGGTGAATTCAAATTCGTCCAGACATACGGTATCGCCATCCTTGATGCCCATGGACTCCAGCCGCTCAAACAGGCCGCAGCGGCGGAGCTGGCGGTCGAAGTACATTCTGGATTCGTAGTCATCAAAGTTAATATCCGCGATCAGGCGGGAGAGCCACGGGCCTGTGATGAGCCAGTAGTCGTCCTGCCGCTGGATGCGCAGGGCATCGGGGCTTCCGGCTTCGGCCAGCGGCTTTACATAATCTGCCTCGTAGACGGTGACCGGGGGAAGCGTGGAGAGCTTGCTTGCAATGGTGCGCATGAGCTGCTTCGTACCCTTGGTCGTAGCGGCGGAGATTTCATAGAATTCATAGCCGCGTGCGGTGACATATTCGCGCAGACGGTCGAGATTATCGCTGCCGTCGGGGATGAGGTCGCATTTGTTGGCGGCCACGATCATGGGGCGCTTGGCCAGATCCTCGGAGTAGTTGCGAAGCTCCTCATTGATTTTTTCAAAGTCCTCCACCGGGTCTCTGCCCTCGCAGCCGGAGGCGTCCACAATATGCACCATCAGGCGGCAGCGGTCGATATGGCGAAGGAAATCGTGACCGAGACCTGCGCCCTCTGCTGCACCTTCGATAATGCCGGGAATGTCTGCCATGACAAAGGAGACACCGTCATCGACATAGATAACGCCCAGATTGGGGTAGAGGGTGGTAAAATGGTAGTTGGCAATTTTGGGGTGGGCGTTGGAGGTAACGGAGAGAAGGGTGGATTTGCCCACATTGGGGAAGCCTACCAGACCCACATCGGCCAGCAGCTTTAATTCGAGAATGACATCGTGCGCTTCGCCGGGTGTGCCGGATTTGGCAAAGCGGGGCACCTGCCGGGTGGGGGTCGCAAAATGCTTGTTGCCCCAGCCGCCGCGGCCGCCCTTGCACAGGACGAAATCCTCACTGTCGGACATATCGTGGATGATGTTGCCGGTTTCCGCGTCACGCACGACTGTGCCGCGGGGAACGCGGATGATCATATTCTCGCCGCGCTTTCCGGTGCAGCGGGCACCCTGTCCATCCTGTCCATTGGGTGCGACATATTTTCTCTTGTAGCGGAAATCCATCAGGGTGGACATATTGTCGTCCACCTGCAAAACGATGCTGCCGCCATTGCCGCCATCCCCTCCATCGGGACCACCAGCGGCCACATATTTTTCGCGGTGAAAAGCAACGGCACCATTGCCGCCGTTACCGGCCTTAACAGAAATTCGAACTTTATCTACAAACATGATTTCCTCCTGTGTGACAAGGGGACGGTTCCGGCATAACATAATAGATGCCGCTTTCCCTCTTCTGCCGTGCCATTCTGAGTATTGAATCACTTTCGTTTATCGTAACATATTGGAATTGCACTGTCAAGGGACAAGGGGGACGAATGAATCGTCCCCTTGTCCTACTTATTTGGGAATAAAACTCTTTATTATTTCCCTTTTATTAATACTGGTTCATAGACACTCATTTTATGAATAAATGACGGTACACCACCTTCAAGATAGTTGATAATGTATTTTTTGATTTTTTCTTCACTTGGGTATCCGGTGGCCTTAACCCATCCATGCTGACTATTTGACTCCATCACACATACTTGGTCTGCTTTTGCGTTTGTAACGATTGTTGCATTGTGAGTTGCAATGATTACCTGACGTTTCTCTTTTATAGAGCGTAGTTGTTTAACAAGGTTTTGATAAATATATCGATTGTCCAGATTGTCCTCGGGCTGATCTATTAGCAAAGGGCGATAGTCATGCGCATACTCACTGAATCCCAAAACGAAAGATAGCATTGCAACCACTTTTTGTCCGAGAGACAAGACTCTAACAGGTTTATATATTGTTTGACCGTTACTGCCTTCAATATTATTTATGTTGAATTCTAGAGAAAATTTCTCAATATTTGATATATAGCTTTTCAAAGTTTTTTTTACGAAATCGAGCCTATCATTGGAAAGGAGCCTCTTAAATACATCAAGAAGCATCGCTTCAGCCGATTGTGAATCTAATTTCGTAACGCCATTATCAATCATTTTTTGAGTCAATTCACTGCAATAACTAAGAATGTTCTCGATTTTAATTGCTTCTTTAACCTTTCCATCAATTAGAATAGAAAGGAAATCGAACAATCCTTTTTTTGAAAGTAAGGAACTTAAATAATCGCAGAGATCCTCATTTGAAATATTAAAATGGTTGTACCAATGTTTCGGAGAAGCATTACCAGCAAAAAGCCATGCCAAGAAATCTGGTGCAATTTGTCCATTTTGTGAATACACTATTCTCAACTTTTTTTCTTGTTCGGCATTAAAAGCATTAACAACCTTATCTACTTCGCGCTTCCGCTCTGTAAGTCGGTTTTGCAGATTTGAGATTTCCTTTTTTAGGCCGGATATGCTTCTCAGATTAATGTTAATTGACTGTTTGAATATTGTATTATTACGATAGAGCATTGCGCTGATAAACTGATTGATGTCATCTCCGCTTGCTGTGTTGACTAAGTCATTAACAGAATAGCGCATATCGAAAAAATTGTTTGTTAGCTCCCTAATTACCGACAATGATGACACACGTTCCAAATTAATTTCCTTACCTTGTTTGACGACTTTGAAAACCGAGAAGTTATTTTTCAGTATGTGCTCTCGGATTCTTTGAGGATCAAAAGAATATGAATATCTATACAGATGAGCAGGATTTTGACCGAAACAACATAATATGCTATCTTGGTATTGCTTTTTCGGCATCCACATCCTAAGCATATATTCATCGCCGTTATACACATAAAGAATCCAAGTGGTCCCGTGAGCACAATTGAATTCGAGTTGATCTTCACTATGACATTGTTGCCGCAATATAAATTCAAGCAATTCTAGAACGGAACTTTTTCCACTTCCTCTCCCACCAATAAAACAGTTTAGTGCGTTCGAAAACAATAAACAAAAATCGGAATCTTCTTTTCCTGAAAGAAAACCAATATCAGTTCTCTGAATATATAGCCCTTTAATATACTGGGTTGGCGAGGATTCTCTTTCAAAAGTTACAGATATATCATAATCAGCTATGGCCTCTTTTAACATGGAAAAGCCTGAATTCTTTCCTTTCATCCAAAAACAGTTGTTGGATATCGAATCAATATCATGCGCATCATTATCAAGCACCACTTTCAAACTGACCGCGTGTTTATTACGATATTCATTTATTTTTTTGCACAATTCTTCTTTCTTGAAACGATCTTTAATTCCAACAATACTAAGAACATCATCGGAAAAAAGCTTTTTCTTGAAACCATTACTAAATTGATTTGCTTTCAATATGTCAGAATGATCAATATGTGCGATATAGCCGATCCCATTATTTTTTTTAATAAACTCTAATACTGTTGCACTTGTTTCAAAAGAGCCATCCTCTTTGCTTATAAGGTGATAATCGAGCCATCTATTGATACTATTTATTGTGCTTTCCTTATTATCAAAAATACCAACGACATGGTTTTTATCGGCACATGATATTTCAATTCCAAGAATCACCATGGGATGATATGGTATATTCTGATTAGAGAGTTCCTCTATTGCTTCATTCAGTTTTTTGTAGCCTTCAATGGTGTGATGATCTGCTATTAGGACAATTTCAATCTGATTTGTAATGATAGCTTTGGCTAAAAGTAGATACGCTAGATGTTCTTTTTGGCTACAGTATACTGTCGCTTTTACCGGAACATCCTCTAACTTCCATGTGCTTGGCAGCGCATGATTGGAAATACAAATTTCAAATAAATCTTCCTCTGTTGCATTAATAAAATCTTTATTTTCCCACTCCTTACGTAATTTATAATCGTAGGATGCCGGTGTATGAACATGGAAACATGTCTTGCGATAAGAACCCCCAACTTCATTTGATCTGGTTATTTTTTTGTATACTTCCATAGTATCTTTAACCGGAACTGACATTTTTACCTCCATGGATTATTCCAAATAATATTGCGTAAAGCAGATACAACAGCAAAAGGAAAACAATAAGTCTTCGAATGTAATCTATGTTTTATTAAAAAACTATATCATATTTTTATAGATGTTTCAAAGATAGATTAACTCCTCTATTGCTTAAGTGTTAAAGTAGTTCCTTTGTATTATCACGTTTATTTGGTGTGCTTGGATTAATATAGTCAAGTCCCCGTCCTGCTTTGACTATAGAAATACAGAAAGGCTGCCTCACCAAGAGGCAGCCTTTGCGTAATTACTGTTCTGCGTAAACGGAGCACTGCTTGCGATCCTTGCCCAGGCGCTCGAACTTGACCTTGCCGTCAATGAGAGCGAAGAGGGTGTTGTCGCTGCCCATGCCGACGTTGGTGCCGGGATGGATGTGAGTGCCTCTCTGGCGAACCAGAATGTTGCCGGCCAGAACGAACTGACCGACCGCACGCTTCACGCCCAGTCTCTTGGACTCGGAGTCACGGCCGTTCTTGGTGGAGCCGCCGCCCTTCTTATGTGCGAAGAACTGTAAACTGATGTTCAGCATGAAATTACACCTCCATAACTTCGATATAATCAGGATAATCATCCCGCCAATGGCTCAGCGTGAGCATCATTCCGGTGAGGATGGCCTGTACGGCATCTTCATCCTCGCAGGTGACGGGAAGCTTCAGGGTGATCTCGGCATTGTCGGGATCAACTTTGGTTTTGGCACGCTCGCCGAGCACCTCGGTGATGGTGTCGGAAGCGAATGTTACGGCTGTGGAGATGGCGGCGCAAACGATGTCGCTGCCTGCATCCGCATAGCCGCTGTGGCCGGAGCAGCGGAATCCTGTGATTCTGCCGTCCTCGTTGAAAAATTCAACCTTCGTCATAGCTTACAGGACGATCTTTTCAATTTTGACCTTGGTGTACGGCTGTCTGTGGCCGCGGAGGGACTTGGAGTCCTTCTTGGGGCGATACTTGAAGACGATGACCTTCTTGGCCTTGCCGTTCTTCAGAACCTTAGCCTCTACCTTAGCACCACTGACAACGGGCTTGCCAAAAGTGGAATACTCGCCGTCCACAACTGCCAGAACCTGATCGAAGATCACGGTGTCTTCGGCCTGCGCGTTCAGCTTTTCGATGAAGAGCTCGTCGCCTTCCTTTACGCTGTACTGCTTGCCGCCGGTAACGATAATAGCCTGCATGGATTTAGCACCTACCTTTTTTGTAGTCTCGCTCTGAGGGCGTGAGGGCATACCTCAGCTTCTGCCCCTTCGATGCGGCCTGACTATCTTATCATCCGAAGAGAGAAAAGTCAAACTTTTTTTGCAAAAAAACACAGGTTTTTTCTTTTTGGATGCGGGCCCGCCCCGATGATCAGGGCGGGGGATGGTCACAAATTATTTACAAAAAAACAATACAATTCCTTCGCGCAGGTGCTTTGAAAATCTGATCAGATATGATATAATATTGAAGATTATGAGAAGTGTAACTGCCATTCCGGTCAGTGAATAAAGGAGGAACGACTTCATGAGAAAAAAATTCGCAGGTATTGCGCTGATGATCCTCATTTTCGCCTTGTGTCTGGCTGGCTGCAAGGACAGCCGCCCCAAGGTATCTGTCACATCCATTTCTGAAATCGTAGGCATTGGCCCGGTCGGCACGATCAACCGCTTTTCCGGTGTGGTCGAAGCGGGCGAGACTGCCAACGTGGAAAAAGACTCCGAGATGGAGATCAAGGAAATTTCCGTCTCTGTCGGCGATGCGGTGAGTAAGGGTCAGGTGCTCTTTACCTATGAGACCGACAGCCTTTCTATTGATATTGAGCGCATGCAGCTTGAGGTGGAGCAGCTCAACAACAGCGTCAGCACCAAAAAGTCGCAGATCACGGCACTGGAAAAAGAGCAGAAGGCAGCCGCTTCGGCAGATAAGCTGAAGTATACCCTTGAAATTCAGCAGCTTGAGCTGGATGTCAAGGAGACGGAATTCAATGTCACCTCCAAGAATAAGGAAATCGAGCGCGCCAAGACCAGACTGGCTGCTGCCAGCGTGCTGAGCCCTGTTTCCGGCCATGTGAAGGCCATCAACAATGGCACCAGCAGCTATGATCCCACGACCGGTCAGCCGCTGCCCTTTATTTCCATCACCGAAGAGGGCGATTTCCGCGTGAAGGGTACCATCAATGAGCAGAATGCGATGAATCTCTCCGAAGGTACGCCGGTGATCCTCCGCTCCCGTACCGATGCCACCCTGTTCTGGAGGGGCGTCGTATCCATGGTGGATTTCGAAAATCCTGTCACAGACAATCAGAATTACTACTATGGCCCCACCGATGAGATGACCACCTCCAGCAAGTATCACTTCTATGTGCGCATGGACGGCGATGAAGGCCTGATGCTCGGCCAGCACCTGTATATCGAGCCGGATAACGGTCAGACACAGACCGATGGCGGTTCGGACAGCTTCTATCTGCCCTCCTACTATATCTCCGACCTGGATTCCGATCCCTGGGTATGGGCAGCCAGCGAGAAGGACAAGCTGGAAAAGCGCCATGTCAAGCTCGGCAACTACAATATTGATATGGACAGCTATGAGATCATGGAGGGTCTGACGCTGGAGGATTATATCGCCTATCCCGATGATAGCTGCTCCGAGGGTGCGCCTGTGCGCTATCCCGGCGAGCCGATGGAATTTGACGAGCAGATGCCTGAGGATGGCTCCGATCTGGGCGAATTCGACACCTTTGTCCCTGAGGGCGAGGCTGCCGGGGAATTCGTTGATGATGGCTGGACAGACGGCTTTGCGCCGGTAGAGGATGCCGTGCCGATGGCTCCTGAGGTTGCCGTAGTGGAAGGAACGGAGGCCGTAGGATGATTCTTTCCATGCAAAATGTTTTCAAGGAGTATATCAACGGGAAGATGACCGTTCCGGTGCTTCGGGATATCTGCCTTGAAGTGGAGCAGGGTGATTATGTGGCGATTATGGGGCGCTCCGGCTCCGGCAAAACCACGCTGATGAACATCATCGGCTGTTTAGACCTGCCCACATCCGGAAAATATATTTTCAACAACCATGACATTACCACAAGAACCAATGACCAGCTTGCGACGATCCGCAATGAGGACATTGGCTTTGTGTTCCAGAATTTCTATCTTTTGCCCAATTACAGCGCACTGGATAATGTTGCGCTGCCGCTGGTCTATGCCAATGTGCCCAAGAAGGAGCGCATTGCCCGTGCACAGGAGGCTCTGCGCATTGTCGGGCTGGAGGATCGCGTAAACTTCCACCCCAACCAGCTCTCCGGCGGTCAGTGCCAGCGCGTGGCCATTGCCCGCGCGATCGTCAGCCGCCCGCAGCTTCTTCTGGCGGACGAGCCGACCGGCGCACTGGATACGGCCTCCGGCGATCAGATCATGGATATTTTCGAGCGCCTGAATCAGGAGGGCGTGACCATCCTCATGATCACCCATGAGCTGGCGGTTGCCCAGCGTGCGCATACCATTTATCATCTGCTCGACGGCAGACTGGATGATCCCCTCAATCTCCACCAGCGCGATTGGACGCTGGAGGAAATCGGCGATGGTGTCCTCACGGAGTCGGCGTCCTTCTCCTTTGCCGCAGAGGAACCGCTGAGCGGCGAAGGCGAGCATATGTCTGCTGAAGAAGAACCGCTTCCCGATCAGAGCGAGCGGGAAGAGAATGCGGAAATCCCCGGCTTCTTAGAGCTTGGAGAAGATTTCGGCTTTGAGCCTTTGGATGAGCTTGCGGAGCCTGAGGCTTTTGCCGGGGAACTGAATGATGCACCCTTCGAGGAAGCGCCTGCGCAATGGCCGGACGACGAGGAAAGGACGGTGCAGGAACATGAATAACAAGAAGAAGAAAACCATCATTACGGTGATCTGCGTCATGCTGGTTCTGGCATTGGGTGTGGGCAGCATTGCCTATTTTTCCGATCCGAAGCGGCGCGTGGTCAACGTTTACAATGTTTCCGATATCGCAATGACCGATTTCTGGGGCGATAACCCCACGATTTACGGCGAAGTGCATGCCGACAATATTCAGGCGGTGTACCTTTCCAATACCCAGCAGGTCACCGAGGTCTATGTTACCCAGGGCCAGAGCGTAAAGCCCGGCGATAAGCTGATGGCCTATGATACGACCCTGTCCCAGCTGAGCGTGGATCGCAAGAACCTGGAAATCAAGCTGATGGAGGAAGAGCTGAACGACGCGAAAAAAGAGTATAATACGTTGGCTGGCTCCAAGGTCTATTCCGTGACGACGACCAAGGACAGCTCGACCACCTCCACGGATAAGAACAATAACAGCACTACGACAAATAACAGCAGCTCCAATAAGAATTCTTCTGCAACCGGCACGTCTGCACAGGGACAGAAAAATGGCCAGAGCACGCAAACCTCCCGACCGGCAAAGAAATCTGAGGAACCGTCGGAGGGGCAGACGGAAGAAGCATCCGAGTCTGAACCCGATGAAAATGAGCCGGATACGGAAAATGAAGCGGACAGCGAGGACTCCACTACAGAGGAACCTGCCGATGATCCCGATAATGTGCCTGCCGATGAGCCCGGTGATGAGCCGGAGAATGTGCAGGTAAGAACCTATGCCCGCAGGAGCGGCACCGGCACCAGTGATGATCCCTACCTTTATGTCTGTGCCAACGGCATCCCCTTTGGTGAAGACTTTCTGGAAGAGCTGGGCTTTATTGATTCGGAGACCGGCCTTGCCGTGAGCCAGGGGCCTGTATATGTGGTATTCGGCATCAGCGAAGGCAATATGCTGGGCGGCAAGATCTTGCAGGCCGGCGGTATGTGCTTCAGCGGATCGGGAGCCAATGTATCCTTCATCCTGTTTGATGCCTCCGGTTATATTGGCCGCCCCTTCGGAGCACCCAAGCCTGAGAAGCCGCCGCTTGAACCTGATGATGATGATCCGAGCGGCGATGATCCGAGCGGCGATGATCCGAGTGGTGATGACCCCAGCGGCGATGATCCCGGCGGCAATAACAATAATAATAACAATAGCAACAATAACAATAACAATAATAACAACAGCAACAACAATAATAACAACAACAGCAGTAATAACAACCACAGCAATAACAATAGCAGCAACAATAATAACAACCATAGCAATAACAATAGCAGCAACAACAGTTCGAGCAAGCCCAGCTATTCCGAGACGCAGGCGCAAAAGGCGGAGCTCCAGCAGAAGATCAAGGATCTGGATCTGAAGCTTCGAATGGCGCAGGTGGAGCTCAAGCAGATGAAGCAGGAGCTGTCCGATGGCGTGGTTTATGCCGATATGGAAGGCACCGTTGCTGAGGTCATCAGCGCGGATGAAGCGCTGAACTCAAATCAGCCCATCATCAAGGTGGCGGGCGGCGGCGGCTACTATATTCAGGGCACTGTCAGCGAGCTGGATCTGGATGATGTTTATGTCGGACAGAGTGTTACCGTCAATTCCTGGGAGAGCGGCAATGTCTATCAGGGCACTGTCAAGGAGATTTCCACTACGCCCACCGAAAACGGTTTTTACAACGGCAGCGGCAACATGAATGTATCCTACTATCCCTTCACCGTGGTGGTTGACAGCGATGTCAGCTTCCGCGAATATGAGGGCGTTGAAATGACGCTGGATATCCCGGTGCAGGTCACCGATGCGTTCTATCTGGAGCAGCCCTTCGTGATTCAGGAGAACGGCGAAACCTATGTATATCTGGCAGGAGAGGATGGACGGCTCGAAAAGCGGAGAGTATCCGTGGGCGTTACCATTTGGGGCACCAACCTGCAAATCCTCGGCGGCCTGACATTGGAAGATACCATAGCATTCCCCTATGGCAAGGATGTGGTAGAGGGCGCGTCAACCAAACCCTCCACCCTCGATGAGCTCTACAGCTGGTAAGGAGGGCATATGAGAGAAAATATTCTTCAGGCCTTCCATGGCGTTTGGAGCCATAAGATGCGCTCCATCCTCACCATGCTGGGCATCATCATCGGCATTGCAGCCATTATTGCCATTGTGTCCACGATCAAGGGCACCAATGAGCAGATCAAGCAGAACCTGATCGGTTCCGGCACCAATGCGGTTACGGTAAACCTCTATCAGAATGATTACGAATACGATTTTTCCTATAGCCCTGTTCCCGATGGCATCGGCATCATCTCGCAGGAGACCAAGGAAAAGCTGAACACCCTCAAGGGTGTCAAGGCCACCTCCCTTTTCCTCCATCGCGGCTATACCGAAGGCGTTTTCTACGGGAATGTCAGCTATAACGGCGACCTGTACGGTGTGGATGACGATTATTTCAACGTCTATGACTACACCCTGCACAGCGGCAGACTGTTTGTCAACTGCGACTATTCCGAAAGCCGCAAGGTCGTCATTGTGGACAGCAAGGCGGTAACGACCCTCTTTAACGGCGAGGATCCCGTGGGTAAAGTCATTGAGATCATGGCTGAGCCCTTCACGGTGATCGGTGTTGTGCAAACCACCGACACCTTCCGCCCGGTGATCGAGTCCATCAACGACTACTATCTCTATGCGGATACCACCTCCGGCCACCTGTTTGTGCCGGATACCGTGTGGCCGATCCTCTACCGCTATGATGAGCCGCAGTCCGTGGCCATCAAGGCAGCCAGCACCGACGATATGGCGGTTGCAGGCAAGGCGGTCGCCGACTGCCTGAATGAGCGCCAGATTCCCAGTGAAGAAAGCAACTTCAGCTACCAGAACCGCGATATTCTCCAGCAGGCACAGCAGCTCCAGGAGATGAGCAGCGCCACCAACCGCCAGCTCATCTGGATCGCCAGCATCTCCCTGCTGGTCGGCGGTATCGGTGTCATGAATATCAGGCTGGTATCCGTTGCCGAGCCCATCACCGACATCGGCCTGAAAAAGGCCATCGGTGCAAAAAAACGGCGCATTCTTGCGCAGTTCCTTACGGAAGCCGCGGTGCTCACCAGCGCGGGCGGCATCCTCGGGGTGATCGCCGGCATTATAGTAGCAACGCTGATGTCCAAGCTTTCGGGCACTCCATCGGCTATCAGCGTACCGGCAATCATCATTGCGGTGGTCTTCTCCACCGTCATCGGCCTGATTTTCGGCCTGCTTCCCGCATCCAAGGCTGCCAACATGAACCCCATCGAAGCACTCAGAAGAGATTAAAAACAAAACCGCCTGCCAAATGGCAGCGCCTCGTAAGGAAATTTTTGAAACAAGAAAACCCACCGAAAAGGAATTTTACTTTCTCTTCGGTGGGTAATTCTTTTATCTGGATAAATCGGGATTTGTTTGTTAAATACATTATATATCCTCAGTCCGTTTGTCAGGATTGTTAATGCAAAAGAAGAGTTGTTTTGTGATTTTACCCTTAAACTGTTTCATAATGCGTGACACCGTAGGGGCGAACTGTGTTCGCCCGTTCTGTATTACAACAATCAAATGTATAAAGTCGTTTTCTGGCGAACGCAGTGCCCAACGGATATATCAGATATAAAAAATGATTTGAGTCTGAGCCAGGAGACCTACCGTCCCGGCATGAGTTGGGGCGATGCTGTGAATGTCCAACATCGCCCCGATAAACTGGAATTTGTCTTTTCTATAGTCTTTTTATGAAAAAGACCTGATTAAAAGATGCTCCATCAACATTTATGGCAGCCTCAATAACTCCGTTTCTATGGAATTTATTTCGTTCCAAAGCCTTTGCTGAAGCGATGTTTTCCTCTGCACACCATGCTTTTATGCATTTGATTACCCCGGAGGAATATAGCTGTTCACACGCAAGCTCCACAGCTTTAGACGCGTAACCCCTGCCCCAATATATTTCAAAAATACTGAACCCGATTTCTATACTCTGATCTTGCACACTGTAATCGTAAGCGCCAATCGTCCCAATAACATTGCCCTTATCCTCAATTACCCATGAGTAATTGTCTTCTGCTTCAATCGCATGCGCAAGAAATTCTTGTGTTGATTCCAGTGTTTCATAGGGATTCCATCCAGTATATTTTAACATTGCAGGATTGCAGCCAAGCTCCTTATGTATGATTTCTGCATCATCCAAATTGCACGTTCTTAATTGCATTCCTTTTTTCCCACAAATTCAGATTTGTCCACCTTATTAACGAGCGCCGGATTTCTGATGTAAATATCGAATAGAGGCAGGCAAGATGGACGGTAAAACGTCAGATGTGATTCTATCGGAGGATCTGTAGTGCAAGCCATCTGAAGCAGTCACTTTATTCTGCTATAGATTGGCCCTTCTTCTCCGATTTTTCCGGTCGATTCAAACCCTGATTTTTCAAGAACTCTTATTGAAGCCCTGTTAGCCTGATCTACTTCGGCAGTTACGCGGTGAACAGCATTTTGTTCCAATGCCCAATCAACAGCACTCGTTACTGCTTCGGTTGCATATCCATAGCCCTGATAATCGGCGGCAATGCCATAACCTATTTCAGTAGTGCCGAGCTCGTCGATGCCCTTAAAGCACAATTCTCCTATGTGGGTGCCGTCCTTTAATTCGATCATCCATATGGCATACCACACCCACTGCGCAGGATGTGTCAGGCAGCCATGAAGCATTTCTGTGTATGCAACCTTCAGAACCTCGATGGACTGCGCTGCAATGAATTCCTCCATCTGCTCCTGCTGTGCCGCATATATTTTCAAACGGTTTGTTTCAATCATATTTCTCTCGCTGTAATTCTGATTTGCCTGTCATTTTGACAGGCATTCGTTTTTTGTAAGAATCTGCTCTGAAAAACTCCCATATCACCCTGCGGTATTTTCCCTATTGCCAGAGGAATTGGGAGAGAGCTTCTATCGTGGGCGCGTAGTGGAGGCAGTTCTGGCGCATATAGCGCTCAATGGAGGGGAAGTTATATGCCCAACCGGCGGCGACAAAGTCCACCCCGGCGGCCTGCGCCATATCGCAGCCCGGTTTCAGGTCATCCACCATGAGAAGCTCCCGGGCGGTAAAGCCCAGCTGCTCCATAATGGAGAGCAGGGGATAGGGGTTGGGCTTCCGAAGCTCCGGGGGATCATCCCAGCCAAAGACCAGCTTCGGCTCAGGCAGGCCGTTTTCCTTCCAGTCCCGAAGAATATGGACAGTCAGAGAATGAGAGACCACGCAGATCGTGCCGCCCTCATCTACATGCCGCCAGAGAAGCTCCCGCATGCCGTCATAGGCGGCGGGGATATGGTTTTTGACATATTGATGCCAGAATTCCTGTTCAATCACCAGCTCCTCCGTCGTCAGGCCGAAATCCTCCCGGCACATGGTAAGAAATCCCGGATCAAAGTTCTTGATAAAGAATTCGTCCTTGTCAATGCTCATGCCGGGACGGTAGAGCTTGAGGTATTCCAAAAAACAGGGGTAATGAATCGTAGCAGAGCTGTTGACCACGGTATCATCGTGATCCATTACCAGACAGGGATATTTCAAAAGGCGGCCTCCTTTGCGTATCATGTTCGGCACCAATGCAGGTAAGAGAGTATACGCCATCTGCGGGCGTGATATGCTTACAGCTTCGCGTAGGTTTTATCCAAAAAACGCTCGGCATTGACGATCACGCGCTCGTGTGTGGCGGTGCCGATGTTACCGGCCTCATCCTTTGCGGTAATTTCGAAGGTGAGCTTCTTTCCCTCGACTTTGGTGAGGGTCGCTTCCGCAATGACGCCCATGCCGACAGGCGTAGCAGCCGTATGAGCCAACTGGAGGCTGATGCCTACAGAGGTCTGACCTTCTGCCAGAAACTCTTCGATGCAATTGCAGGCTGCGCCTTCCATCAGCGCTGCCATGCAGGGGGTAGCATACACCCGCAGAGAGCCTGAGCCGACCTCCAGTGCGGTATCTGCAAGCTCTACCATCGTTTCCGCAGTTCCGATGCGTCCGATTTCAAAATCCATGGTAATGTCTCCTTTTTGCTTTTTTTCGTAATCTTGGTATTATACTAGCATGCCGCAGCCCCAAAAGTCAATGATGATGGCTTTCTGCAATTGCATATCGGCAGAGCAGTTGAAATTATCCGGGATTGCGTATATAATAAACGAAAAAAAGGGGAGGCTATTATGAAGCGGGGAAGAAGTGCGCAGGTTGCCCTTTGCGGGCTTTTGGGAGCGCTGGCGGTGGTCATTATGCTGCTGGGCGGGATCATCCCGGTGGCGACCTATTGCTGCCCCATGCTTGCCGCGCTTCTCATGGTGCCGGTGCTCTATGAGTGCGGCGGAAGAATGGCGCTGGCATGGTATGGCGCGGTGGCGCTGCTTTCCTGCCTGTTTGCACCGGATAAGGAGGCTGCGGCGGTCTATGTGTTCCTTGGCTGGTATCCGATCATCCGCTCCCGCCTCGGAGGGCTGCCGGGATTTCTGCGCACCGCGATAAAGCTCCTCATTTTCAACACCGCGGTATGTGCCCTGTATGCCCTTTTGCTTTTCGTCCTGAAAGCCGATGCGATCCGTGAAGAGTTTTTCGGCATGGGAACAGCCCTGCTGGTCATTCTGTTCGTGCTGGGCAATGTGACCTTCTTTATGTTCGATTTGTTGCTCCCAAGGATGGAGCTGCTTTATCAATTGCGGCTTCGAAGACGGATTTGGAAAGGAAATTAAGGAAAAAGGTTGACAATATTGTAATATATGATATAGTATGTGCAGATATGAAAATGCTGTGAGGAAGCAAACCGGCGAAGGTGTCCCAAGCGAGCGGGGGAGGGTGTGAGCCCCGTGGATGGCCAGCCGGAGGCCACTTCTGAGCTGCCTGCGAGAGCAGGACGGGCGCTCCCGTTACAGAGCAAATGAGAGGCGCCCCTGCCGGGTGTCATCAGGGTGGTACCGTGGAGCCTGTGCTTCGCCCCTGATCGTGGCAGGGCGTTATTTTTTTCTGTTAAAACAAAATTTCGATACAAACGGAGGCAAAACCATGGAACAAAAGAAATACGGCCTGAATGAGCTGCGCGAGATGTTCCTCTCTTACTTCGAGAGCAAAGGCCATCTCCGCCTGCCCAGCTTCTCTCTGATCCCCCAGAATGACGCATCTCTGCTGCTGATCAACTCCGGCATGGCACCGATGAAGCCCTACTTTAAGGGTGAGGTAGAGCCGCCCCGCCATCGTGTCTGCACCTGCCAGAAGTGCATCCGCACCGGCGATATTGAAAACATCGGCAAGACTGCCCGCCACGGCACCTATTTTGAGATGCTTGGCAACTTCTCCTTTGGCGACTACTTCAAGAAGGAAGCCATTCCCTGGTGCTGGGAATTCCTGACCGAGGTCTGCGGCCTTGATCCGCAGCGCCTGTATCCCTCCATCTATCTCGATGACGATGAAGCCTTCGAGATTTGGAATAAGGACATCGGCATTGCACCCGAGCGGATTTTCCGTTTCGGCAAGGAAGATAACTTCTGGGAACACGGCTCCGGTCCGTGCGGCCCCTGCTCCGAGGTTTATTATGACCGCGGCGAAAAGTACGGCTGCGGCAAGCCCGATTGCACGGTCGGCTGCGACTGCGACCGCTATATGGAAGTCTGGAACAACGTCTTCTCCCAGTTCGATAACGACGGCAACGGCAACTATACCGAGCTCGTGCAGAAGAACATTGATACCGGCATGGGTCTGGAACGTCTGGCTGTCGTATGTCAGGATGTTCCGTCCCTGTTCGATGTCGATACCGTCATGAACATCACCAAGAAGGTCACCGAGATCACCGGCGCCAGCTACGGTATCACCAATAAGATGGATGTCTCCCTCCGCGTCATTACCGACCATGCCAGAGCCTCCGTCTTTATGATTGCCGACGGCGTTCTGCCCTCCAACGAAGGTCGCGGCTATGTGCTTCGCCGCCTGCTCAGAAGAGCTGCCCGCCATGGCAAGCTGCTGGGCATCAACCGTCCCTTCCTCTATGAGGTCGTGGAGACCGTCGTGCAGGAGAACGAGGGGCATTACGGCTACCTCCGTGAACGCGCTGCCTATATCACCCGCATTGTCAAGCTGGAAGAAGAAAACTTCGCCAAGACCATCGACGGCGGCATGAAGATTTACGGCGAAATGCTCGCTGCCCATAAGGCAGCAGGCGAGACCGTGTTCTCCGGCGCTGATGCTTTCCGCCTGTATGATACCTTTGGCTTCCCCATCGACCTGACCATCGAAATGGCCGAGGAAGAGGGCATGAGCGTTGATCTGGATGAGTTCAAGGCGCTCATGGAAGAGCAGAAGACCCGCGCAAGAGAAGCCCGCAAGGCACTGGGCGATCTGGCATGGGCAGGCATTGACCTGGGTCTGGACAACACCCCCACCGAGTTTGTCGGCTATGAAAAGGATGCAGAGACTGCCAAGGTGCTGGCTGTCTGCGTGGGCGAGGAGGTTTCCGGCGCGATTGCAGGCGGCGAAGAGGGCATTCTGGTGCTCGATAAGACCCCCTTCTATGCTGAGATGGGCGGCCAGATTGCCGACCACGGCGTGATCACCTGCGGCGAGGCCGTATTCGAAGTGACCAACGTGCTCAAGGATAAGGGCGGCAAGTACCTCCACCACGGCAAGATGGTGCAGGGCGCCATCAAGGATGACGATGTGGTTGAGGCAAAGATCGATGTTGAGCGCCGTCAGGCCATCCGCCGCGCCCACAGTGCCACCCACCTGCTCCAGTCTGCACTGGTCAGCGTGCTGGGCGACCATGTCCATCAGGCCGGTTCTCTGGTAGAGCCCGACCGCCTGCGTTTTGACTTCACGCATTTCTCTGCCATTACCCCCGAGGAAATGGCAAAGATCAATGAATATGTTGTTAATTACACCCTTTCCGGCATTGCTGTAGACACCAAGGTGCTGCCCATTGCCGAGGCACAGAAGCTGGGCGCAACGGCGCTGTTCGGCGAGAAGTACGGCGATGTGGTTCGCGTCGTGCAGATGGGCGATGTGTCCATGGAATTCTGCGGCGGCACCCATCTGGACAACACCGCAAAGATCGGCCTGTTCTCCGTTGTATCCGAAGGCTCTGTTGCTTCCGGCGTGCGCCGTATCGAGGCGATCACGGGCAAGGCAGTGCTTGAACAGATGAACGGCTATGCTGCTACCCTCAACAAGGCCAGCGAAATCATGAAGGCTCCCAACGCCGGTGAGCTTCTGCACAAGGCAGAATCCACCGTGGCTGAGGTGAAGGAGCTTCGCCAGCAGATCGATGCCATGAAGGATCGCCTTCTGGCAGGTGACGTTCGCAGCCTTCTGGCAGGCGGCAAGGATATTTCCGGCCTGTGCGTGGCAAGCTGTGTCCGTAACGATCTGAGTGTCCCCGATCTTCGCAAGTTCGGCGACCTGATCCGTGACTTTGACCCGAAGGCCGTTGCCGTTCTGGCAGGCGTTCAGGGCGAGAAGATTTCCATTCTGGCAGTCTGCGGCAAGGAAGCCGTATCCGCCGGTATCAAGGCAGGCGCCCTGGTGAAGCAGGTCTGCTCCATCTGCGGCGGCTCCGGCGGCGGTAAGCCCGATTCCGCTATGGGCGGCGCAAAGGATGCCGACAAGCTGGACGAGGCACTTGCATCCGTGGAAGAATTTGTCAAGGCCAATGTGAAATAAGAAAAGGAGACCAACCATGAACGACTGCATTTTCTGCAAGATCATTGCCGGGGAAATTCCCTCCAAGAAGGTCTATGAAGACGAGCTTTGCTATGCATTCTATGATATTGCCCCCATGGCCCCCAAGCATTTCCTGGTCGTGCCGAAGGAGCATCTTTCCGCTGCCTCCGAGATCACTGAAGACAATGCCGCTGTTGTCGGCCACATCTTTGCAGTGATCGCCAAGCTCACGAAGGAGCTGGACTTTGACGGCTTCCGCGTGGTCACCAACTGCGGTGAAATCGCAGGCCAGACCGTGAAGCACCTCCACTTCCACGTGCTCGGCGGCAAGCAGCTGGGCGAGTTCAACTGATTCTGACAAATAAAAAGGCGGCTGCAGCATTTTGATTTGCTTGCAGCCGCCAATTTTATTGAGTTATCCGTTCATTTTCAGCTTCTGTCCGATGACCTGACCATCCTTGATATAGACGCGGAGGACTCTGCGGGAGACCGCGCAGGTCAGCTCATAGGGGATGGTGCTTGCCATTGCGGCCATGTCGTTGATGGAGGCCTTGGTGCCGAAGAATTCCACCTCGTCGCCTACGCCCACATCGGGCAGGTCGGTGAGGTCGATCATGCACATATCCATGCAGATGCGCCCGCGGATGGGGGCGGGGCCGTCCTTGGTCATGACGCTGTAGCGGTTGGAGAGGATGCGGAACAGGCCGTCTGCGTATCCGATGGGCAGGACACCCACGCGGGTGGGGCGGTCGGTGCGGTAAAGTCTGCCATAGCTGATGGTAGTATCCGGGTCATAATGCTTTTCTGCACCGATGACGGTTTTCAGGCGCATGACCGGCTGAAGCCCCAGCTCCTCGGCATAATCGCCGTAGCCGTAAAGCAGCAGGCCGGGGCGCACCATGTCCATCCAGGCTTCCGGATAGCGGGCTGCCGCGCCGGTATTGGTGCAGTGGTGCAGGCGGAAGTGGAAGCCGCCTGCTTCTATGGCAGCAATGGCGCGGTTGAAGCGGTCAAGCTGCAATCTGGTATAGGCCTTGGAGTTATCGTCTTCCTCATCGGATACGGCGAAATGGGTGAAAACGCCCTCCGCATCCAGATGCTCCATGGCGCAGACCTTCTGCACGGCAGCAACCGAAGCCGCAAAATGGCCCTCATCGCACACAAAGCCCAGACGGGACATACCGGTATCCAGCTTCACATGCACCTTCAGCGTTTCGCCCATTTTTGCAGCTTCCGCTTCATAAAGCGCGGCAGCCTCCGAGCTTGTCACGGCCTGCGTGATGTGGTTGGCGATCAGCAGGGGTACCTCCTGCGGCGGCGTGTGCCCCAGAATCAGGATGGGGCTGGTGATGCCGTGATAGCGAAGCTCGCGGGCTTCATCGACACTGGATACCGCCAGATAGTCAACGCCAAGGTTTTCCAGTGTGCGGGAAACCTCCACAGCGCCATGGCCGTAGGCGTCCGCCTTGACCACACCGAGAAAGCGGGTATTCACCCGGCTTTTCAGCGTTTTGAAGTTATGCTCCAGAGCGGAAAGATCAATTTCTGCCCAGGTACGTTTCAGATCGGTATACATGAGTTTTCCCCCTTATACAGCATGAGGAACCGGGATGGTTGCCCGGTTCCTCTTATATTCAGTCGATATCACGGATAACTTCTTCCGGCGGCACATCCAGCTGCTCCGGGTTGCGGAGCAGGCGGCGGAGATACTTCAGCACCTTGGCATAGTAGAAGCCATCCACCGTGCGCTCGTCAATGTTGAAGGAATAGTCCATATATTTCTTCACAACCGGCTTTCCGTCGTTATCTATTTCGTTCACGCGGTACTTTTCGCCAAATGCACAGAAGACGGGCAGATTGCCGAAATCGTAGAGGTGATGCACGATGACAGGAATGCCCAGAGAGGCCATGGAGGTGAAGAAAATGGAGCCGTGGAAGGGACTGACCTCAAGCAGCGCCTTGGGCAGCAGGTCAAAGTAATCCAGCAGCTTGAGCAGCCAGATGGTGAACTTCAGGAATACGCCGGGAATATAGTTGATATAGCGCGCTGCATTGTCGAAGGTGGAGTTCAGCGGGGTGTTGTGCACCTCGTCCACAGCGGCGTGGAATTTCTCGTAGACATCACGGGAGGTGTCGTGCAGGTTGAGGTGGAGCTTGATGATGGTATCCGGGGCGGAAATCGTCATCTCTTTTTTGATGACCATGCAGAATTGCAGGTCTTCATCGCGGGTGTAGACGGTCTGACCGGAAAGGAAGCGGTTGCAGCCGGGGTACTTGGCAACGCAGCGGACATAGGCGGCTAAGAATAGCTCGGTAATGCCGAAGCCGGTGAGACCCTCTTTGCGCTTGTCGCGGATGTACTTTTCAATGTTGGTCAGCTCCACGCGGTCGCGGATGTTGTTGGCGGCGCCGTTGCGGTTGGGCATGATGTAGTTGGCTACGCGGGAGATGGGATTAAGGTTGCGGATTTTGCGCCCGTCCTTGCGGTCGCCCCAGGTGGGGTGATATTTGCCGTCATTGTGTTCTCTGGCGGCAAAAAGGGCGAACAGGAAGCCCATTACGCTCAGGGCATCATAGAGCCGCAGATACTGTCCATCAAGGAGCAGACGGCGAAGCTCGTATACATAGAAGGCTGCAACAGCGGCCAGCATTATGCACAGCGGGAAATAGAGCCGGGGTGCCTGGCCCGCAGTCACCTTGCGGTAGAGCAGCCAGCCGACAAAGGCTGCGAACCAATAGAGGAGGACATAGCGAAAACTGCCGATGGTGCCATAGGCATTGATGCACATATAGACAGCAAACAGGAATACGGGAGTTGCCGTCTTATAGAAATGCTCCTGCCCGTCCAGAAGAATCCGGAGCACAAAAACGGTTGCCGCGAACACCGGCAGCACGATCCGGAGCCACACCGTCATGGTATCTGCGCCTTTCTCGCAGAAGAAAGCAATGCGGGTAAAGATCGAGCATAGAAGAAGTGCCGCTGCAATCCATGTCAGCGCATTTTTGCGGCTGACATAATAGCTGACTTTTGTATTCATGGGCTGATTATACCACGAAAGGGCGGTTTTGCGCAACAGGAAACTGCCGCAGCTTCTTCATAATTTGCACAAAAACATCAGGTTCTTCAAATGGAAATTGTTTGACATCTTCTCAGCATGTGTTACAATGAGATAGAAGACACGGGAATCGCATATCCCGGCTGATTATATGCAGGAGGCAAATACAATGAATGAATATAAGAAACTGTTCTATAAGAATCAGGCGCAGACCATTATCAGGCATTTAAATGAGCGGAAAATGGAAGGCTACTACTGCGAGGATCTGGAAGCGGCACGCGCAAAGGTTGTGGAGCTCATCGGTGAGGGTGAGAAGTCCATCGGCTACGGCGGCTCAGTTACGATCGATGACAACGGCTTCAAGGAGGCCATTTCAGAGGCAGGCCATCGCCTGATCCGCAGAGAGAATGCCAAAACCCCGGAGGAGAAAAAGGAAGTCAACCGCGACCTCATCTGCGCGGACACGTTCCTGATGAGCACCAACGCCATCACGCTCGACGGCGAGCTCATCAACATTGACGGCCACGGCTCCCGCGTATCCTTCCTGATTTACGGCCCGGAGCAGGTGATCATCGTCGCCGGAATGAACAAGGTGGTCTCCACCGTGGAAGAGGGCATCCACCGCACCCGCAATGTGGCAGCGCCCCCCAACACCGTGCGCCTTGGCATAGATACGCCGTGTGCCGTGACTGGCCGCTGCGGCAATTGCCTCAAGCACACCATCTGCTCCCAGATCGTCATCACCCGCGATTCCAGAATCCCCTTCCGCATCAAGGTGGTTCTGGTGGGAGAAGAGCTGGGCTATTAAATAAATAGAAGACCTGCCGACAAATGACTGGTTTGTCGGCAGTTCTTTGATATGAGGTGGCGTTCTAATGCAAGGGGCGGTTCTCTTTTTCTGAACTATCGTTTTGATGATAATGATTTTTCGGAAAACAGAAATAATTGCAACTAAAAACAGTTGCAAAAATAAAACTTATGCTATATACTGTGCGTAGTAAGATGTGGAGGCGGCGAAGTGGGACAGAAAGAGAAATTGATCGAGCGTTTGAAGGCCAAACCGAGAACATTTACTTTTGACGATGCAGAGAGCCTGCTGCGTTTCTTTGATTACAGAAGATCAAACAAGGGTAAAACGAGCGGATCACGGATCATGTTCGTGTCGGACGAACATCCACCTATTTTGATGCATAAACCGCACCCTCGCAAGGAACTATTAGAGTATCAGGTAAAGCAATTGATTGAAATTTTGGAACAGGAGGGACTTCTGTGAATAATACAATGGAATACAAAGGATATATCGGCAGCGTAGAGTTTTCTGAGGAAGATGCTCTGTTCTACGGCAAGGTGATGGGCATCCGGGCATTGATCTCTTACGAGGGAGAAAATGCAAAGGAGCTGATTGCCGACTTCCACACCGCAGTTGACGATTATCTGGAAATGTGTGCAGCAGAGGGGACGGAACCGGAGAAGGCCTACAAGGGCAGCTTTAATATCCGTATCTCTCCGGAGCTGCATAAACAGGCGGTCATCAGTGCAATGGCGCGGAATATGACATTGAACAGCTTTGTGGAGCGCTCTATTCAGAGGGCGGTTGTATCCAACACCTGAATCTGCTAAAGTCATTACCGGCGTTTCCGGAACCAAGGTCGCCTTGGCGGGAGAAGAGCTGGGCTATTAAATAAAAAAGAAGAACTGCCGACAAATGACCAGTTTGTCGGCAGTTTCTTCAATATTAGAGAGAGGGAGAAATGAAAAAGTTTACTCGTTGCTGCTTTTTACATCCATATAGTATCGTAAAATTATTACAGAAAAAAGAGTTAATTTATTACACAAATATTAATTGTAAATTTTTTTCATGGGAATATTGACATTGGGACAAAAGGGAAGTATCATAAAGAAAATGAATTAGCACTCTGAATGCGAGAGTGCTAAAAACGAAAGGGGAATGTATATGAATCCTCAAAACTACACCCAGAAATCGCTGGAGGCCATTCAGGCGGCGCAGGAGCTTGCGCTTGCCCACAACAACCAGCAGATTGAGCAGATTCATCTTTTGCAGGCGCTCCTTCAGAGCCGGAACGGGCTGATTCCGCAGCTTCTCAAGCGCATGGGGCTGACCCCGGAAAGTCTGGAAGCGGCGGCAGAGCAGGAGATTCGGCGCCTGCCCTCCGTGACCGGCAGCGGCAGAGAGGCGGGGAAATATTATATCGCCCGCGCGGTGGATAACGCCTTTCAGGAGGCGGAAGCTTCTGCCGAGCGGATGAAGGATGAGTTTGTCTCGGTGGAGCACCTGTTCCTTGGCCTTGTCAAAGCCCCGGATGCTGCCCTTAAGCGGCTCTTTGAGCAGTACCAGATTCAGGAGGAGGGCGTTTTGCAGGCATTGCAGGGTGTCCGCGGCACCCAGCGGGTCACCTCTGATCATCCCGAAGATACCTATGAGGCCTTGGAGCGCTTCGGTACCGATCTTGTGAAGCGGGCAAGAGAGAAAAAAATGGATCCGGTGATCGGACGCGATGATGAAATCCGCAATGTCATCCGTATTCTTTCCAGAAAAACCAAGAATAACCCCGTGCTCATTGGCGAGCCGGGCGTCGGCAAGACCGCCATTGTGGAGGGGCTTGCCCAGCGCATTGTCAAGGGCGATGTGCCGAAGAGCTTACAGGATAAGACGGTTTTCTCCCTTGATATGGGTGCCCTGATCGCGGGCGCAAAATACCGCGGCGAATTTGAAGAGCGCCTCAAGGCCGTGCTGGCAGAGGTTCGCCAGTCCGAGGGGCAGATCATTCTGTTCATTGATGAGCTCCATACCATCGTGGGCGCAGGCAAAACCGAAGGCTCCATGGATGCGGGCAATCTGCTCAAGCCCATGCTGGCCCGAGGCGAGCTGCACTGCATCGGCGCGACCACGATTGATGAATACCGGCAGTATATTGAGAAGGACCCGGCTTTGGAGCGCCGTTTCCAGACGGTTCTCGTGAAAGAGCCGACTGTGGAGGATACCATTGCCATCCTGCGCGGTCTGGATGAGCGTTATGAGGTCTT
The DNA here is from genome assembly GCA_045628065.1 of Faecousia sp. Taxonomy (GTDB): domain Bacteria; phylum Bacillota; class Clostridia; order Oscillospirales; family Oscillospiraceae; genus SVMC01. The sequence continues at coordinate 29,508 of JAZQOW010000083.1, forward strand.
CCACGGCGTGAAAATCACCGATGCTGCCCTGATCGCAGCGGCAAAGCTCTCCCACCGCTACATCACCGACCGCTTCCTCCCGGATAAGGCCATCGACCTTGTGGACGAGGCCTGCGCCATGATCCGCACGGAGATGGACTCCATGCCCACAGAACTGGATGTTATCTCCCGCAAAATCATCCAGATGGAGATCGAGGAGGCTGCACTGAAAACGGAAGAGGATGCCATGTCCGCGGCACGCCTTGCAGAGCTCCAGAAGGAGATGGCTGAGGAACGCGATACCTTCAATGCCATGAAGGCCAAGTGGGAAAATGAGAAAAACGCCATCGGCCGTATCCGTCAGCTCCGCGAACAGATCGAGACCATCAATGCCGACATCGAGCGTGCCGAGCAGAGCTATGATCTGGAAAAGGCCGCCAAGCTGAAATACGGCGACCTGCCGGAGACCAAAGCCCTTTTGGAGCAGGAGGAAAAGCTGGCGCAGAATGCCAAGGACTCCAATCTGCTCAGAGATAAGGTCACGGAAGAAGAAATCGCCCGCATTGTCGAGCGCTGGACGGGCATTCCCGTGGCGCGCCTGATGGAAGGGGAGCGCGAAAAGCTCCTGCATCTGGATGAGGCGCTCCACCGCCGTGTGATCGGGCAGGATGAAGCGGTGCAGAGTGTGGCAGAGGCCATTCTTCGCAGCCGTGCCGGCATTCAGGATCCCAACCGTCCCATCGGCTCGTTCCTGTTCTTAGGCCCCACCGGTGTCGGCAAGACAGAGCTTGCCCGCGCACTGGCGGAAACGCTCTTTGACGATGAGAAAAACATGGTGCGTATCGACATGTCCGAGTATATGGAGAAGCACAATGTTTCCCGCCTCATCGGTGCGCCTCCCGGCTATGTGGGCTATGAGGAGGGCGGCCAGCTCACCGAAGCGGTGCGCCGCAGACCCTACTGCGTCATCCTCTTTGACGAGGTCGAAAAAGCGCACCCGGATGTTTTCAATGTGCTTTTGCAGGTGCTGGACGATGGCCGCATCACCGATTCGCAGGGCCGGCTGGTGGATTTCAAGAATACCATCATTATTCTGACGTCAAATCTCGGCTCGCAGTACCTTCTCGAAGGCATTGATGCCGGGGGCAATATCTCTGCCGAGGCAAGGGAGCAGGTGGAAGGCCAGCTTCGCCGCGCTTTCCGACCCGAGTTCCTCAACCGCCTGGACGAGATCGTGTTCTATAAGCCGCTGACCAGAGGCGACATGACCCATATCATTGATTTCCAGATGAACGCCCTCAACCGCCGTCTGGCAGAGCGCCAGATTCACTGCGAGCTGACGGATGAGGCAAAGTCCTTCATCATTGATGCCGCCTACGATCCCCAGTATGGTGCAAGACCCCTCAAGCGCTATCTCCAGCATACCGTGGAGACCCGCATTGCAAGGAGCATTGTTTCGGGCAGTGTTCTTCCCAATGCAAAGCTGAAGGTCACCGTACAGGACGATGACCTTCAGGTAATTATCGAATAAAGCTTGTGGCGATTTTGGCTTCTCTTTTCGGAGGCTCGGGGAGATTTTCGACCATCCAGGCCATGTTATCCGCCAGTGTGCGCATGATTTGCAGACCCTCAGCATCCTGCGCGGCCTCACCGGGGGCTCTGCCGTGGAGAATTGTCCAGTACTGGCTGGGTACGACCGGCATATTGCTGATGGTGAAATATTTGTTCAGGCGATCGAAGGCAGCGCTTGCGCCGCCTCTGCGGCATACCACCGCGCAGGCGGCGGGCTTGCCGTCGAATTCGCCGCTGTGGGCGAAGAACAGGCGGTCAAGGAAGGCGCACAGCGCACCGTTGGGTCCTGCGTAGTAGACAGGGGAGCCGACGATCAGGCCATCTGCTTCCTTCATTTTTTCCGCAGCCAGATTCACGTCCTCTGCCATCACGCAGCCGCCATTCCGGCAGCCGCCGCAGCCGAGGCAGCCCTGAACCGGCGCGGTTCCGATCCAGAATATTTCTGATGAAACGCCGTGCAGCTGGAGCTGTGCGGCGATTTCGTTTAATGCAACGGCGGTATTTCCGTCCTTGTGGGGACTGCCGTTGATGAGCAATACCTTTTTCATGCGAATTCCTCCTCTATGTTTTATGACTGACTGTAGCCGCCGAAGAAGCGCTCCAGCTTTCGTGCCGCTTTGGACAGCGCCTCAAGATTGGGAAGAAAGACAATGCGGAAATGATCCTGCTCCGGCCAGTGGAAGCCGGTACCGGCGGTGACCAGAATCCGTTCCTGCTTGAGAAGATCGAGCGCCAGCTGCTCGTCGCTGTGAATGTTGAATTTTGCCATATCGACCTTCGGGAAGATGTAGAAGGCGGCGTCGGGCTTTACCACGCTCAGGCCGGGAATCTGCTTCAGGGCGTTGTAGATAAATTCGCGCTGCTCATAGATCCGGCCGCCGGGCATCAGGAGCTCATCGGAAGACTGATAGCCGCCCAGGGAGGTCTGAATGATGCTCTGTGCGGGCACATTGGAGCAAAGGCGCATTTTTGCCAGCAGATTCAGTCCGGCAATATAGCCCTTGGCGCGGCTCTTATCACCTGCCAGACACAGCCAGCCGCAGCGGAAACCCGCGACACGGTGGGATTTGGACAGGCCGTTGAAGCTCAGCGTGAGCAGGTCAGGTGCAAGGGAGGCCAGCGCCACATGTGTCTTACCGTCCATGACCAGACGGTCATAGATTTCATCGGCAAAGAGGATCAGGTCATGCTCCCGTGCAAGTGCCACGATCTGCTCCAGCAGCTCCTTGGGATAAAGCGCGCCGGTGGGGTTGTTGGGGTTGATGACGACGATGCCCTTGGTATTGGGGGTGATTTTTTTGCGGATATCCTCAATGTCCGGGTACCAGTTGGCCTGCTCGTCGCAGATGTAGTGGACAGCGGTACCGCCTGCAAGCGTGATGGCAGCCGTCCAGAGGGGATAATCCGGGGCGGGAACGAGAATTTCATCGCCGCTGTCCAGAAGCGCCTGCATAGAGAGCATGATCAGCTCACTGACGCCGTTGCCGGTGAAGATATCGTCAATGCCCACGTTGGGAATATGCTTGAGCTGGCAGTACTGCATGATGGCCTTACGCGCAGAGAACAGGCCGCGGGAGTCGGAGTAGCCTTCGCAGGCACGGAGATTGTAAATCAGATCGAGCACTACCTCGTCCGGTGCGGTAAAGCCGAAGGGGGCGGGGTTGCCGATGTTCAGCTTGAGAATGCTGCTGCCCAGCGCTTCCATTCGCTCGGCTTCATCCATCACGGGGCCGCGAATATCATAGCACACCTCGTTCAATTTTTTTGACTGATTATAGAATTTCATTTCCATGGAATTAGCTCCTTTCACAGTATTGTATTGGCCATACGGGGAAAAGAAAACGCCCTGAACCGATCGGCTCAGGGCGGACAAAAATCCGTGTTACCACCTGAATTCGGGTAAAACCCGCACTCGTCCCGGTACCAGCATACCGGCATCCTTTCTAACGGGGGATCACCCGTCGAGACCTACTTGGGGGCATCCTTTGGGCCTCGCCGCTCGGGAACTGCTTCGCACCGGCTGATATGGAGGCTCGCAGCAACCGCCTCTTCTCTGAATATCGCGTCCGATGGTACTCTTTTCCGTCATTGCGTTTTCCTATATGAAGTGCAGTTAGTATAGCACAGTTCTGTTTACTTGTCAACTGTTGCGATGATTTGCATTTCCTCTGTCTTAAAGGCGGCGTAGCCCTCGTAATAATAACTATGGTCAATGCCTTTCATATAGACTTCGCGGCTGCAAATATCATCGGTCAGCGCATTTCTCAGGATGTGCTTGATCTCAATATCCCGGATGGGGCTGCGCTCCATGGCCAGAAGATAATCTTCCTTATCGACCATGCTCCAGTCAACGACCTTCCGAAGCTCTGTCTTGAAAATCTGATCAAGCCAGATTCGTGTGCTTCTCCCGTTGCCCTCCCGGAAGGGGTGGGCGACGTTCATTTCAACGTATTTCTCCACGATTTCATCAAAAGTGGATTGCGGCATTTTATCAATATTCTCAAGAGCTGCCTGCAAGTACATGACGGGTGCAAAACGGAAGTTCCCTTTTGCAAGGTTCACTGTCCGGATTTCTCCCGCAAAAAAGTAAATCTCATCGAATAAGAAGCTGTGGATCGCACTGAGGGAAGAAAATTTACCGACTTCCAGCGTCTCAAGCAGTCCGTTTTCAAAAAGCGCAAGAGCTTTCTTTTTGCTGATTCGTTCTTCCTCACGGGCAAGGTCAGCAGAATCTGTGATTCCCAATTTGTTTTCAAGTACCATGATCGTGTTCCTCCGTCAATAGCCCCAAAGGAATCATATCCAATTCCAACGAATGGAATAACCGTTATTCTGATTTCGAAGCGTATTCAGGCGGCAGCTCCACCAGACGGGTGGGCTCGTCGATGTAGTTGGTCTCCTTTGCCTTTTGCAGCTCCTCGCGGGCATAGCGGCGGGCGACGAAGGCGTTTTTGCGGTCAAATTCTGCATTGCGGGCATCGGAGCGGGTTTTCACGCTGGCATAGACCAGGCAGGTGAAGACGGCGGTCAGGTCGGTGAGCAGGAAGCAGAGGTCGGAAGAGATGAGCAGAATGTTCTGCGCAGTTTTGGCTTCCGCAAGTGCCTGCGTATGGGCAATGAGCGAGCGCCCGGGCACCCATGCCATGACGGATGCAGCGGGATGCTTTGCGCCGTAGATGACCAGAGCCAGATGAAGCAGGGCAAGCCCCAGAGACACAAAGGAAAAAACTCTTGCCGTTTTCGGAGAAGTTCTGAAAATGTACAGCAGCAGCAATATGATCGGGTAGACTACAATGAGAGCGTTATGGATCATGGTATATTTGAGCTCTCCAAAAGCATCAAAGCCCTCCAGCCGCAGCACCCATTCCAGCGGCAGCAGCGCCAGACCGGTCAGAGCCAGCAGCAGGGGAAGCAGGTACATTCTGCCCCAGCGGCGTTCACGTCGGTTCATTCCATCGACCTCCTTCGGCATATCTTATACGCATATTACAATATAAATTGGAAAAAATCAAGTGTCTGGGTTTAAGGAAAATCAGGCCGTAAAATACAAATTGGAAAAAGTTAGGCGGAGCTGAGGGAATGTATCCAAAATTGCCATATTTCAGCAAAAAACTAAGGATAGGGCTGTCATATTTACCTATAGTAATTCTTCGCTTTTTATGCTATATTATATGCGGTGAGATTTGGATTTCGAGCATGCCGGGAAGGGCGGTTTTACCGCATTTTTCGGCTTGCAGAAAGCCTTTTAGTAATATTTTTGTTTCAGGAGGAACTATCTAATGGAAACTTACGGCATTGAAAAGCTCGGCATCATCGGTGCCACCGAAATCATCCGCAATCCTTCTTATGACGCTCTCTTCGAAGAAGAGATGAAGGCCGATCTGACCGGCTATGACAAGGGCCAGGTCAGCGAGCTCGGCGCTGTCAACGTTATGACCGGTATCTACACCGGCCGTTCTCCTAAAGACAAGTACATTGTCATGGACGAGAACTCCAAGAACACCGTATGGTGGACTTCCGACGAGTACAAGAACGACAACCATCCCATGAGCGAAGAGACCTGGAAGGTCATGAAGTCTCTGGCTCAGAAGGAACTGTCCGGCAAGCGCCTGTTTGTCGTGGACGCTTTCTGCGGCGCCAACAAGGACTCCCGCATGGCTATCCGCTTCATCATGGAAGTTGCATGGCAGGCACACTTCGTAACCAACATGTTCATCAAGCCCACCGAAGAAGAGCTGGCAAACTTCGAGCCCGATTTCGTCGTTTACACCGCTTCCAAGGCCAAGGTTGAGAACTACAAGGAATACGGCCTCAACAGCGAGACCTGCGTTGCCTTCAACATCACCTCCCGTGAGCAGGTTATCCTCAACACCTGGTACGGCGGCGAAATGAAGAAGGGTATGTTCTCTATGATGAACTACTACCTGCCCCTGAAGGGCATTGCTTCCATGCACTGCTCCGCTAACACCGACATGAACGGCGAGAACACCGCTGTCTTCTTCGGCCTGTCCGGCACCGGCAAGACCACCCTGTCCACCGATCCCAAGAGCCTCCTCATCGGCAACGACGAGCACGGCTGGGACGACAATGGCGTCTTCAACTTCGAGGGCGGCTGCTATGCAAAGGTCATCAACCTCGACAAGGATTCCGAACCCGACATCTACAACGCCATCAAGCGCAATGCTCTGCTTGAGAATGTTACTCTGGACGCAGAAGGCAAGATCGACTTCGCCGACAAGTCCGTCACCGAGAACACCCGCGTTTCCTATCCCATCGACCACATCGAAAAGATCGTTCGCCCCATCTCCGCTGCACCCGCTGCACAGAATGTCATCTTCCTGTCCGCTGATGCATTCGGCGTTCTGCCTCCCGTCTCCATCCTGACCCCGGAGCAGACCCAGTACTATTTCCTCTCCGGCTTTACCGCAAAGCTGGCGGGCACCGAGCGCGGCATCACCGAGCCCACCCCGACGTTCTCCGCCGCCTTTGGTCAGGCGTTCCTCGAGCTGCCTCCCACGAAAAAGTCGGATCGGAGCCATGTCGTACTGTGGGCCAA
>JAZQOW010000084.1:0-12173 GCA_045628065.1 Faecousia sp.
TTGTTGTAAGAAATCTCAAAGAACGGAAAGCGGGGCAAAAAATCAGTAGCCATTTTCCGCTCTTCTGCGTATAATAAGATGTAAGGCAAGAAACCTTACGGTGATTAACATTCCGTCCCACTGATGCAAAAAAGTAATTAAGAAATTAAAATTTGAAAGGAGATACCAACATGAAAACCAATGAAGAACTGAATGCCCTCAAAGAGGAAGTTGAAACCCTGAGCAAAAAGCTCGCGGAGCTGAACGAGGAAGAGATTGCGCAGGTCGCAGGTGGCTGGACCTATTGGTCTCCCGTAGGTGGAAAACCGATTGTTGACCGGGATGGCGGCAGCAAATGGCCTTACAACAAAGAAGGCACAGACGGCAACAGCTGGGGTCCGCACTGGGGCGAATATTAAGATCCCGCAGACGAACGGATAAGCAGAGCAGAAAACAATATTTAAGGGGTCTCCCCTAACGGCTGTACGGTGACTCCGCCTGTATTTGCTTTGCAAAATGAGGGCTAAAAAATACTCTCTGTTGACAGATGAATACTTCTAAGCTACAATTTATATTATGATAGGTGTAGTGAAATCAAAATAGCATACATTATTTTAAAAGGATGGTTACTATGAAAGATTCTAAAAATGAAGTTTTGAGCAAAGCAACGGATGAGAATGTGCTCGCAGGCGTCCTGGATGGTGCCGAACTGACGGACGATCTCATCGCAAAGGTGAACGGCGGCGTTGTTGCCGAGCAAAACACAGGGAACGATACGGGCTGTTCTCATTGAGCCTTAAGCAATTCAGCGGTGTGTCTGCGGCATATTTGCTCGCCGGCACGCCGCTTTTTTGCGGTTTGATTTTTGAAAATGAATGCCGGCATGTTCCGGACAGGAAATGATTGATATGAATAATTCCAATACCGGCAAATCACAAATACATCGCTCGGTATATACCGCCTGTGTTCCCTATAAAGACACAGGAACCTATTTGCTGCATTCCTTTATGACCGGGAAGTTCGCCCTCCTGACGGAAAAACAGAAAGAAGTGTTTGAGCATCCGGCTGAACATCTTTCTGAGCAAATCATTCCTGCGCTGCTGGAATATGGCTTCCTGTCGGAAGAGGACGACTATTCCGTGCTTGTGGAAAAACTCAAAATAGCCAACCCCCGCATTCCGCACAATAAGAACCTTACGCTGGAAATCTGCCCGACGATGAACTGCAACTTTGATTGCAGATATTGTTTTGAAGCAGGCAGAAGGCATTCCGGCTCTATGAGCGATGAAACGGCAGCCCTGGTCGCGGAATTTGCCCGCAAAAGAATCGAGGAAACCAAAACGAGCCGGCTGTCTGTCAAATGGTTCGGCGGGGAGCCTTCTTTGGAACTTGAGAGGATCAGAGAATTAAGTGACCGGCTGATAGAAATCGCGGACGGACACGGAATCCCGTACAATGCGCATATTCAAACCAACGGCTATCTGCTGACACAGGAAATGGCGGATATGCTGGAGGAGAAAAGGGTCAGATCGATTGAAATCACCATAGACGGCAACAAATCCACGCATGACAGGCTTCGCGTTCTCAGCGGCGGACAGGGCAGCTATGACATGATCATGGATAGGCTTTTTCATCTCAAAACCAACATGAAGCTTAAAATCCGCTGTAATCTGCACAAAGACAACCTGAGCGCGTTCGATGACCTGATGAAAGACGTGGAAAAGATGAAAGCCGTCACGCACAACAACATTATCTGCACGCCTCGAATAATCAGAGCACGGAGCAATATCCCGGAGGCCGGAACTTTTCTGAAGGATACCGTCCTGACAAACGAAGAATACCTTCATCAGTTTCATAGCCTTTATTCAATGAATCATTTTGAAAAGCCGTCTTATTCCGACATTGAACACTTCAGAGGAAGAATAATCTCGCCATGCAAAGCGTGCAACGGAACAGGCTTTACAATCGATGAACTTGGGAATATCTATGGCTGCAGTATGGAAGTCGGCAATCCCGGCGGCATTATCGGCAATGTAAGAACCTATGAAAATGATGCAAGTCTTGCCCGCACGGAGAGCTATGAGTTTTATCGCAGTTCCTTCTGCACGGACAGGGAACAGTGCAAAAGCTGCGTGATTCTGCCGGTGTGTCTGGGCAGATGCCCCAGAACATGGAATGAATACTATGATTGCGAACGGTTAAAGGGAAATCTGGCAGATACCATGATAAAAGTATATGATCTTTTTCAAAATAACCGGACAGTATGATTAAGACAAACTTGCAAGGGAACGAAGCGAGTCGCAGTCCGTCATTCTCCGCAAAAAAAAGAACCGTAATTTTGATACAAAGTATCGGATTGCGGTTCTTTTGCTATTTCACTCCCTACCGCTGAAAGTGCCTACGCACGTGGCTCCTCTAACTTTTTTCAAATGAATACACAGAATTAGCGCCTTGAAGGGTTGATTTCCTCCCAGGTGCTTTTCAGCTTTTTGTATTCCATTGTCGATTTAGTTATCGTTCGGAAAATAATACTTTGGTGGAAAAATTCATATGTCTTTGCTTTAATAACTATGTTAGATTTTCTTTGCAGTTATTAAAAAGACAAGTCTCCATAGTGTGCGACCTTTTTTGATAAAACGGTTTTATTATTAATGAGGGTCCTCGTAAAGAAAGGAGAATACAGCAGATGAACGACTCGCAGATAGTAGACCTATACTGGCAGCGCAATGAGCGGGCAATTGCAGAAACTGCCGGCAAGTATGGAAACTACTGTTACAAAATCTCATATAACATTCTCGCTGATAGTGAAGATTCAGAAGAATGTGTTAATGACACATGGCTTGGCGCATGGAACTCCATGCCGGAAAACAGGCCCTCCAGGCTTGCTCCATACCTTGCTAAACTGACGCGCTGGCTTTCCCTGAAACGATTGAGAGAACGAAATACTTTGAAGAGATCCGGGAATGAGATTTCTGTTGCTTTGGATGAACTGAGCGAATCACTTGATTCCGGTGAAAATATTCAGGAACAGATTGATCTGTATGAACTGCGTAAAGCAATAGATTCGTTCCTTGACAGTATTGATGAACCGATGAGAAATGTATTTATAGCAAGATACTGGTTTATGCTTCCAGTCACTCAGATAGCTGAAAAATTCAACTTCAGCGAGAGCAAAGTGAAAACTATGCTTATGCGAACACGAATCAGATTGAAGATTTATCTTGAGGAGGAAGGGTTATGCTGAGCGAACAGATATTATTAGCAATGAACGATATCTCTGATGAAAAAATAGAGACTGTCAGCAATATTGTTTACGGAAACAATATCTGCCGTGAGAAAAAACGCAGTATTAAAGTCACGAAACGGATTCTGACCATAGCTGCAGTAGTCGGAGCATTTCTTGCTTTTACCATCGTGGCGTATGCAATGGGGCTGTTCTCATTCTCTCACCGTCCCAGAACAGAGGCTGAGAAATACTCAATCAAATGGGAGAATCCGTCAGGCGAGATTGTATTTGACGAATTCAAATATGTCTTCAAATTTGATGGGCCCTCTGAATGTAATGGTGTCAAATTTAAGGAAGGATGGCTTCCGTTCGCACCAAGCGAAGGAGTAAATGCCTGGGCAAGGGATGAAGACGGATGGCGGACAAGGCTTGTTTCCGAATGTGCACCTGAAGTTGATTCAATGAGCGATAATTATCAGCCGTACAGAGTAGAGCTTTTCTATGCTCCGCAATTTGTGGATGACGGAGCGCTTTTTCTGAACTATCAAACTCCGGAAGAAATTATAGAAGAACAATGGGGCGAGTATAAGGTAATAAAGATACACGCCGTCCAGCATCAGCCCGGTGTAGACGATGACGAACTTGACATCCACATACCCGACAGAGATATGAACTATTACTTTGTAATTCTGTTTCACCCGGATCAGGGATACATCGCAATCGTATCAGGAACTTCCGATATGGATACAATTGAGCATGTGGCCAGAGAGCTTCAGTTCAAACAAACAGATGAAATAATAAAAAAAGAAGATTTTACAAATAACTGTTACTTCATTGATGTAGGCCAAGGATGAGCTTCACCCCCTGTCAATAGTTTACCCTCTAATGGCAGGAATTCACCCCCCTAAACTAATAAGGGGGGTGAATTCTGAAACCATTGTATGATTATTACGGTTATTTTGTTATTCCGCGGAATGCGGAATTACTATATCAAAAATTGTTTCTATATATGTCTATACAGCAAAAAGCCGACGGGTATCCGCCGGCTTTATCTTATGTTTTACAGTAAGGTCTTCCGCATCTCTTCGGGGCTCAGGGAAGAAGCATAGGCCACAGGAACATCAAAGATTGTCTTGCAGCCGGTTTCGCCCTTCTGCGCCATTCTGTAAACAGCTCTTGCATAGGACACAATTACGCTGGAGGTAAACTGAGGATTGGAATCGAGCTGAAGCTTGAATTCAACAATCGCGTTACTCTCCTCGTCCCAGCCGGTTTTTCCGGAACGGATTACAAATCCGCCATGAGGAATTCCGCTGTGATCGCGTTTCATTTCTTCTTCGGAAATGAAGTGAACTGTTGTATCGTAGTCTGCAAAGTATGCAGGCATGGTTACGATTTCTTTTTCAATTGCGGCCAGGTCGGCACCCTCTTCGGCAACCACAAAGCACTCTCTTGTGTGCTTTTCTCTGGTGGTAAGCTTGGGATTTACACCGCTGCGAACCAGATCCAGTGCCTTCTGCACGGGAATCGTGTACTGTTTGGCATCCTTGACGCCCTTGATGCGCCGGACAGCATCGGAATGCCCCTGAGACACGCCTTTGCCCCAGAAGGTGTAGTTTTCTCCGTTGGGCAATGCATTGACTGCAATTGCTCTTGCCAGAGAGAACAGGCCGGGATCCCAACCGGTGGAAATCATAGCGACCTTACCGCCTTCCTTTGCAGCGGCGGCAACCGCGTCGAAATGCTCGGGAATACGGGAATGATTGTCAAAGCTGTCAATTACATTGTATAATTTTGCGTATTTAGGTGTAAGGACGGGGAGGTCGGTAGCACTGCCGCCGCAAATGATAAGAACGTCAATGTCCTGACCCTTTTCCAGCTCTGCCGCGCTCAAAACTTTGACGCCCGGAGTAAGAATCTTAACGGTTTCGGGAGCTCTTCTGGTGAATACCGCAACAAGCTCCATATCCGGGTTTTGCTTAATAGCGCATTCAACGCCTTTGCCCAGATTACCGTAACCTAAAACACCGATTTTGATTTTATCCATGAATCGATTTCTCCTTCAAAGATAGGAAGCCATACAATGACCGTATTCTTTTTTAATTAGAAGAACAGACCAAAGAAATTAGCAACGAGGCAGGCGTAGACAACACGGATAACGCAGCCGATGATTGCGCACTTCATAATTTCGCCGGTCTTCAGATCAACAACGCCGGACCAAACAGCGGGGATCTGTCCCAGAGGTACCTGAATGGGCCAGGAGGAGTTGGCAAGAACATAAGAGCCGATAATCATCTTCTTAACAGTAGGATCACCCAGCAGACCGTACAGAGCACCTGCAGCGGCGTCGGCAGTGGCAGGAGATACCATCTGACCGAGAGTCTTGGCGGCAAGAGTTCCGGCAACGGTAATGGTCTGCATACCGGTTTCGGGTTCGATGCTCAGGAAGCGCAGAGCAGCGGAGCAGCCGTTCAGGATAATGGGCCATACACCGATGTACTCAAGCAGACCTATGATGGCATAAACAGCGCAGCCTGCAGGCAGGATCAGGGTAAGAACGGTGCTGACGCCTTCACGGGCGGAACCGAAGATAAGGTCCATAAACTTAGTGTCGGGGGTAAAACGGGGAAGATCCTTAAGATCTGCCGGCTTGGTATCTCTCCAGAAGAGGCGCAGGAATGCGGGAACCAGGAAGATGGGGAGGAACACGCCAACGATCATGACGGGGAACGGATTGATGCCGGCGGTAGACAGAGCAATGATGCCAAGAACCATGATGGAGAAGGAAGCGGGAGCATTCGTAAGAGTTGCAATAGCAATCTTCTGCTCATCGCGGGTGCAGCCTGCTTTTTTAACCACAGGTGCGGCAATTTTGCCGGCGGCGTTAACGTCGCCCAATATATTATAGATAATACCGACGACAACGGCGGCATTGATCTTCAGGAACTTCATGACAGGCAGGAAAATGCGCATCAGAGCATCGGTGAAGCCCAAACGCTCAAGAATACGGCCGGTCATAATGGAAACAACTATAGTAGCACCCAGCATGGAACTACCGAACAGGTAGAACTCAAACATTTTATAGGATTTCGCGAACATGGCAGTGAATGCGCCGGAGAACTGCTCGTGGAAAAAGAACACGCAAACCAGGAATGCCAGAAATACACAAAGACCCACATATTCAATGGGCTTCATCTTTGTTCTGGATTCAGCGGCTTCGTTTACGACTTCGTCGGTTACGGGAGTATTGGTTTCTTCCATTTTCTTTCCTCTCTTCAATGTTGGATTTTCGGCAATTAACAGACTGACGCCCGCTGCCTGCCATTATATTTTTACAGCACTGAGCATAACTTACTTCCTGTGAAGGTAAGTATCGGCAATGCTCTTGCCATAAGCACGAATTTCAGGAGACCCTACATAATCCAGCGGGATAGAGGTCTGGCGCTCACGGAAAATAACGATCTCACACTCGGGGAGATGGTTGCGCAGAGCGTAGGCCAGAGGAACTCCGTTCTCAAAAATCTCCAGAGCGTGTGAATTGCCGCAGATGAAGTTCAATCCCAGCTCTTCAGCCTTCGCGATGAGCTCATGGCCGGGATAAACGCGGCTGATAGAGGCAACAACGGTGTCAACACCGGGGTTATCATGGTACAGTCTCTCAAGGTGATCGGGGGTAAAGCCGCAGTGCGGATGGATATGGATAATCTTGGTTACGGGATTTTCACGATTGCCGACCAGAATTTTCGCGCCGGCAGCAACAGCCGTTTCTTCGATCTGGTCGCAGCCTCTTTCTTTGCGCTCAACTTCAAGCATATAGCTATCCATCTGCGCGTCCATCAGCTTGTTAAGACGGTCTATAAGATTACCGACTGTCTTGATTTCCGGAAGTGCGTCGCCGACATTGACTACGTTGCCGGGAATTCTGTCATAGCTGACTTTGGTGAAGAAAGGCTTGTGCCCGTGAAGAAAGGGAATGCCGGTATGGGTGCCGTGCAGAGCTTCATGGAGCTCAAAAAAGGCCAGATTGTATAAGCCAAGGTAGGTTTTCAGCAGAACGCCGCCGGAGTTGGCAGCATCGCAGGCCGGATGGTGGGAGATGATTGCGTCGACGCCTGTAGCGGCAGCGAGTTCGATAACGCTTTCCGTAAGAGTCATGCAAACCGCAATCTTTTTGACTTCCATTTCGGGATCGCCCCAGACAAGGCCGGGGATTTCAGTGCAGCTCTTTCCGGGAATGTTAGAGGACTTAGTGACAACAAAACGGTTTTTGCCGGAAGACCAGTCAGAAGGATCCTTGACGCATCTGCCATTGGTCAGATCGTCCAGAGCGTTTAGAACATCTTTTACCTTTGCCATAGCTTTCTTTCTCCGTTGTCTTTTATACACGGTTTTTCACGCTTGAATTCTCCCGTAAGCATGGAAATCCGCCTCTCTGTTTAATTAAATAAATTGTTAAAGAATTAAAGCGTTTTTTGCAGTATAATATAGTCCCATTCGAAATGCAAGCTGATTTTCGCATTTTGTAATTTCCGTGTATTTTTTCTTCCATTTCCCTTGACATCTCTTGTCCTTTTTGATAGAATGCCGAAAAAGTTAAATAGTTGTGTTTTTCCCAGAACACAGCAATTTTTATGCCGGCTGCATCCATTCACATGGGGCAGTTTGTTTTTATTTACGGTATATTCCGAAAAGCTTCGAAAAGCCGGAATCCGTTTATTCAAATCTGAAAATCCTATTTTATAAAAATCTATTTTTTAAAGAAGGGTATTAAAATGAAAGTAGTTATTGTTGGCGGTGGTTGGTCAGGCTCCGGTGCCGCGATTGCTGCAAAAAACGCAGGTGCTGATGAAGTTGTTATTCTCGAGCGTACCGATATGATGCTGGGGACCGGACTGGTCGGCGGTATCATGCGCAACAACGGCCGTTTCACTGCAACCGAAGAGATGATTGCATTAGGCGGTAATGAGATTTTTGAAACAATCGATGCAAACTGCCGTCACAAAAACATTAATTTCCCCGGTCATGAGCATGCAAGTCTCTATGACATCTCCCTGATTGAGCCCGCGATTCGCAACCTCGTTTTGAGCAAGGGCATTGAGGTCCGTCTGATGGCACGTATGAAAGATGTAAAAAAAGACGGCAATAAGATTACATCTGTGATTCTCACCGACGATACCGAAGTCACCGGCGATGTGTTTATAGACTGCACCGGCAGCGCCGGCCCCATGAATAATTGCGGTAAGTACGGCAACGGCTGCGCCATGTGCGTGCTTCGCTGCCCCTCCTTCGGCGGCCGTGTTTCCCTGGTCGGTCAGGCCGGTATCCCCGAGAAGATGGGTAAGAAGGCGGACGGTTCCATCGGCGCCATGAGCGGCTCCTGCAAGCTGTTCAAGGAGTCTTTATCTCCTGAGATTGTGGATATGCTTAATACAACAGGCGTTGCTGTGATTCCCATCCCCGAAAAGCTCCGCAAGGGCGAAGGCATTCTGGCTACCAAAGCATGCCAGCAGTATGCTCTGAAGGAATTCGCCGAAAACATTATTCTGCTGGATACCGGTCATGCCAAGCTGATGACCCCGTTCTATCCTCTGGCAATGCTGCATCAGATTCCCGGCTTTGAAAATGCCCGCTTTGAAGATCCTTACGCCGGCGGCAAGGGCAACTCCATGCGTTATATGGCTTTGGCTCCCCACACCGACGATTTGAAGGTTACCGGTTTGGATAACGTGTTCTGCGGCGGTGAGAAGGCCGGTCTGCTGGTTGGCCATACCGAAGCCATTACCACCGGTTCTCTGGCCGGTCATAATGCCGTGCGTTATCTGCTGGGTAAGGAGACTTTGGTACTCCCCACAGATCTGGCTGTCGGCGATGCGATTAAATACGTCAACGAGGTCATGAAGACCGAGGACGGCATGAAGAAGAAGTACACATTCTCCGGTTCCGTCTACTTCAACAGAATGAAAGAACTGGGGCTGTATACCATAGATGTCGCCGCCATCAAGGCGAGAGTCGAAAAGACCGGTCTGGCCAACGTATTTGCAACGAAGCTTGTCTGATTGACAATTCGGGCACCCGGTTTTACACAAACCGGGTGCCTTTTTTTGATTCAAAGAAGGTTTACTATAAATGACACAAGCAGAAAGAACCGATATATTTGAAAATCTACCGGTTAAAAAAGCGGTTCTGAAGCAGGTTATGCCTGCTATCGCCAGTCAGGTCATTATGCTGATCTATAATCTGGCGGACACCTATTTTGTGGGAAGACTTGATGACCCCAGAGAAACTGCGGGTATGACGGCAGTGGCATCATCCATTGTCATTATTACCGCCATATCCAACCTGTTCGGTGTGGGCGGTGCCAGTACCATGGCGCGGTTTCTCGGCAAGCGTGATACGGACTCGGCCAGAAGTACTTCAACAATCGCCGTTTACGGCGGACTTTTGACGTCAGTTGTTTTCTGTATCCTGTATTATTTCCTTGCCTCACCGATTCTCCGCCTCTGCGGCGCGGATGATGAAATATGGGGGCCGGCCTACGGCTATGCGATGTGGGTAATGGTAATCGGCAGTCCTGCCGCCATTATGAGCGCACTCTTTTCCAACCTGATCCGGGCAGAGGGCGGCGCAAAGGTTGCAGCTTTCGGGCTTTCCGCGGGCGGCATACTGAATATCATTCTCGATCCTTTCTTCACGCTGCCTCAGTTCATGGGACTCGGTGCTACCGGTGCCGGTATGGCAACGGCGATTTCAAATATGCTGGTGTTTGTATTCTTCGTGGTATATGTCCTTGCGAGACGAGGCCAGAGCATAATCGATTTGAATCCCGCACACTGCGGAAGGGGCGTAAAGCATTTAAAATCTGTGCTCTCTATCGGTTTTCCGTCCGCGGTGCAGTATATGCTTACTGTGGTGGCGGTTTCCGCGCAGATGCATTTCGTAAGCAAATACGAGACGGAAGCGCTTGCAGCTCTCGGCATCGTAAGAAAGCTGGATATGATTCCCCTTTACTGTGCACTGGGTGTTTCCGGAGGACTGCTGCCGCTGCTGGCTTATAACTTTGCCGCAAAGAAATACGAGCGTCAGAAGCAGGCTCTGCTCTACGGCATTAAAATCACCGTGGGCTTTTCGCTTTTCTGCCTCGTCCTTTATGAATTCTTTGCTCCCTTCTTTGTGGGTTTGTTTATCCGCAACCCGCTTACGCGGCAGTACGGCGCGGCTTTTCTCCGCCTCATGGTAATAGCTATGCCGATGATGTCTGTATGCAATCCGCTGATCATCAATTTCCAGGCGATAGGAAGAGTAAGGGAGTCTTTAATCTGCTCCATCCTGCGCAAGGGTGTTCTGGATGTCCCGTTTTTGTTCATTATGGACTTCATCCTGCCGCTCTACGGATGTATGCTGGTTCAGCCCATAGTGGACGCGATTTCAATGACAGCCGCGTTGATTTGCAATAAAAATTTGAAGATTCCTCAAAATGAAACGATTCCGGAGGCCGTTAAGTTATGATTTGTGACAATATTTCCGTAAAAAACGGAGTTCTGTACTTTGCCGGACAGAGCACCACGGAGCTCGCCAATAAATACGGTACACCTCTGTATTTGATGGATGAGGACTATATACGCCGTCAGTGCCGCGTGTACAGGGAGGCATTCCGCAAATATTTCGGCGAAGGCTCCGGTCCCC
The DNA here is from genome assembly GCA_045628065.1 of Faecousia sp. GTDB lineage: Bacteria > Bacillota > Clostridia > Oscillospirales > Oscillospiraceae > SVMC01. The sequence goes on from JAZQOW010000084.1 coordinate 10,889, forward strand.
TGTTTGCAAGCAAGGCATGCTGCTTCAAGCGGATTTATGAGATTATGGACGAAGAAGGCATGGGTATTGATGTGGTATCCTGCGGTGAGATTTACACCGCCATACAGGCCGGCTATGATATCAGCCGTGCCTATTTCCACAGCAATAACAAGACAGGCGCTGACATCGCTTACGGCATGGATCATCACATAGGCTACTTTGTGGCAGATAACACGGAGGAAATAAAGGCAATCGAGCGTGAAGCCGCTCTGCGCGGTATCCGCCAGAAGGTGCTGCTCCGCCTGAGTCCCGGTATCGACCCCCACACCTATGAGGCCATTGCTACCGGTAAGGTTGACAGCAAGTTCGGCTCCGCCATCGAGACCGGTCAGGCAGAGGAGATTACCGTGTTTACACTTGCGCAGCCCCATGTGGAGCTGATGGGTTTTCATTGCCATGTGGGTTCCCAGGTGTTCGGCGAGGATGTGTTTGAACGCGCAGCCGAAGTTATGCTGGAGTTTATCTCCGCAATGAAAGAAAAACACGGCTATATGGCATCTCAGCTGGACCTCGGCGGCGGTTACGGCGTACGCTATGTGGAATCCGATCCTTATTTGGATTTGGATACCAAGGTGTGTCAGATATCCTCCGTGATTAAAGAAACCTGCGCACGGCTCGGCATGGAAATGCCGGAAATTCATATGGAGCCGGGACGCAGCATCGTTGCTGCCGCGGGAATGACGCTGTATACCTGCGGAACGGTAAAGCGTATTCCGGGTTACAAGAACTATGTATCTGTTGACGGCGGTATGGCCGACAACCCGAGATTTGCCCTATATAAATCCAGCTATACCTGCTATGTCGCCAACCGGATGGATGAGCCGGCCGGTTTTAACGCCTCTGTGGTGGGGCGCTGCTGCGAGAGTGGCGACATCATTCAGGAAAACGTTCCCGTACCCGAAACCGTAGGGCGCGGAGACATCGTTGCCGTATGCACTACCGGCGCATACAATTATTCTATGGCTTCCAACTATAACCGTTTGGGACGGCCTCCCGTTGTTATGCTGCGGGGCGGTAATGACAGCTACGTTGCCGTACGCAGAGAGACCTTCGAGGACCTGTGCCGCTGCGATCTGTAAGGATAAAGTTCCTTTCACGAAAAAAGGACTACGGAAATAATTCCGTAGTCCTTTTTATGTTCTGTGCCTGCTTACAGGCTTTCCCAAAGGAGCATGCTGTTTTCAAAGCGGGCGCTGATTCTGCCCGTGTCCTTGAGCCAGGAGAGGTAGGAGCGCACTGTGCTGCC
>JAZQOW010000085.1:0-2113 GCA_045628065.1 Faecousia sp.
GCAGATGAAATGGAGATGATCGTTATGAAAAAAACAATATCAATGCTTCTTGCTTTAATTCTGCTCCTGACAGCATTTTGTCCAATCGGTACTCCTGAAGGAAAAATCATGTATGTCAAGACCTCCAATGGCGGCAAGCTGAATATGCGTTCAGAACCAAAGAGCGGAAACAATATCATTACCCAGATACCTTATGCTGCAACAGTCATCGTGCTTGCTGAATATGACAAGACATGGTCCATCATCGAATATGCCGGAATTTCCAACCCTGGATATGTCCAGACACAGTTTCTGTCCGACAAGATGCCGGCCGCCTACACAGGAGAGACGCTGCCGAACAGAGCAGTGTATCAGTCCTTCACAAACATGAAGATGGATAGATGGTATTCCGCAACAGTTCAGACCCTCAAGGGCGGCAAAGATGTCAGCCTGCGCTGGTCTCCAACCTCCAATGGTACAGTGATGCGAAAAATCGCAGTAGGTGAAATTGTGACAGTTATTGCTGAAGGCAAGAGCTGGAATCAGGTTCTGGATGAATCAACCGGAATGGTCGGTTTTATGCCTTCAAAATATCTGGTAAAAGTACCGAATATAAATTAGTGTGCGCCCCGCTTCCCCCTCGATTATGCCAGAAGCTCGTCCGTGCGAACAGCGACCAGTGCCCTGGGGAGAAGGAATACCGCTCCCTTTCGCAGGGAACAACCTCATAAGCGCTATGAGGCCCTCGGAAAAACATGCCGACGGAGGCCCGAACGCCGGGCGAAACAGACCGGCTTTCGCAATGACTTTGGGGCGCAGGCTTTTGCTTGATGCATCCCAGCCTGCGTCCTCCGAGCGGCTTTTGCTGAATAACTTTTGATTCTCTCTTCATCTTTTCGTGGCAATGTACTATAATAGAGATGAATCGGAGGAGGTGGTTGCGATGCCGACGATCAGTATGTTCTACGGTATTGTTGTGCGTATGCAAAGCGAAAAAGGCGGCAAGCATCACAAGCCCCATATTCATTGCATTTATGGTGACGATGAAATCGTGGTGGCTCTTGATGGCGAGGTTTTGGAGGGTAGCGTTCCCTCAAGCAAGCTGAAGCTGATCGAAGCCTGGATTACCATCCATCAGGAAGATTTGATGGCGAACTGGAAGCTCCTGAGCGATGGTGACGGCTATTTCAAGATCGATCCCCTGCGCTAAGGAGGAATATACATGCTGCGACCGACGGTTGTTTCTGTCCAGGTGGAGCAGGATTACATGCTGCGGCTCACCTTTGACAACGGAGAGGTGAAGCGCTTTGATGTGAAGCCTTATATACAGGGAGCATGGTACTCTGCTCTCAATAACGAAGAATATTTCAGGACCGTAAGGCCGAATGGGTATAGTGTTGAATGGGCGGATGGACAGGATCTTTGCCCGGATGAACTGTACTATAACAGCGTTGCGGTAGCCGCATCAAGCGAATCATTCTGTTTATTTGCATGATACACTTCAACTACGAACTGATTTGCGATTTCAATAACCTCTACCATGCATATCTGGCCTCACGGAGAAGCAAACGCACCACCCGTGAGGTCATTCAATTTGAAATGAATGTTGGCCCCAATCTGTGCCAGCTCCAGCAGGAACTGCGCGATGGAAGCTATCAGCTTTCTGGTTATTACCACTTCACCATTCATGATCCCAAGGTGCGGGAAATATACGCCTTGCATTATCGGGATCGTATCCTGCAGCACTGCCTGTGTGATAACCTTCTGGCACCGTATTTCGAAAGGCATTTGATTTATGACAATGCCGCCTGCCGCACAGGCAAAGGATAGGCTGGATGAGAATTCTATGTCAAGAAATAACAGCAATGAAAAATGTGTAATTTCTCCTTGACAAAAGAACTTCCATCAGGTGATCTGCATGGCCATGACGGTGATATCATCGAACTGTTCGGCGCCCGCGACAAAGAGGTCGATGTCCGCTTTGATGGCGGTGAGCTGATCGGCGACATCCTGGCTGTGGCAGGTGTTCAGGCAGGTGAGAAGACGGTCGGTGCCGTAAAGACGGTTTTCAGCATCGGTGGCCTCGGTCACGCCATCAGTGTAGAAGAACATTTCGTCGCCAACGGCCAGCTGG
>JAZQOW010000086.1:0-4371 GCA_045628065.1 Faecousia sp.
ATCGGCTACCGTCGGCATTTTGCAGGCGCTGTCCATGTCCGGGCAGCTGGCCTTCAACGCCGTGTATGCCATCATCCTCGGCGTGTACCTCGGCGACTGCGTGACCACCGCCATCGTCTGCTCCATCGGCGCAAAGGCCGATGCCCGCCGTGTGGGTATGATCAATATTCTCTTTAACCTGTGCAAGACCGCGCTGATCATTCTTGTAGTCAGCATCCTGCATAAGTGCGGCGTTCTGGATTCCATCTGGACGATGACCGTCCGCTCCGGCGATATTGCCAACACCAACTCGGTCTTCAACATCGCCTGCGCCATCGCGCTGCTGCCCCTGCTGCCGATTTATGAGCGCCTGAGCTACCGGATTGTCCGGGAGCGCGGCGGCAAGGCCAACCCCTATGCCGAAAAGCTTGACGCCCTCAACCCCAATTTCTACAAAACCCCCGCGCTGGCTCTGCGCAGCTGCTATGACGTGCTCATGGCCATGATCACCGCCGCCGACAGCAATATCCGCGATGCCTTTGACCTTCTGGAAAATTTCGATAACGCCACCTATGACAGGGTGATCGATCAGGAAAAAAATATCGACCTTCTGACCGATAAGGTCAGCCATTATATGGTCGGCCTGTCGCAGAACCTGTCCGACCCGGAGCATGTGAAGATTCTGGACGAATACTACAAGCTCGCCACGGAATTTGAGCGCCTCGGCGACCATGCCACCAACATTGCGCAGGCTGCCGACAAGCTCAAGGCACAGAGCATCCGCTTCTCCGAGGATGCGCTCGGCGAGCTGGCGCTGATCCGCGACCTCACCGAGGAGGTGCTCTCCGCCGCCATCCGCAGCTTTGAAAGCCGCGATGCACAGGCCGCCCAGTCCATCGAGCCGATGGAAGAGGTCGTGGACGATATGGTGGTCGTCCTCCGGGAAAACCATCTGGCACGCCTGCGCCGGAATATGTGCACGGCAGAGGTGGAGCCGACGTACCTCAATCTTCTTTCCGATATCGAGCGCATTTCCGATATCTGCTCCAACATCGGCATTGCCACCATCCTGCGTGTCATGCCCGAGACGGCCAGAAGCGCCCACGAATACACCTCCCACCTCCATTCCGGCCGCGATGAGGACTTCAATCAGCGCTATAAGAGCACCTACAACCATTATTTCTCCCGTCTGGATGCGCTGAGCGAAAAAAACAAATAAATATTGGGTTTTCTAATCCCTTCTGCTGTTTTTTATGACAGCAGAAGGGATATTTTTTCATTTTTTGTAAAAATAGGATTGCAATTCCCCGCGTGGATGCTGTAAAATAACAGCGATATTAGCTGCAAAGGAGCCGATGTGCGCCTTCCCGCATCGGATGATCGATCATGAGGAAATCCGCTGATCTCTTTCTGTCCCTGTTCTATGCCGCCGCCCTCTTTGTCTACTGCTTTGAGGCGCTGTGGGACGAGGCAACGCAAGTGCTTTATATGGCGATTGCCCTGTGCTGCGTGTGCGTGGGGGCTTACTGCGTCATTTCCGGGCGGCTGTACCGGAACCGGGATACCCGGCTGCTGGCGGCCTTTCTCGCGCTGACATGGGTGTCCGCGCTCTATAATTACGGCTTTTCCGCAGCGTACTTTGAAACCAGATTCTTTTTCGTATGGGCTTTCCTGACGTGCGGCTATTTTTGCGTGCAGACCGTCCGGGAGCCGGAGCGATTCCTGCTTCTGTGCACCCGTTCCGGCGCAGCGGGCTTAGCCATTGTGAACGCCTGCTGCCTCCTGCACGCGACGCTGAGCCTGACCTCCCCGGTGCCGGGGCGCAATACGGTGCTGGGCTGCTTCGAGCTTGGCAGGCTGTGCGCGCTGCATAACGCCAATCTGATGGGCTTTTCCTGCTGTGCGCTGGTGCTGCTGTCGATCTATGGCGCACTGCGCGAAAAAGGGAAGCTGCGGCTTCTTTATGCGCTTGGCGCTCTTCTGGGCTGGTTTGATCTGGGGCTGACCAATTTCCGCGCCGGGATGATCTGCATCAGCCTTGCCGTGGGGCTCCTTGGATTCTCCCTTCTCTACAGGCGCTCTGTGCACTGCCTTGCGGCAGCGGCTGCCGCAGTGCTCGCCGCGGGCGGCATGCTGGCTTCGCTGTATCTGCCGCTGCCCCTGTACCGCGGGGTGCTCCGGGCCTTCCCGGCGCATTTCTTCCTCACAGAGCATAGCTTCCTGCCGCGTGCGCTCTCCAACAGCGCCACGCTGGATGACCGCAGCCTGATCGCCCGCACCGTGCTTCGGGAGATTTTCCGCAGCCCCCGGCGCTTCTGGCTGGGCATCTCCTCTATAAGCGAAACGGCGATCCGCGGCGTATATCCCGGCCACCACGAAATCCTCATCGCCCACGCGCACAATACCTATCTGGATATTTTCCGGCGCTTCGGCGCTTTTGCAGCGGCAGCCCTGCTCTGGCTCCTTGTCCTGTGGTGCCGCTGCGGGATACGGCAATTTTTCGATAAAAAAGCCTCCGGCGCCGCCGCTTTTCTGATGGCAATCGCTTGCGTAACGCTGGTGATGGGGCTGGTGGAGCAGATGCCCTTTCCCATCGGCGGCGCCCACAGCCTGTCCATTCCCTTCTTTTTGATTTGCGGCTATGCCGCACGAACCGGGAGGAACCTGCCTTGAAAACACCTATGAAATGGATACTCTGCGCCGCCGCTGCGCTTGCGCTGCTGACTGCGGGATTTTTCCTCGGGCGCATCCCGCCCGCTGCCGCGCTCGTCCCGGCGCAGGAGGCGCAAAGCCCTGACGAAAGCATCCCGCTTCTGGAGGGGGTCACCCCGCAGATGCTCAGCGCCGATCACTGGATCGGGGAGGGGAGCGACAAGCTGCTTCTGACGAGCGAAGAAATTGCAGCTTTTCGGGAAAACAACCCGCTTTTTGTCTATACGACATCGCCGGACGGCACGCAGGAAAAGCTCTTCATGAACGATCTGCCGGAAACCCTTTCCGGGGCGCGTGTCCGGTCTCTGATCGAGCCGATGCTGGCGGTGCTGGAGGCTTCGCCCCTCTATATCGGCGGTCAGCTTCCGCCCGATGGCTATGCCGAGGCGCTGCGGGAGAATGCGGCGCTTGCGCAGATTCCCGAACAGACGGCGCCCCAATATGCAATTGCCGTGCGAAGAATTGTCGCAAGTCAGGTGCCGGGCAGCGATTTTGCCGCGCAGGAGGCAGACGAGCGCTATTGCAGCGACTTTGTGAGTGCGGAAATTCTGCCGTTTACAGGCGTTGTGATCCTCCACGAAAGCCGGGACGGGGCATGGTGCTTTGTGCTCAGCGGCAGCTTCTGCGGCTGGGTGCCCAGAGATACGCTGGCGTTGTGCAAGGATAAGGCGCAATGGCTCTCCGCCTGCCAGCCGGAGGACTACCTTGTGGTGACCGCCCGCACGCTGGTGCTCGATGAGACCGCCGAGCCGAGCCTTACCGCCGGGATGCAGCTTCCCATGGGAACGAAAATCCCGCTCGCAGACAGCCCCGCCGAACAGCTCCACGGCAGAAGTCTTCTCGGCTGCTATACCGCCCTGCTGCCGTGCAGAGGGAAGGACGGTCAGCTGAGCTTCGAGGAGGCCGCCATTGCCGCAGGCGAGGAGGTCAGCCTGGGCGATCTGCCCATGCGCTCTGCCGCTGTCCTGCGGCAGGCGTTCCGCTTCTGCGGCCATGTATACGGCTGGGGCGGGAGCCTCAGCTCCAACGACTGCTCCGGCATGCTCCGGCAGGTCTATGCCTGCTTCGGACTTGACCTGCCGCGCAATGCCCGCGCCATTGCCGTGACCCCCGATCTGGGCGCATCGGACTGCCGGGAGATGACCCGGGCGAAAAAGCTCTCCATCCTGCGCGAAATGCCCGCCGGACTGCCGCTGTACATGGACGGTCACATCATGCTCTATCTCGGCATGGAAGGGGAGACCCCCTATGTGCTCAGCTCCTGCGGCAGCTATATCGCCGAGGGCGACAAAACCGGCGAAATTCAGGACGCCTACTGCGTTTTTGTCTCCAATATGGAGCTGCTGCGCAAAAACGGCAACACCTGGCTCGAAGACCTCTCCTTCTTCGACTGGCCTGCCTATTAGAAAAATACCACCCGCAGCCGAACGGCTGCGGGTGATTTTTTCAGCAGGCAGGCACCCCCCGTAGGGGCGAACTGTGTTCGCCCGCTCCGTCTTGCAGCTATATAAAATGTCGGTTAAATCGGATAGCGGGCGAACGAAGTTCGCCCCTACGGAGGCTGGGCGCTATTAAATTAACAGTGGCATATACGAAATGCACCGCCGTAGGGGAGGGGCTTGCTCCTCCCCGATGGTGGGACCAGCACCGATTGGAAAACGTGCAGAAAACCAAGGTCGG
>JAZQOW010000087.1:0-13330 GCA_045628065.1 Faecousia sp.
ACACCTCTTTCCGCTTCAAAATTAGGACAGGGGACGGTTCTCTGTCCTCAACTTCTTTGCAAAGATTAACGTTGGTTTACTCAACAAATCAAAAGATTTCCGAACCAATTTACTCAGGACGGAGAACCGTCCCCTGTCCTATATAGTTAGATTGTAAAAACAATAATTCTACTTACAATTCCATCCTCATAGAGAATCTCATACGCACTTCCATCTTCAAAAAAATGATATGAAATCTGTGGAAACCCTGACCAGCTTGCATAAAGAAAATCATATCCGCCTTGCGGATCAGCTTGCATCACAGAATCAAGTTCATCTCCCTTATTAATTCTATCTATCTTGGTTTTTGATTCAATATCTGAAAAAACTATTATCCGATAGAAACAATATTTTTCTGTCTCATCAAACCATACCAGATACAGATTCTGGGAAGTTTTAACTATCGTGTAATACATAACTCCCAACTGCTTGAAAGAAATATCTTCCAAGCTTTGCTGCATTTGAAGCATTGTCGGTTCTTTGGATAATAACGTATTAAACAATTCTTCATCATTGAGTGATGTCTCTTTGTATTGAACAGCATCCTGTTCGACAATTCTGATTCCTTCATCATTTATGTTTTTTGAAGAACAACCGGGCAAGAACACAGTATTTAGGCTTATAAACGCCAGTATAAAGAAAAAACATTTTTTCATCATTCTTCTACTCCTTAATATGTGAATGCAAAATATTGTATTGAGCTTTGGTAATAACCTTTAATATTAGCACAATCCCAAGAAAGAGTATCCGGTGTTCCAGAAGGATGATAGACTGTCGATCCTCCCGGCCCGTGTTTTTCTAGGACAGGGGACGGTTCTCCGTCTCAGTACTTTTACTTCATAAATCTTAACTATTTTTCCGAATTAGTTATAAAAAACAAACTATTCTACTCAGGACAGAGAGCCGTCCCCTTGGCACACAATTATGCGGCGATTTTCTTTTTTTCGTGGAGGTGGAACGGCAGCGTGACCAGCGACATATAGGGCAGGAGGATGAGGACTGCCGGGAGGAGGTAGAGGAAGGGGATCGGGATGAAGCGGTAGAAGAGGTTGAGGATGGGGTTGGTCTCCGGCTCGACGCAATAGAAATAGTTGGCGTGGGCATTGAGGCCGAAATGGCGCATGGCCATATTGATCAGGAAAATCAGGAAGGTCAGCCCAAAGGCCATGCAGAGGGTTCTAGCAAAATCCCGATAGGCGGGCTTGTAAATACCGAAGCTGCACAGGGCAATGCCGCCGAAGAACACCATGAAATGGGTGCCGTAGAAGCCAAGCATGCGGGGCAGGAGGATGCTGTAATCAGAGAAGCCGACGCTCGGCATCAGCAGCGCCATCAGCGCGCCAAGGGGCGCCATGAAGAAGCAGAAGCTCATCAGGGAGCGCTTTCTGGTAAGGGTCGCAATGGGAATGAGGATCATATTGATGTTGCAAAGATGCAGGGGAAGCTCTTCCCACCAGCTGAAGCCGCCTTTCCCGGCGGCGGTCATGATCTCGGCATAGGGCTTGTCTATGGACAGGCAGTATTTGTAGATAAAAAAGCCTGCCAGCGTAGCAAGCATCAGTCCGATCAGCGTCCCGCGCCGTACAGACTCTTTCGCCTTGCGAAGCGCCAGAGACAGGGCAAGAAAGAGCAGCGCAAAGATTCCAAAAGAAAGAAAAAATACGCCATTCAGAGGGCGAAGAATCAAAATATTTTCCATAAACAGGTCTTCCTTTCGACTTTTTTTACTATTATACTTCATTTCTCCCCCGCATGCAAGTCTGCGCGCCGCCTCTTTTCTGCTCAACAACAGAAAAAGTATTAGAGTATTTCATTTTCTCAATTGACAATCTGCGTATATAGTGATAAAATATCTATAATGATTCTTTGTCCATTTAAATTCCTATGTCTTTAAATCAATGAAGAGCAGGAGAACCTTATGCTGACTGCAAGCCGTAACGAAGCCTATACCTATTATTTTTGCTGCGCCTATTATGGCGCGGTCGATTTCGGTTGGGCTGAATAAGGTAAGCAGCAAATACTTGTATGCTACCACAGCCAAACCGGCCGTGGTTTTTTTATTATCTGTAAGGAGGTAATGAATATGCCTATCACTGAAATTCTGGAAATGAATGCCAGCTTGTATAAAAACGACGTCGCTCTGGTGGAGATCAACCCTGAGCAGCGCGGCATCAAGAAGGGAACCTGGAAGGAATACGACCTGATCGAAGCCTCCAACTGTCCCTACTACCGCAAGGAGATTACCTGGGGTCTGTTTAACGAGAAGGCAAACCGCTTTGCCAATGCCCTGCTTGACCACAACATCGGCAAGGGCAACAAGGTCGCCATCCTGATGATGAACTGCCTGGAATGGCTGCCGGTTTATTTCGGCATCCTCAAGTCCGGTGCGGTGGCAGTGCCTCTGAACTTCCGCTATGCCGCAGAGGAAATTCAGTACTGCGTCGAGCTGGCAGACGTTGATCTTCTGGTCTTCGGCCCGGAATTCATCGGCCGCGTGGAAGAAATCGCAGATGCGATCAACGCAAAGACCGGCCTCATCTACTGCGGTGAGCCGCCCTGCCCCACCTTTGCCTATGCTTACAGCGCACTGGTCAGCGATTATTCGAGCGAATCCCCCCGCATTCCCCTGACCGATGACGATGACGGTGCCATCTACTTCTCCTCCGGCACCACCGGCTTCCCCAAGGCCATCCTCCACAAGCACCGTTCCCTCGTCCACTCCTGCCGCGTGGAGCAGGCGCACCACGGTCAGACCAAGGACGATATCTTCCTCTGCATCCCGCCCCTGTACCATACCGGCGCCAAGATGCACTGGTTCGGCAGCTTCCTGGTCGGTGCCAAGTCCGTGCTCCTCAAGGGCACCAAGCCTGAGTACATTCTTGATGCCGTCTCCAAGGAGCAGTGCACCATCGTCTGGCTGCTCGTCCCCTGGGCGCAGGATATCCTCACCGCCATTGAAAGCGGCAAGGTAACCCTGAGTGACTACAAGCTTGACCAGTGGAGACTCATGCACATCGGCGCACAGCCCGTGCCCCAGGGCCTGATCCGCCACTGGAAGGAATATTTCCCCAACCACCAGTACGATACCAACTACGGCCTGTCCGAATCCATCGGCCCCGGCTGTGTCCATCTCGGCGTGGAGAACATCCACAAGAACGGCGCCATCGGCAAGGCCGGCTTCGGCTGGGAAACCAAGATCGTCAAGGAAGACGGCACCATCATCAACGAGCCCAATGTTGTCGGCGAGCTGTGCGTCAAGGGCCCCGGCGTCATGACCTGCTACTACCACAATCCCGAAGCCACCGCTGAGATTCTCAAGGACGGCTGGCTCCATACCGGCGATATGGCGGTATACGATGAGGATATGTTCATCTTCCTCGTTGACCGCAAGAAGGACGTCATCATCTCCGGCGGCGAAAACCTCTACCCGGTCGAGATTGAAAACTTCCTCTCCTCCAACCCGCACATTCAGGATGTCGCCGTCATCGGTCTTGCCGATCAGCGTCTGGGCGAAATCGCCGCTGCCATCATCCAGCTCAAGCCCGATCACACCTGCACCGAAGAAGAAATCAACACCTTCTGCCTCAAGATGCCCCGCTACAAGCGCCCGAGAAAGATCATCTTCGCAGATGTTCCCCGTAATCCCACAGGCAAGATCGAAAAGCCCCTCCTGCGTGAGCGCTATGGACAGGGTCGCCTCGTGGAATCCCAAATTCGTAAGTAATAATTTACTTAATAACAAAAACAAAAAGGAGAAAAGACTATGGATCTATTCATCAAGCTCGCTATGCTGCTTGCGTTCTTCGCAGTCATGGTGATCGTCGGCATCGTATGCCGGAAAAACGCAACAGACGTTAACGGTTTTGTTTTAGGCGGCAGAAGCGTCGGCCCCTGGCTGACGGCCTTCGCATACGGTACCTCCTACTTCTCCGCAGTCGTCTTCGTTGGCTATGCCGGTCAGTTCGGCTGGAAATACGGCATCGCCGCAACATGGGCAGGCATCGGCAACGCGATCCTCGGTTCTCTGCTCGCATGGAAGATTCTGGGCCGCCGCACCCGCATCATGACCCAGCATCTCGATTCCGCCACCATGCCCCAGTACTTCGGTACGCGCTTTAACAGCCCCGCACTGAAGCTCTCCTCTTCCATCATCATCTTCATTTTCCTCATTCCCTACACCGCTTCGCTGTATAACGGTCTGAGCCGCCTGTTCGGCATGGCCTTCAACATTGACTACTCCGTGTGTGTCATTGCCATGGCTGTTCTCACCGGCATCTATGTTATCGCCGGCGGCTACATGGCAACCGCCATCAACGATTTCATTCAGGGCATCATCATGCTGTTCGGCATTGTTGCCGTAATCGTTGCAGTGCTCAAGTCTCAGGGCGGCTTCCTCAGTGCGCTTGACAGCCTCGGCAAAGTCTCCGATCCCACCGTTTCCGAGACCCCGGGCATCTTCGCCTCCTTCTTCGGCCCCGATCCTGTGAACCTCCTCGGCGTTGTGCTGCTGACCTCCCTCGGCACCTGGGGTCTGCCCCAGATGGTTCAGAAGTTCTATGCCATCAAGTCTGAGAAGTCCATCAGCACCGGCACCGTGATTTCCACCTTCTTCGCTCTCGTCATCGCAGGCGGCTGCTACTTCCTGGGCGGCTTTGGTCGTCTGTTTGCCGACAAGGTTGACATCGCTGCCGACGGCTTCGACTCCATCATCCCCGCAATGCTCTCCGGTCTTCCCACCATGCTGATCTCCATCGTGGTCATTCTGGTGCTTTCTGCCTCCATGTCCACCCTTTCCAGCCTGGTTCTGACCTCCAGCTCCACGCTGACCCTCGACTTCCTCAAGGACAGCCTGAAGATCAAGATGGATGAAAAGCGCCAGCTCTTCGTCATGCGTGCCCTCATCGTGGTGTTCATCGCCATCTCTGTGGTCATCGCCATCCTTCAGTACAACTCCAATGTGACCTTCATCGCTCAGCTCATGGGCGTCAGCTGGGGTGCACTGGCAGGCGCATTCCTTGCTCCCTTCCTCTACGGTCTGTACTGGAAGCGCACCACGGCTGCAGGCTGCTGGGCAAGCTTCCTGTTCTCCAGCATTCTCATGATCGCCAACATCTTCTGGCGCAGCTCCTTCCCCGCACTTCTTCAGTCCCCCATCAATGCAGGTGCCTTCTGCATGATCGCAGGCCTGATCATTGTGCCGATGGTAAGCCTTATCAGCAAAGCTCCTGAGAAAAAGCTTGTCGAAAGCATCTTCTCATGCTATGATTATAAGGTCACCGTTTCTGCCAAAACCTCCATTGGCGAAGCAGAAATGAAGAAGTAAAAACCAATATGATTTTCGGACATCCCAAGCTCAGCATAGCTTGGGATGTCTGTGGTGAAACCACAAGGAGGAAAACCTATGAAAAAGCTTATGCTAGGCAACGAAGCCGTGGCGCGCGGCCTCTATGAGGCAGGCGTCAGCATCGCCTCCAGCTATCCCGGTACCCCCAGCACCGAAATCACCGAAACCATCGCCAAATTCGACGACGTATACTCCGAATGGGCACCGAATGAAAAGGTCGCTCTGGAGGTTGCCTTTGGCGCATCTCTGGCAGGCAAGCGCAGCGTCTGTGCCATGAAGCACGTCGGCCTGAACGTCGCCGCCGATCCGCTCTACACCATGTCCTACACCGGCGTGAATGCAGGTCTCGTCATCTGCGTGGCAGATGATCCGGGCATGCACTCCTCTCAGAACGAGCAGGATTCCCGCCATCACGCCATCGCCTCCAAGGTTCCCATGCTCGAGCCTGCGGACTCCGGCGAATGCTACGCCTTTGCCAAGCTGGCCTTCGAGCTCTCCGAGCAGTATGATACGCCCGTGCTTCTGCGCCTGTGCACCCGCATTGCACACTCCCAGAGCATTGTGGAAATCGGCGAGCGGGTCGTTCCCGCCACCATTCCCTATGAGAAGAAGGCTTCCAAGTACATCATGATGCCCGCTTTCGCCAAGGTTCGCCATCCCATCGTGGAAGAGCGCACCCGGAAGCTGGTAGAATACGCCGAAGCTGCCCCCGTAAACCGCGTGGAAATGGGCGGCACCGCACTCGGCATCATTACCTCCGGCACCTCCTACCAGTATGCCAGAGAGGTCTTCGGCGACAGCGTCAGCATTCTCAAGCTCGGCATGGTCAATCCCCTGCCCGTACAGCTGATCCGCGACTTCGCCGCTAAAGTGGAAAAGCTCATCGTCATCGAAGAGCTTGACGGCGTGATCGAAGCCCACTGCAAAGCCCTCGGGCTTGATGTCTCCGGCAAGGACATTTTCCCGCTGGAGGATGAATTCTCTCAGAATCTCATCGCCGAAAAGCTGGGCGCAGACTTTGCAAAGGGCGTTTCCCTCGACGAGCCCATCCCCGGCCGTCCCCCCGTCATGTGCGCGGGCTGCCCCCACAGAGGTCTGTTCTATACCCTCATGAAGCAGAAGCTCAACGTCATCGGCGATATCGGCTGCTACACCCTCGGCGCGGCCGCCCCGCTGAAGGCGGTCGATTCCGTGCTGTGCATGGGCGCTTCCGTCTCCGGCCTGCACGGCTTCAACAAGGCGCTGGAGGAAGAGAGCGAGGGCAAGTCCGTGGCAGTCATCGGTGACTCCACCTTCATGCACTCCGGCGTGACCGGCCTCATCAACATTGCCTACAACGGCTCCAACTCCACCGTTATCATTCTCGATAACTCCATCACCGGCATGACCGGCCACCAGCAGAATCCCACCACCGGCCTGAACATCAAGGGCGACCCGGCAGGCAAGATCGATCTGGAAGCCCTGTGCCGCTCCGTGGGCATCAACCGCGTGCGCGTCATTGACCCCTACGACCTGAAGCAGTGCAATGATGTCATCAAGGAAGAGCTTGCCGCAAAGGAGCCCTCCGTCATCATCTCCCGCCGTCCCTGCGCCCTTCTGAAAACCGTGAAGCACAAGCCGCCGCTCAACATCAGCGCCGACAAGTGCCGCGGCTGCCGCTCCTGCATGCGCATTGGCTGCCCCGCCATCAGCTTCAAGGACGGCAAGGCCAAGGTAGACGCAACCCTGTGCGTAGGCTGCGGCGTTTGCACCCAGCTTTGCGCCTTTGACGCCTTTACCGGAAAGGAGGTCTAAGCGATGAAAACCCAGAACATTATGATCGTCGGTGTCGGCGGACAGGGCACCCTGCTTGCCAGCCGTGTACTCGGCCGCCTCTTTATGGACGCAGGCTATGACGTGAAGGTTTCCGAAGTTCACGGCATGAGCCAGCGCGGCGGCTCCGTCGTCACCTATGTGCGCTACGGCGAACGTGTGGCCTCCCCCATCATTGATGAAGGACAGGCTGACTATATCATTTCCTTTGAGCTTCTGGAGGCTGCCCGGTATCTTCGCTACCTCAGCCCCAACGGCAAGCTCGTCTCCAACAACCAGACCATGGATCCCATGCCCGTCATCACCGGCGCAGCGGAGTATCCTGCCGATCTGGCAGAAAAAATCACCGCACTCGGCGTAGATGCAGACATCTTTGATGCCCTTGCCATCGCGCAGGAGGCAGGCACGTCCAAGGCAGTCAATATTGCCCTGCTCGGCCGCTTCTCAAAATACTTCAATTTCCCCCCGGAAGCCTGGAATGCCGCCCTTGAGGCCGTCGTTCCCGCCAAGTTCCGCGAATTAAATAAGAAAGCCTTCCAGCTAGGAAGAGATTTCAAATAACAGGAGGTACGCAAATGCCCAACTACTATCAACCGCAATTCGAAACAATGCCTCTCGACGAGATGCGCAAGCTGCAAAGCGAACGTCTTGCAGCACAGATCCGCCACGTTTATGACCATGTTCCCTATTATCGGCAGCTGATGGAGGAAAAGGGCTTGACCCCCGATGACATTCAATCTGTGGATGATTTGCACAAGCTTCCCCTCACCTCCAAAGCCGATCTTAGAAACTGCTATCCCGACGGTTTCCTTGCTGTACCCATGTCCGAATGTGTCCGCATCCAGTCCACCTCCGGCACCACCGGCAAGCGCGTCATCGCTTTCTACACCCAGAAGGATGTCGACCTCTGGGAAGACTGCTGCGCCAGAGCCATCGTAGCCGCGGGCGGCACCAAGGATGACGGCTGCCAGGTAGCCTACGGCTACGGCCTGTTCACCGGCGGCGCAGGACTGCACGGCGGCAGCCACAAGGTTGGCTCGCTCACCCTGCCCATGTCCTCCGGCAACACCTCCCGCCAGATTCAGTTCATGCAGGATCTGGGCAGCACCATCATCTGCTGCACCCCCTCCTACGCCGCCTACATCGGCGAAACGATCAAGGAGCAGGGCATCGACATGGATACCATCAAGCTCAAGGCCGGTATCTTCGGTGCAGAGGCATGGAGTGAAGAAATGCGTCAGGATATCCAGCGCAGCCTCGGCATCAAGGCCTACGATATCTACGGCCTCACCGAGCTCTCCGGCCCCGGCGTTGCTTTCGAATGCGAAGAGCAGTCCGGCATGCACGTCAATGAAGACCATTTCATTGCCGAAATCATTGATCCCGACACCTGTGAGCCCCTGCCTGACGGCGAACAGGGCGAGCTGGTATTCACCGCCATCACGAAGGAAGCATTCCCCGTCATCCGCTACCGCACCCGCGACGTATGCACGCTCCACCGCAAAAAGTGCAGCTGCGGCCGCACCCTGATCAAGATGGAGAAGCCCAAGGGCCGTACCGATGATATGCTCATCATTCGCGGCGTCAACGTCTTCCCGTCCCAGATCGAAACCGTCCTTCTCGCTCAGGGCTACTCCCCCAACTATGAGATCATCGTTGACCGCGTGAACAACACCGACACCTTCGATGTAAATGTTGAGATGAACCCCGAGCAGTTCAGCGATACCGTCCGCGGCATCACCGCGAGTGAGCGCGCACTGGTGGAGGCTATGCGCTCCATGCTGGGCATTTCGCCCAAGGTGCATCTGGTCGCCCCCAAGTCCATCACCCGCAGTGAAGGCAAGGCTGTCCGCGTGATCGATAAGCGTAAAATCTGATAAACGGAGGCTTATATTATGGCTGTTACCATTAATCAAATTTCTATTTTTGTTGAGAATAAATCCGGCGCTCTTGTTCAAATCACCGATACTCTGGCTCGCGCAGGGATCGATCTGCGCGCCCTGTCTCTGGCTGACAGCTCCGACTTCGGCGTTCTGCGCCTGATTGTAAACCGTCCCGAGGATGCCGTGGAGGCACTCCGAAACGAAGGCTGCATCGTGTCAATCAACCCCGTCATTGCCGTGCCCATCTCGGATGAACCGGGCGGCCTCCAGCGCATTCTGTCCGTTCTGTGTGCAGAAAATGTTTTCATTGAATACAGCTACGCCTTTATCACCCGCCGCTCGGATACGGCCTATGTCATCTTCCGCGTGAATGATAATGAGGCCGCACAGGACATTCTCTCCCGCAACGGCATCCAGCTGGCAACGAGCGCAGAGCTGTTTCAGCCCTGAATCCTTCATCGGAGCATAGGAGAAGCTTATGAAGCCGACAAAATGCTCTTATGAAACCGCGCTCCCGGTCGGCTATCAGGAAGCCAAGGTCGTAGACGCAAAGAATATGCGCACCATCGTACTCCTGAATCTGGCTGCCATCGCTGTACTCTTTGTCGCTCTCGCCACGGTCTATGCCGCCATCCGGCCGCTGGATTATGCATTCACCATTGCGGCAAGCGATCTGCTTGTTTTTCTGGGGCTTTTGGTCGCACATATTCCGCTCCATGAGCTTTTGCACGGCCTTGCCTACAAGCTGCTCACCGGGCAGAAGCTCACCTTCGGCATGACCCTCACCACCGCCTACTGCGGTGTGCCGGGCATCTATGTCTACCGCAGAACGGCGCTGATCGCACTTCTGGCCCCGTTTGTGGTGTTTACCGTTGTGCTTCTCATTGCCATGGCTGCGATCAGCAATCCGTGGTGGCAATTCCTGCTGGGCATCCTGCTGGCCACGCACCTGAGCGGCTGCGTGGGTGATCTCTACGACACCCTCCTCTACCTCACCCGCTTCCGCAACCCCGCCACCCTGATGCAGGACAACGGACCCAGACAGACCTTCTATGTAAAGAAACCCTAATATAACAAAAAACGCCTTCCCCTTGCCGGGAAGGCGTCTTTTTGCCCAAGCCTTCTCCTTGAGGGGCAATGTCTTCAACTTAAGGGCTGCCCCGTTATTGAATAGACTTTAAATGCTTTCGTAGGGGCGAACTGCGTTCGCCTGCTCCGGCTTGCAGCTATATGAAATGTCGATTGAATCGGATAGCGGGCGAACACAGTTCGCCCCTACGGTATTGCATAACATGGATATTGTCTACCGTGAAGTGCCTTTCGTTCTGCGATCTCCTTTTTGCTGCAAAAAACGAACCGACCATTTTGTTGGTCGGTTCGTTTTGTTATTATTCTTCTTCCGCTTCAAGGGTCGCAGGCTGGATGTGCCAGATATCGGCGGCGTATTCGCGGATGGTGCGGTCGGAGGAGAATTTTCCGGCGCGGGCGATATTCAGCAGGCACTTCTGGCCGAAGGCGCGGCGGTCGCGGTAATCGTGATTGGCGCGGAGCTTTGCTTCCTGATAGGAGGCGAAGTCCAGCAGGTGGAAGTAATGATCGGGTGCGTGCCAGCTTGCGCCGTCGAGAAGGGCGGAGAACAGCTCTCTCTGCTCGTCATCGGTCTCCACGGTGCCGTCCACCAGCGTGTTGATCACGCGGCGCAGGCGGGGATTGGAATCATAGATGCCGGGGCGGTAGTAGCTGCCGCGGGCGGCATTGAGTTCATCCACGGTCATGCCGAAGGGATAGTTGTTCTCTTCGCCGGCCTGCTGGAAAATCTCGATGTTGGCGCCGTCGCGTGTACCCAGTGTCACCGCGCCGTTGAGCATCAGCTTCATGTTGCCGGTGCCGGAGGCCTCGGTGCCTGCGGGAGAAATCTGCTCGGAAATATCGGCAGCGGGGATGATATGCTCAGCATAGGAGCAGTTATAGTTCTGCACGAACACCACGCGCAGCTTATCCGCCACATCGGGGTCGCGGTTGATCAGGCGGGCAATGCGGTTGATATAGCGGATAATGGCCTTGGCTCTGCGGTAGCCGGGGGCGGACTTGGCGCCGAAAATGAACGCCGTAGGCGTAAAGCCGGTGAGGCTGCCGTCCTTGAGGCCAAAATAGATGTCCATGATGGAGAAAGCATTGAGCAGCTGCCGCTTATATTCATGCAGGCGCTTGACCTGCACATCAAAGATGAAGTTGGGGTCGAGGTCGATGCCCTCTCTGGCTTCGATGATCTCTGCCAGCTGGAGCTTCTTCTGGTACTTGATGCCGTTAAAGCGGTCAATGAGGCGGCGGTCGATCTTGCCCTCGATCTGACGGAGGCTATCCAGATCCTTCAGGAAGTCGCCCTCCACCTGGCTTTGCAGCATTTCCGTCAGCTCCGGATTGCACAGGCCGAGCCAGCGGCGCGGGGTGATGCCGTTGGTCTTATTCTGGAAGCGGTCGGGGTAGATGCCGTACCAGTCGCGGAATACGTCATTTTTGAGGATCTCGGTGTGCACCTCAGCAACGCCGTTGACATAGCGGGAGACATAGACGGAGAGGTTTGCCATATGCGCCATGTTATCCTGAATGATATACAAGCCCGGATGCTCGTGCTTTAATCTCTCGTCAATGCGGCGGATGATGTCCACAATTTCCGGCACCACGGAAGCCATGAGACCCAGATCCCATTTTTCGAGTGCCTCGCCCATGACGGTGTGGTTGGTGTAGTTGAAGGTATTGCGTGCGATCTCAAAGGCCTCCTCGAAGGAAAGACCCTCACGAAGGAACAGGCGGATGAGCTCGGGGATAGACATGGCGGGATGGGTATCGTTGAGCTGAATGGTGACAAACTCAGCAAAACGGCGCAGGTCGCCATGGTCGCGCTGGTAGATGCGCAGGATATCCTGAAGGGAAGCGGAGGAAATGACATACTGCTGCTTGACGCGCAGGCGCTTGCCCTCGTAATTGGAGTCATTGGGGTAGAGCACGCGGGTGATATCCTCGGCCTTGTTCTTGGCGTTGAGGGCGCGGGCATAGTCCTGCGCATTGAACGCATCAAAGTCCAGCTCCTCCACAGCCTCGCACTGCCACAGGCGCAGGGTACCGATGTTATCGGTGCCGTAGCCGATAATGGGCATATCATAAGGAACGGCCAGAACGGTCTGGTCGGCAAATTCGATGGTCACGGTGTGGTTATCGCGGCGGTAGCTCCAGGGGTCGCCGTAGTGGGTCCAGTCGTCGGCAAGCTCGCGCTGGCTGCCCGTGTCGTCAAAGCGCTGCTTGAACAGACCGAACTTATACCGCAGGCCATAGCCGCTCAGGGGAAGATCGTTGGAAACAGCGGAATCCAGGAAGCAGGCTGCCAGACGGCCCAGGCCGCCATTGCCCAGTGCGGCATCCTCGATCTCTTCCAGACAGGCAAGGTCAACGCCCTTCTTGGCAAAGGCTTCGCTCAGCTCCTCCAGAATGCCAAGGTTGCACAGGTTGGAGAAAACCAGGCGTCCCATCAGATACTCGGCGGAGAAATAATAGGCCTTGCGGTTTTGGGCGCGAAGTGCACGGCGCTGCATCCAGCCGTCATTGATCTCCATCATCACCGCCTGACCCAGCGCATCATGCAGCTGCTGGGGGGTAGCACTGGTGAGCTTGGTGTCGTGATTATACTTTAGCAGTGCCTGTGTCCACTGAAGGATTCTATCGCAATCATATTTCATAAGCTAATCTCCCTCCGGTTTGACTGGAAACTGCCCATTTTGCGGGGCAGATCGTATCCCTACCATTATATGCAATATATCATACCATCAAACAGTCTGAAAAGCAAGCAGAGGACATTTCTATTTATTCCCCATTTTTTGTGGAATATTGCCATAATTCCTGCATTTTTTCGCTGTCGAAACCCCTCGCTTTGGTGCATAGTGAAAGAAATCTGTCAAAACGAATGCGGCGGGATACCGCAGGGCGCATATTGCCCGCCCCATCTGAATTCTTTCTAAACGCACAGCAAAAGCAACCCCACGCAGCCCAATGTCATCAACTTAAGGGCAACCCTGTTATTGAATAGACTTCAAATGCTTTCGTAGGGGCGAACTGCGTGTCAAGAGTAACATGGTTTACACATTGTGCAATAACATGGTTTACACGTTTGCAAGGACGAGGGCAATACGAATTTCAGACGGAGGGAGGGCGTAGCCCGACCAGAGTCTGAAATTCGGCGCGGCTCATTTGCCCTCAA